>JALUVF010000030.1 GCA_027020915.1 bacterium
TTTGAGCATGACCTCCATCTTTTTCTTGCCCATGGCCCTTCGCAGCAGATCCGCTTGGCCCATGGTGAAGCCCGCCAGGCGGCTGGCGATCTGCATCACCTGTTCCTGGTAGAGGATGACCCCGTAAGTCTCGGCCAGGATGTCTTCAATCTGGGGCAGGGGGGGCTTCCACTTCACTTTCCCGTGTTTCCTGTTGATGAAATCCTCCACCATGCCCGACCCCAGAGGCCCCGGACGGTAGAGGGCCACCAGGGCTATGAGATCCTCGAAACGGGAGGGCTTCAGCTTCTTTATGAGTTCCCTCATGCCTGTGGACTCCAGCTGGAAGACCCCCAGGGTCTTTCCTTCCTCCAGGAGTTTGTAGGTCTCGGCATCGTCCATGGGCAGGTGTTCCAGGTCCACTCTCTCTCCCCGGAACCTCTCTATGAGATCCAGGGCCATGCGGATGACGGTGAGGGTCTTGAGTCCCAGGAGATCCATCTTCAAAAGGCCCAGTTCCTCCAGCTCGTCCTTGGCGTACTGGGTCACCACTTCGTTGTCCGTTCCCCTGTAGAGGGGTACGTGCTCTCTGAGGTCGTCGGGGGTGATGACCACCCCTGCAGCGTGGGTGGAGGCGTGGCGGGAGAGGCCCTCCAGTTTCTGGGAGATGTCCAGGATCTCTTTCACCCGGGCGTCTTCGTTCATGAGTTCCCTGAGCTGGGGTACTTCTTCTATGGCCCTGGCCACGGTCATGCTGATGCCCGGCCCGCTGGGGATGAGCTTGGCCACGCGGTCCACTTCCTTGTAGGGTACCCCCAGGGCCCGGCCCACATCCCTCACCACCGCCCGGGCCGAGAGAGTTCCAAAGGTGATGATCTTGGCCACGTTGTCCTTGCCGTATTTCTCCCTGACGTATTCGATAACCTCGTCCCTGCGGTCCATGCAGAAGTCGATGTCTATGTCCGGCATGCTCACCCTCTCGGGGTTCAGGAACCTTTCGAAGAGGAGGTTGTAGGGCAGGGGATCGATGTTGGTGATGCCCAGGGCGTAGGAGACCAGGGACCCCGCGGCGGAGCCCCTTCCCGGTCCTACGGGAATGCCCTTCTCCCTGGCGAAGCGGACAAAGTCCCAGACGATGAGGAAGTAGCCCGAGAATCCCATGTCTTTGATGATGGTGAGTTCTTCCCTGAGCCGTTCCTGGTACTCTCCCCAGTCCTTGTGGGGGCTGAGTTCCCCCCTATCCTTTCTTCTCTCCAGTCCTTGCCAGGCCAGATGTTCCAGATAGCTGTCCAGGTCGTATCCCTGGGGCACCTTATAGACAGGCAGGTGGAGCTGGCCGAACTGGAACTCGAACTGGCATCGGTTGGCGATGTCCCATGTGTTGTCCACGGCCTCCTCCAGATGGGAGAAGAGATCCTTCATCTCCCGGGGGCTCCTGAGGTAGAGCTCGTCGGTGGACATCTTCATTCTGTCCTGATCCTGGACCAGTTTCCCGGTCTGGATACATAGGAGCACGTCGTGGGCCTGGGCGTCCTGAGGGTCCAGATAGTGGCAGTCGTTGGTGGCCACCAGGGGGATACCCATCTCCCGGGCCATGGAAATGAGCTCCCTGTTCACTTCCTCCTGCTCGGGTATGCCGTTGTGCTGGATCTCCAGGAAGAAGTTCCCCTCTCCCATGATCTTCAGGTACTCCCGGGCTGCTTCCCTGGCCCCCTCCAGGTCTCCCTGGAGTATGCGATGGGGGATCTCCCCTTTGAGGCAGGCGGAGAGGGCGATGAGTCCCTGGCTGTGTTCCTTTAAGATCTCCCTGTCTATCCTGGGCTTGTAGTAGAAACCGTCCAGGTGGGCCGATGAGATGAGCTTCACCAGGTTCTTGTAACCCTGCCTGTCTTTGACCAGAAGGATGAGGTGGTAGGAGGCGTCGGGGAGTCCTCTGTGGGTGGTCTTTTCCAGCCTGGAACCGGGAGCCATATAGGTTTCACACCCTATGATGGGGTGGATACCTGTGGCCTTGGCCTTCTTGTAAAAGGGTACCACTCCGAACATGTTCCCATGGTCGGTGATGGCCAGGGCCTGGAGACCCAACTTGGGAGCCCTCTCGAAGAGTTTGGATATGGTTATGCTGCCGTCCAGGAGGCTGTACTGAGTGTGCAGGTGCAGATGGACGAAATCATCCATGCTTTCCCTCCAAATCGAGTGCAGGTTGAGGTGAAGGCCGAGGATCTCAAGAGCGGAGCCCCTTTCATGGACCGGGCTTTCCTTTTCTTCTCTGCTTTCGCCTTCACCTCTGCCTGTACTTTATATTGGGTTGGCCCGGGGGCTGCAACGAGGCCTGAGGACTTTTCAGTCTTGGATAATGCTTTGTTCTTTAAAGGATTAGCTGGCCGATCTTCCATCTCGCCTACAAAAAATCTTTTTTCTGGGGAATCTTGCAGATGGGGGGTGGGGGGTGTTAAGAGCCGGGAACAATAACCGTAAGGAGTTGAAGGTTGAGGGTGGAAGATGGTCCAAGGGTGGTTAAGGAGGGGAGGAGGGTCCTTTCCTTGACCAGTTTACCCATTCATCCCCTGGCCCTGGGAAGGTGAGCATGGCACTGGTCTTTTATTGTCCCCATTGCGGGGGGCAGAACTTTGTGGCCCCTGAAAGGTTGACCCACAGGGATAGGCCTATTGTGTGCTGGATCTGCGGCGAGGCCGTGCCCTGGGATTTTCTTGATGGGGTCCAGGGGGAGGAGATGGGGAAAAGCCGTGGGAGAAAGGAGGAAAAGGATGAAGAACCACTGGCGTAAGACTGTTTTATGTCTGGTGTTGTCTCTCTTCTGGGTTCCCAGCCTGTGGGCCCAAGGGGGGGCCAAGGGGATGGCCCACGAGGTGATAAACAGCGGGGGTTACACCTATGTGCAGGTGAAGGGCGAGAAGGGTCAGGTATGGGTGGCCCTGCCCCCCATCCAGGTGAAGAAGGGGGACAGGGTGGAGGTGGCCCCCGATGACGCCATGGTCATGAGGGACTTCAAAAGCAGGAGCCTCAACCGAACCTTCAAAGAGATCCTCTTTGCCACCCGGGCCAGGGTGAACGGCAAGTGGGAGCCCTCTGAAGGGGGATCCTCCGGTGTATCAGGGTCCATGGGTGGTGCCGGGGCATCTTCTATGGCGCCCTCTTTCCAATTGCCCGGGGAGAAGAAGGCCCCAGCGACCTCCAATCCCCACAGTGGCATGGGCACGGCGGGTGCTTTCCATGGTGGATCGCCCCACGGAGGCATGGGTTTTGAGTTACCCTTCCCTCCCAAAGGCTCCATAAAGCCTCCCCGGGGGGGATACACCGTGGCCCAGCTCTACAGGAATGCCAAGGCCCTCACTGGAAAGGTGGTGGCAGTGAGGGGTAAGGTCATAAAGTTTCTCCCCGGCATCATGGGCAAGAACTGGCTCCACGTGGCCGATGGATCGGGAGAAGATGGCAAGGCCCAGATCACCGTCACCACCCAGGCTACTGTGAAGCCCGGGGACGTGGTGGTGGTGAAGGGGAAGCTCGCCACCGATAAGGACTTTGGTTACGGTTACTTTTACAAGGCCATCATCGAAGACGCCCAGGTGAAAGTGGAAGGCAAGTAGATCTGGGGCCCCGGATGCCCTGGGGCCCTTCCTAAAAAATTTATGTCACATTTCTTGATCACCCTCTTGACAATGGAGTGTCATCCTCCTATTTAAACCCACCGGAATTAGCACTCTACCCAAGTGAGTGCTAACAGATGGAAAAATTCAGTGGTTGAAGGAGGGATGGGTATGAAGGTGAAGCCTCTTCACGACAGGGTCTTGGTGAAGCCTTTCGAGGAGGAAGAGGAGAAGACCAGCGGAGGGATCATCATTCCCGACACGGCCAAGGAGAAGCCCCAGAAGGGAGAGGTGGTGGCCGTTGGCGATGGCAGGATCCTGGACAGCGGTGAGAAGATTCCCATGTGCGTCAAGGTGGGGGACAGGGTCCTCTACGGTAAGTACGCGGGCACCGAGGTGAAGATCGAGGGAGAGAAGTATCTGGTCATGAGGGAAGACGACATTTACGCCATTATTGAAGAATAAAAAATCACTGGGAGGTGAAGAGTGATGTCTGCCAAGGAACTCCTTTTCGGGGATGAGGTTAGAGGAAAGATCGCCAAGGGTGTGGATCTCTTGGCCGAGGCCGTGAAGGCCACCCTGGGTCCCAGGGGCAGGAACGTGGTCATTGAGAAGAAGTTCGGTTCCCCCGTCATCACCAAGGACGGCGTCACCGTGGCCAAGGAGATAGAGCTGGAGGACAAGTTCGAGAACCTGGGGGCCCAGCTGGTGAAGGAGGTGGCCAGCAAGACCTCCGATGTGGCCGGTGACGGTACCACCACGGCCACCGTACTGGCCCAGGCCATCTTCAAGGAGGGCATGAAGAACGTCACCGCCGGTGCCAACGCCATGAGCCTCAAGAGGGGTATCGACAAGGCCGTGGATGAGGTGGTGGAGTATCTCAGGTCCATAAGCAGGGAGGTCCAGGACAGGAAGGAGATCGCCCAGGTGGCCGCCATCTCCGCCAACAACGACAAGGAGATCGGCGATCTCATTGCCGATGCCATGGAGAAGGTGGGCAAGGACGGCGTCATCACCGTGGAAGAGGCCAAGGGCCTGGAGACCACCCTGGAGGTGGTGGAGGGTATGCAGTTCGACAGGGGTTACCTCTCCCCCTACTTCGTCACCGATCCCGAGAAGATGGAGGCCGTCCTGGAGGAGCCTTACATCCTGGTCCACGAGAAGAAGATCTCCAACCTCAGGGACATGCTCCCCTTGCTGGAAGAGGTGGCCCGCTCCGGTAAGCCCCTTCTGGTCATCGCCGAGGACGTGGAGGGTGAGGCCCTGGCCACCCTGGTGGTGAACAAGCTTCGGGGCACCCTCAATGCCTGTGCTGTGAAGGCCCCCGGCTTTGGTGACAGGCGCAAGGAGATGCTCAAGGACATCGCCATCCTCACCGGCGGTCAGGTCATCTCCGAGGAGCTGGGCATCAAGCTGGAGAACGTGAGGCTGGCCGACCTGGGCAGGGCCAAGAAGGTGGTGGTGGACAAGGAGCACACCACCATCATTGGCGGCTTCGGCGACTCCAAGGCCATTGAGGGCAGGATCAAGCAGATCAAGGCCCAGATCGAGAAGACCACCTCCGACTACGACAGGGAGAAGCTCCAGGAGCGTCTGGCCAAGCTGGTGGGCGGCGTGGCCGTCATCAAGGTGGGTGCCGCCACGGAGACGGAGATGAAGGAGAAGAAGGCCAGGGTGGAGGACGCCCTCAACGCCACCAAGGCCGCCGTGGAAGAGGGCATCGTGCCCGGTGGAGGTGTGGCCCTCCTCAGGAGCCAGAAGGTCCTGGACGATCTGTTGAAGAGAATGAAGGATGAAGGTGGAGATGAGGATGAACTCATCGGCGTGGGCATCGTGCGCAAGGCCGTGGAAGAGCCTATGAAGCAGATTGCCTGTAACGCCGGTATCGAGGGCTCCGTCATCGTAGAGGAAGCCAAGAAGATGGAGGAGAACAAGGGCTACAACGCCGCCACCATGGAGTTTGCCGACATGTTCGAGGCAGGGATCATCGATCCCACCAAGGTGGTGCGCTCTGCCATTCAGAATGCCGCCAGTGTGGCAGGTCTCATGATCACCACCGAGTGCGGCGTGGTGGAGGTGCCCGAGAAGGAGAAGCCTGCGGCTCCTCCCATGCCCGAGTACTGAGCCCCTTGAGGAAGGGTATTTAGGAGGCCGCCGGAGAGATCCGGCGGCCTCTTTTGTTGGTCGTTGGGTGGGTTGGGCTGGCGGCCACCCGCCAGCCCTGTGGAAGGAAAGAGGGTTGTTACCGATAGCTCCTGGGCATGCCCAGGACGTGCTGGGCTATGTAGTTCAAGGCCATCTGCTGGGTGACGGGAGCCAGTCTCACCAGGTTGATCTCCCGCCACCACCTCTCCACGTGGTACTCTTTGGCGTAACCGTAGCCACCCAGGGTCTGCATGGCCCAGTAGACAGCCTTGGTGGCATTCTCCACGGCCACGGCCTTGGCCATGTTGGCCACGGCCCCGATCTCCCTGTAGTTTCCTCCGTGGTCGAAGAGCCATCCGGCCTTGTAGGCCAGGAGCTCGGCGCTCACCAGGCTGGAATAGGCCTCGGCTATGGGATGCTGGAGGGCCTGGTAGCTGCTGATGGGATCGGCAAAGACCTTTCTCTGGTTACCGTAGTCCACGGCGTATTTTATGGCCAGTTTTCCAATGGCCGTGGAGGCTATAGTGAAGACCAGTCTTTCGGGATCCAGGACGTCCAGGAGGGCATACCACCCCTTGTCCACTTCCCCCAGAACAGCACTTTCAGGAACCCAGAGGTCCTCAATGACCACTTCACAGGTCTTGGAGTAGTTTATCCCGTGCTTGGGAATGGGGCTCACCTTGACGGCTTCGTTGGGCAGGTCCACCAGGAACAGGGTGATGCCGTGGGTCTTTTTTGGGGCTTCGTTGGCTTTGGTGGTCCTGGCGATAAGGAGCATGCCCTTGGCCCTGTCGGCCCCGCTGATAAACATCTTTGTGCCGTTTATGCGGTAGCCGTTTCCTTCCTTCTTGGCGAAGGTTTCCGTGCGGAAGGTGTTGGTGCCCGCGTTGGGCTCCGTCAGGGCCATACAGAACTCCAGCTCGCCTTTGGCGATCCCGGGAAGGTACTTCTCCTTCTGTTCCTCCGTACCGTACCTCACAATGGGGTTGGCGCCGAAGACCTCTGTGAGGCATATGTACCAGTTGCCGGCCATGCCGCAGCCGTTTTCACACAACTCCTGGATGACCAGCATAAGCTCTGTCACCCCCAGGCCCACCCCTCCGTACTCCTCGGGGATGAGGATACCCAGGAAACCGGCATCACTTATGGCTCTCCAGAACTCCTCTCCAAACTCTCCCTTTTCTTCTTTCTCGTACCAGTAGTCGGGTGGGAAGTCTTTGGCGATCTTCCTGGCGGTCTCAGCCATGAGGCGTTGCTCTTCTGTGAAAGAAAAATCCATTTTGCACCTCCCCCTCGCTTGAGTAAGCCCCTTTTATAACCCTGCCTCTCTTATTCCGGTTTCGGGTTTAGCGATATCAAAGAATCATTAGTGGCGTCAATGGGAAGGGGCAGGATTTTTCCGCCTTCTGGAAATTTTTTTGGCCAAATCAACATAACAGGGTTCGTTAAGGGAGGGAGGCCCCCTTTTTGAAAGCAGTACGGGGTTTGACCTCAAAGGGTTGCCCTGTTTCTGTCAGGGGGATAGCATACCCAGAGGAGGGATCATGGGGGAAGGCAGGAAGGTAGTGGCCGTGAACAGAAAGGCCCGCCACAATTACGAGATCCTGGAGACCTACGAGGCGGGTATAGAGCTGAAGGGCAGCGAGGTGAAGTCCCTGCGCCAGGGCAGGGTCAACCTCAAGGATGCCTTCGCCAAGGTGGAGAAGGGGGAGGTTTTTCTATACGGATGCCACATCAGCCCCTACTCCCATGCATCCCAGTTTGTGCCTGACCCTTTGAGGCCCAGGAAGCTCCTCCTGCACAAACAGGAGATCAGGCGTCTGGCGGGTAAGGTGGCCGAGAGGGGACTCACCCTGGTGCCCCTCTCCATCTATTTCAAAAGAGGAAAGGCCAAAGTAGAACTGGCCCTGGCCAAGGGGAAGACCCTGGTGGACAAGAGGGAGACCATCAGGAGGAAGACCATGGAGCGGGAGGTGGCCAGGGAGATCAAGAGATACCGCTAGGAGGGTGAGGGATGGCGTGGGAAGTGGTGGAGAGTTCCGGGGCCCCCAGGGCAGTAGGGCCCTACTCCCAGGGGATAAAAGCCCGGGAATGGGTCTTTCTTTCGGGGCAGATACCCCTGGATCCAGAGCAGGGGGAGTTGGTGGGGGACTCCATTGAAGAGCAGACGGAACGGGTCCTGGAGAACCTCAAGGCCCTTTTGGAGGCGGCGGGTCTGGGGCTGGGCGATGTGGTCCAGTGTACCGTCTATATGGTGGATCTGGAGGAGTTCCCGGCCATGAACCGGGTGTATGCCCGGTATTTCCCCCGGAATCCCCCTGCCAGGGTCACCGTGGGTGTGGCCTCTCTCCCCAGAGGGGCGAGGATAGAGATCTCTGCCGTGGCTCTGGCGGGATGAGGCCTCTGGAAAGGGCTGTTCTGTTGTGTTAATCTTTTGATGAATTGGTCAAAAAGGGGGTGTGGGTTGAAGCTGGCGGTGGCCAATCAGAAGGGGGGAGTGGGCAAGACCACCCTGGCCTTCCACCTCATCCATGCCTGGGCGGAGGAGGGGAGGAGGGTGCTGGCCGTGGATATGGATCCCCAGGGGGACCTCACCGGTTCCCTGTGGTCCGGGGATCTCCCCCAGAGTGCCCTGGTGGCCCGGGTATTTGAGGGAAAGGGCATCACTCCCCTGGAAGTGGAAGAGGGGATCGCCCTGGTGGCGGCGGAGATCTCCCTCTCCGTCCACGAGAAAGACCTGAGTCTCAAGAACTACTTCAGGCTGAAAACTTGGCTGGACACTCTGGGAAACCGGTTTGATGCTGTGGTGGTGGACTGTCCCCCCTCTCTGGGCCTCTTCACCATTAACGCCCTGGTGGCGGCCCAGTGGGTGGTGGCCCCTGTGGATGTCTCCTTGTATTCGGTGAGGGCCCTGGGGGATCTCCTGGGCTCCCTGGAAGAGCTCAGGGAGATTGGGGAGGGGGCCAAGCTCCTGGGAGTGGCTCCCTTTGCCTTCGCCGCCAGGCAGAGGGCTACCCGGGCCGTTCAGGAACTCCTGGAGGAGGAGTACGGGGATCTCCTCTTTTCATGGGTCATACCCTCCTCTGCCAGGGTGAGGGAGGCCCTCATCCTGGGCAGGCCCGTGTGGAAGTTGAAGAGGGATGAACAGGCCGTGGGAGAGAGTTTCCGGAGGCTGGCCTTGGAGATATGGAACAGGGCTTGTGGAGGTGGCCGTGGCTAAAGATAGAATGGAGGAGCTGAAAAAGGGGTTGAAACGGGCGGGAAAGCCCAGATCCATTATCACCGCCGTTAAAGAGGAGGAACCGGAAGAGAAGGCCCATGCCCATTTCTATCTTTCGGTGGACGTGTTGGACAGACTTCGCCTCTTCCAGGTTACCCACAGGAAGGAGTTTCCCCGTCTCTCCCACGTGGTGGAAGCAGCCTTGAAGGAGTTCTTGGACAAAAGGGGCTAGAATGTCTCCCCGGGGAGGAGGCGGAAGATCCCTTTTGCTCCTCCTGCCTCTGGTCTTGTGGAGGCTCACCACCCCCCTACCTTCCCTTCGCCCCCTTCTGGTGGTGGGGAACAGGGTCTACCATCCTGGGGAAGAGGTGCTGCTTCTGGAGGGTGTTCCTTATCCCTTGAAGGTGATGATGAAGGGTGGGCTCCTGGCTCTGGGGGAGGCCCCCGGGCATTACAAGGGGCCCGGCACCAGGGGGGTGTTCTGTCAGAGCAACGGTTTCGCCTTGAGAGGCCCCTGGGGTGAGGGTGGGTGTTTTGTGGTCCAAAGGAAGGTGAAGTGGAAGGGGCCCTTTCAGCCCTATCCCGGAATGGAGGGGGGATACCTGTTGGTGGTGCCCTGGTTTGGGAGGGACCGGCTAGAGGTGGAGGTGACCAAGGAGTGGTTGTGCGACGTCCGTACCGGTTCCGGGGGCCGCATCCAGAGGGTGAAGGAGAAGGCCCGGGGCACCTTTTTTCTCCGGGTGCTGGAGGCTCGGGAGGCGTGGTACAAGACGCTGTATATAACGGCTTGGGGTGTAGAGGCCCAGGGGTTGAGGGCTCCCCTGAACCACCTCCACTTCCTTCTGAACCTCATGGAAGGCCAGATTCTCAAGGGACAGGAGGGGATGGTGAGACTGAACCTTTTGGCCTGGAGGGATGCCCTGGCTGGGTTGAAGGATAGATTGGAGGTCCTGGCCCGGGAGGGAGAGCCGGTGGGTGTGTGGTTGAGGCTCTTGCCCTCCTGGAGGGCCTGGCCTCGAATCGAGGCTGCCGAGGAGAAGACCCGGAGGACCTATCCATGCTGGAGGGCGTGGCTGGGCCTTGTGGGCATGAGAGGCGGTGGTCCCATGGCGGTTTTCCCCTTTCCCCTTTCTCATGAGGCCCGTGAGGGCTACAGGGGGCCTTTGCCCTCCTCGGCTATGGCCATGCTGCCTTTGGCCCAGGGGTGCTGGGAGAGGTGGCGACGGGATGTGGATTGGCTGGCCTTCTCCCGGGCTTCCGCCCAGGAGGCCGATGGGGTGATTGAGGGGGGACTTGATGGGACCGGTCCATGGGAGGTGGGGTGGGTGCCATGGTCCGGGACCATGGAAAAAGGAGAATGGGAGTTGGGGCCCAGGAAGGAGGAGTAAAAGATGGCGGGTGAGATAAGAATGGCTCTGCCCAAGGGCAGGCTCATGGAGGAGGGAGTGGAGCTCTTCTCCCGTATGGGCTACGACCTGTCACCCATGCTGGAGGAGAGCAGGAAGCTGGTCTTCTCCTTTCCCAGATATGGGTTCACTTTTTACATTGTCCGGTCTCAGGACGTTCCCACTTACGTGGAGTACGGGGCGGCCGATGTGGGTATAGTGGGCAAGGATGTTCTCATGGAGGGGGACTACGACCTGTACGAGCCCCTGGACCTGGGATTCGGTTACTGCCGCATGGTGGTGGCCCAGCCCATGGATGGGGGGTTGAATCTGGAAGACCGGGTAGGCCTGAGGGTGGCCACCAAGTACCCCAGGATAGCCCGGGATCACTATCACTCCAAGGGAGTGGCCGTGGAGGTCATCAAGCTCTACGGTTCTGTGGAGCTGGCTCCTCTTACCGGGTTGGCCCATCAGATAGTGGATCTGGTCTCCACAGGGAGGACCCTCAGGGAGAACCGCCTGGAAGAGGTGGAGACCATTGCGGAGATCACCGCCCGCCTGGTGGTGAACCGCTCGAGCCTGAAGACCAAGTTCTCTCTCTTGGACCCCTTTATCCAGCAGATGGAGTCCAGTTTGGCACCATCTCCTCCACCCTGATTCTCAGGGTTTCTCCCTCTCCCCTGATGAGTACCAGGGTGGGATAGGGTGTCCCTTCTGTTGCCAGGTAGTGCCTGTAGATAATGGTCCATGGTCTCCCTTCCACAGTGATGCGGGCCTTTATGGTCCGCCCCCGGTTATCCCTGGTCCTTTCGCCCTGGGGGGGATGCCCCAGGAGGATAAGGGGCAGCCGGGCCAGGAGGGAGGGGGGGAGGAACCGGAGGACCTGGGGTAGCACCGGCTTCCTGCCTCCGCAGGAGGTGAACCCCCCTTCACCGTAGGCCAGGCAGGCCTCCAGGGTGCCCAGGGGGCTGTAAAGGGCCAGGCGGTACCCGTTTCCGCCTGTGTAGATGAGGTCCCACATGCCTCGAAGGCTCCTTTCGGGGGTTTGATACCGGAAGTTCCCCGTTGCCCGGAAGGACGGAGGTGGGGCCATGGGGCCCGGGGCCCTGTGGGGTGCGCAGCCCGCCGTGAGGAGGATCAGGGCCAGGAGAGCCCCACAGACTTGGCGCCGGAAATGATCTCTGCCTTCTCCCAGGGTGCCAGCTCCTTGTAGTCCAGATGGGCCAGGGCCTTCTTGTAGTATTCCCTGGCCCTTTCTTTCATTCCCAGGGCCTTGTAGATGGCGGCCATGTGCCCCAGAAGAATGGGGTTGAGTCTCTTGGCCAGTTTCAAGGCCTTTTCCTGAATCTTCAGGGCCTCCTCTGCCTTGCCCAGTTTGAAGAGCCCCCAGGCCAGGGAGTCAAGATAGTAGGGGTTGTTGGGCCTCGCTTTCAGGGCTTCCCTCACCAAGGTAATGCCCTCTTTCAGCTTTATCCCCCTGTCTATGTACATGTAGCCCAGGTAGTTGAGAATGGAGGGATTGCCCGGAGAGAGTTTCAAGGCTTTCTTCAGGAACTTCTCTCCCTTCTTCCACTCTCCCCTTCTCTCCAGCATGGCTCCCAGGGAGAAGAGGAGCCGGGGGTCTCTGGGGTTGAGGACCACTGCGTAGGCGGCATTGGCCAGGGCCTTCTCTTTGTCTCCCTTTTCGCCGTAAAGCACGGACAGGGCCCGGTAGATCTCCGGGCTGTCCGGGTTGCTCACCAGCCCCTCTCTCAGCACCTGGAAGGCCTCTTCCTTTTTCCCCATGCGCCAGTAGAGGCGGGCTACCTCTACGTAGATGGAAGGTTGATGGGGGTTCTTCTTCATGAAGCCCAGGTAGAGTTCCAAGGCCTCCCTCTTCTTACCTGTGTCCTCCAATAGAGCTCCTTTGAGCATGAGGATGCCCAGGCTGTTGGGTTTTGCCTTGAGGGCTCTGTTCACCACCTTCAGGGCCTCGTCCCTTTTCCCCATGCTCACCAGGATGGAGACCACCCTTCCCACCAGCTGGGGGTAGCCGGGGTGGAGTTTGAGGAGACGGGTGTAGAGTTTGAGGGCCTCCCTCTTCCTCCCCTCTTGGAGGTACAGCCTTCCCAGACGATCGGTGATCTCGGGGGAGGCGGGATTCAGCTTCAGAAGCCTCTTGTAGACTTCAATGGCTTTGTCCTTCTTTTTGAGGATCTGATAGACTATGGCCGTGTATTTCAGGGCCTCTTCGTCGTCGGCATTGTACTGGAGGGCTTTTTTGAACCTGTCCAAGGCTTGTTTATACAGGCCGATGGCCATGTAGCTCTTGCCCCAGGTGGTATAAAGCCGGGCAGAGGGGGGGGTGTGCTTCTTCCACTCTTGGAAGAGATTGAAGGCGGCGTCGTAGTTTTTGCTCTTCATGTAGATCTCCACCAGCTTCTCGTAGAGGTCGGGGTTTTTGGGATCCCTCTTCAGGGCCTCTTTCAGGTAGAAGAGGGCCTGTTTCGTCTTGCCCAGGTTTAGGTAGATCTCTCCCAGGAGGATGGGCAGGCGGGGATTTTGGGGAAAGAGCTGGTAGCCTTCTTCCAGGATGTTGAGGGCTTCCCTCAGGTTTCCGTCTTCCAGAAGGGCGTGGGCGTAATCTATATAGCTGCTGGGGTTGGGCAGAATCCGGACGATCTTTCCATAGAGAGGGATGAGCTGTTTGGGATTGGCCCTCTCCATACGCAATAGCTGGGCTTCTATAGTACAGGTATAGGCCATCACCTTGTCCCTGGGGGTGACCCGGGCCCTGGAAGGGGTGGTTATCCCTCCCACCAACAGGAGAACCACCAGAAAACAGAGAACCTTTTTCAAGGGTTTGTCCCTCCTTGCGAGTGGATGTTGGGCTTTCATTGTCGGGGGTTAGGGTTACATGGCCAGGCGGGGAGTGTCAACGATGGGGGCGGAGGATATATTAGTCTTGACTTGGGGGTGGTTTTGAGTGTAGTGGGTAACCCCAAATTTCAGGGAGATTAGTGGAAACTATGGGGCTTAAAAGGGCTTGGGAGACGGTCAAGGCAGATTTTAACGCTGTTTTTGAGAGGGATCCTGCGGCCAGGAGCAAGCTGGAGGTGCTCCTCTGTTACCCCGGCTTTCACGCCATCCTCTTCCACCGGGTGTCCCACTGGCTGTGGAACAGGAGGTTTCACCTGTTGGCCCGTTTCCTGTCCCATGTTGCCAGATTCCTCACGGGTATAGAGATCCATCCCGGGGCCAGGATAGGGAAAGGCTTCTTTATCGATCACGGTATGGGGGTGGTGATCGGGGAGACGGCGGAGATCGCCGAGAACGTCACCCTTTACCACCAGGTGACCCTGGGAGGGGTGAGCCTCAAGAAGGAGAAGAGGCACCCCACCCTGAAAGAGAGGGTGGTGGTGGGGGCCGGGGCCAAGATCCTGGGTCCCTTCGTAGTGGGAGAGAACAGTAAGATCGGGGCCAATTCCGTGGTGGTGAGGGAAGTGCCTCCCAACTCCACGGTGGTGGGGGTGCCGGGTAGGGTGGCCAAGAAGGAGTCCATCACCGTCCATGGAGTGGATCTGGATCATCACCTCTTGCCGGACCCTGTCCTCACCGTAATCAAGGCCATATCGGAAGAGGTGGCAGAGTTGAGAAAAGAGTTGGAAGAGCTGAAGAGAGATGGGGGAGGTAAGCGCTTGGAGGGTATAGAAAAGAGGCTTTCGCGGCTGGAGCGTCTGAAGAGAATGGAAGAGGAGGTTGAGGCTTTTCTGGAGGATACCTAGACCATTGTCCAGAAAATTTTCGAGGGGTGAGTACATGGAGAACCACAGGGACTTAGAGAGGGTTAAAAAGAGGCTTCTGGAAGAGAAGCACAGAATCCTGAGTAAGCTTGCCAAGGAGAAGGAAGAGGAGAAAAACAACAGGGATAGGCAGGCCGTGGGGGACGACGTAGACCAGGCGGTGGCTTTGGAGGAGGAGAAACTCAGGTCGGCTCTATCGGCCATGGATATCCAGAAACTCCGCTCCATAGACAATGCCCTTAGGCGAATAGAGGAGGGCACCTACGGCTATTGTGAGGAGTGTGGGGAACCCATCGAGGAAGGGAGACTCCTGGCTAAACCCTTTGCCATCCTGTGTGTCCGTTGCAAAGAGGAGAAGGAGAGGAAGAGGTTCTGAGCCATAGACTGGCGGAGATTGAAAAATAATCCTTCTCTTTTTGACCGCTTCCGTGTCCGCTCCAGGGCCCTCTCTCTGGTACGGACTTTCTTTTCTGAAAGGGGCTTTTTGGAGGTTGAGACGCCTTATCTCCAGGCGGCTCCCAACCTG
Organism: bacterium; assembly: GCA_027020915.1. Taxonomy (GTDB): domain Bacteria; phylum Thermosulfidibacterota; class Thermosulfidibacteria; order Thermosulfidibacterales; family B14-G1; genus B14-G1. The sequence continues at coordinate 14,646 of JALUVF010000030.1, forward strand.
GACCCCCATGTGGACCCCTTCAGGGTGGAGGGTGGGCTCTTTCTCCATACCTCTCCCGAGTACCAGATGAAGAGGCTCCTGGGTGCAGGGGCCGGTGACATCTTCCAGATCTGCAGGGTCTTCAGGAAGGACCCTGCCACACCTCTGCACTGCCGGGAGTTCACCATGGTGGAGTGGTACAGGGTGGGTGAGGATTACCGGGCCCTCATGGAGGAGGTGAGGGAACTGGTCCTGTTTCTGGCTCGGGGACTGGGAGTGGGGACCTCTCTGAAGGTGGGGCGGAGAGGGATAGACCTGGCCGGTGACTGGTACGCCTTCTCCATATCCCAGGTTTTTCGCCGGTTCGCCGGTGTGGACCCCCTGGATATGGATGAGGATGCCTTCAGGAGGCACCTGGAGGGAAAGGGATTCCGGCTCAATGGAGGGGAGAGCTGGGAGACGTGTTTCCACTACCTGTTTGTGGCCCAGGTGGAGCCTGCCCTTGGCCTTCTTGATAGGCCCGTGTTCCTCTATCACTATCCTGCCGGCCTTTCCGTCATGGCCCGGATCTCCCGGGAGGACCCCAGGGTGTGCGAAAGGGTGGAACTCTATATAGGGGAGGTGGAGCTCATGAACGGCTACTCCGAACTTACAGATCCCCGGGAGCAGAAAAGAAGGATGGAGGAGGAGTTGAGCAGGAGGGGCGAGGCCTGGCCTCTGGACAGGGATCTTCTGGAGGCCATAGGATGCATGCCCCCGGCGGCTGGAGCCGCTTTAGGGTTGGACAGGCTGATCATGGTGTTGATGGGTGGTGACGACATAAGGGAGTTCCTTCTGGATTCGTGAGCGGATTTTCTTTGACTCTCCCGGGGTCACTTGGGGTTAGTTTTTCAAAAAAATGTCTCCCAAAATTTAAAAAGATATTGACTTGTTTCCCTTTATTGTTTTATGTGGCAGAGAGGAGTTATATTTCTTTGTTATTTAAGTGCTTTATTGTGACTAGAGTCCAAGACATAAGAATAATAAATTATACTATTAAAGTCTTCGGGAGGGAAGGATATCATGAGAGATGAGGGTTGCATGGAAAAAGGTAGAACAGTTTTTAGAATCGCTGCTATTCTGTTTGTATCTTCTCTGATGGTCATCTTCCTCTGGGCTTCTTCGGCCAATGCGGGATTCATACCCAAGAATCCGTGGGAGTCCCAGTTCAGGCCTGGGGTGATGGTGGGGGACGGGGAGAACGAGACGGACTTTTTCTTTGAGTTTTTCATACCCATGTG
>JALUVF010000031.1 GCA_027020915.1 bacterium
ACCGTAGTCCTCCACCAGAAAGAGGGAGGTGTGCCCCCCGGAGACCACCAGACCCACGAAGGGAAAGGCCACCTCCCTTTCCAGGAAGATGGAGAAGACATGGGCCTCCAGGTGATCCACCCCCACTAAAGGCAGCCCCTTTCCCAGGGCCAGGGCCTTGGCGAAGGAGAGGCCCACCAGGAGGGAGGGTACCAGGCCGGGCTTCACCGTCACCCCGATACAATCCAGATGCTCCAGGGAGATGCCTCCCTCTTCCAGGACCTTCAGGGTGAGGGGATAAAGGGCCTCCAGGTGCTTCCTGGCCGCCAGCTCCGGGACCACCCCTCCGAAGAGGGCGTGGATGTCCACCTGGGATGACAGGGCCTGGGCCACCACCCTCCCCTCCTCCATGAGGGCCACTCCCGTGTCGTCACAGGAGGTCTCAATGGCCAGAAGACGCACTCTTCCCCTCCCCGAAGTGGTACTTCTGCAGGGCCTTGGGCACGTACCAGTGGATCTGATTATACCATATCCCCGTCTTGGCGGGCTTCACGTTTTTGAACCTGGCACTGAGGATGGAGAGGGAGTCGGGCACATAGAGAAAGGTATAGGGCTGATCCCGGGCGATGATCTCGTGGAACTTCCAGTAGAGTTTCTTCCTCTTCTCCCTGTCGAAGGTGGCCCTGGCCTCCTCCAGGATTCTGTCCACCTGGGGGTTTTTGTAGCCTATGAAGTTGAACTGCCCGGGCCCCGTCTTGCTGGAATGCCAGATATCGTAAGGGTCGGGCTCATACCCCAGAGCCCATCCCAGAATGACCGCCTGGAAGTTTCCCTCCATGATGTCGTGGAGCATGGCCTGCCACTCCAGGATCCTGATCTTCACCTTCACCCCTATCTGGGCCAGCTCGTACTGGATAATCTCGGCCACGGCGGCCCTCTGGAGGTTCCCCTGGTTGGTGGTCACGGTGAAGACAAAGGGTTTCCCGTCCTTGTCCAGGATACCGTCACCGTCGGTGTCCCGCCACCCCGCCTGGGCCAGGAGTTCCCTGGCCTTGGCAGGGTCGTAGGGATAGGGCTTCACATGGGGATTGTAGGCCCACAGGGAGGGAGGAAAGGGCCCCGTGCTCACCTGCCCCAGCCCCAGCAAAACCACATCCACTATCATCTTCCTGTCTATGGCATAGGTGAGGGCCCGGCGGACCCTGGGATCCTGGAACATGGGCAGGCGCAGGTTGTATCCCATGTAGGTGTAGCCGTAAGAGGGATATTTAAACTTCCTGAAGTTCTTCTTGAAAAAGGGAGAGCTGGTCTGACGCTTGTACTGAAAGGGCGTAAGACCCATGTAATCTATGTTCCCCGCCTTGAGTTCCATGAACATGGTGGAGGGGTCGGGGATGATCCGGTATATGATGCGGTCTATACAGGGCCTGCCTTCAAAATAGTGGGGATTGGCCTCCAGGACCAGCTTCTGGCCCGTGATCCACTCCACCAACCGGTAAGGCCCCGTGCCTATGGGATGGCGGTTGTACCTGGTGGTGTTGAGGTCCTCCTTTTTCAAAAGGTGCTCCGGGATTATGCCCATGGTCCAGCTGGATAGGGCCGGGGCGAAGGGCCGTTTGTAATAGACCCTGAAGGTATAGTCGTCCACCACCTCCGCCTTCTGGACCTCCAGATAGTCACCGCTGTAGGGAGTGGCCACCTTGGGGTCCCTGAGCTTGTTGAAGGTGAACATGACGTCCCTGGCGGTGAAGGGTTGACCGTCCTGCCACTTCACCCCCCGGCGCAGATGGAAGGTGATCACCTTGCCATCCTTGTCTATGTCCCAGGACTTGGCCAGGTCCCCCACCAGGTTGCCGTCCTTGTCGTACTTGAGGAGGCCATTGAAGATGAATCCTGCCACGGTGGCAGAGGCAGAATCGGAGGCCAGAAGGGGCAAGAGGCGCTTAGGCTCCCCGATGGATCCCATGACCAGGGCGCCCCCATAGGCGGGACACTGGACCCTCTCCAGGGCCCTGGCCCCTGGAGGGAAGACCAGGGCAAAAAAGAAGATGGCCAGACCCAATCTACTCAACGGCCTGGCCATCATACCGCCAAAGATAGAGGATCTACTCCGTCCAGTGCTCTTCTTCAGGGGTCTTAAACTCCAGATACCCTTTGGCGAACTCTTCCAGGGCAATGGTCACGGGCTTGGTGTAGCGGCTCTTCACCAGGGGCTCATCCCCCGCCGCCAGCAATCGGGCCCTCTTGAAGACAATAACTGCCAGCCTGTAACGGCTGTCCACTTTGGACAGGGCCTCGTTCATGAGCCAGACCTTTTCGTACATCAGGTCACCTCTCTAGTCTTGAGCTTCCTCTCCCTCTTCAACTCCTCCCACCAGACCACCAGGGGACTAGCTATGAATATGGAAGAGTAGGTACCCACAATGATACCGATCATCATGGCAAAAGCAAAGCCCTTTATCACCTCGCTCCCCAGGACCCACAGGGCAAAGACGGCAAGAAAGGTGGTGAAGGAGGTGAGAATAGTCCTGGAAAGGGTCTCGTTGATACTCCTGTTCACCAGGTCAACAAATCCCTCTCCCCTTTTGGCCGCCATGTTCTCCCTGATACGGTCGTAGACCACTATGGTGTCGTTTAAGGAGTAACCCACGATGGTGAGAAGGGCCGCCAGTATCTGAAGGTCCATCTGCATCTTCAAAAGGGCGAAGACCCCCGCCGTGATGGTTACATCGTGAAACAAGGCCAATACCGCTCCCACGGCGAAGCGGAACTCGAAGCGCCAGGACACATAAAGGAGGATGCCTATGAGGGCATAGATGATGGCCTCCAGCCCCTTTTCCTTCAGCTCCTTACCCACCTTGGGCCCCACCATCTCCACCCTGCGGACCTCGAAAGGGTTGTCGGGGTAGTACTTCCTGACGGCATCGGCCACGATATCCTGGAGGCCTTTCAGGGATCCAGAGGACTTCTCCATGCGAATGAGGACCTCCCTGGGGCTGCCGAAATCCTGGATGACCACGTCCTTGAGGCCACCCTTCTTCAGGGCGCGCCTCAGACTGTCCAAATCCGCCTTTTTCTCGAAGCGAAGCTGGACCAGGGTACCACCGGCAAAATCCACGCCGTAGTTGAAGAGTCTTCCTGTGGTCAGCTTGTTATAGACCATGGACCCCAGACCGATGATGATGAGGGCCAGAGAGACGGAAATGGCCACCTTCCTGGCCCCCATGAAGTCTATCCTGGTTCCGGGCTTTATGAACTGAAAGAAACCCATGTCAGCCTCCCTATATGCTCAAGGACTTCACTTTGAATCTGTCCAGCACCAGGTCGTAGATGGTCTTACAGAAGACTATGGCGGTAAACATGCTGGCCACGATACCTATGCTCAGGGTGACGGCAAAGCCTTTTATGGGCCCTGTGCCAAACTGGAAGAGGACCAAGGCCGCAATCAAGGTAGTGACGTTGGCATCGAGAATGGTGATGAAGGCCCGGGCAAAACCAGCGTCCACAGCTGCCCTAACGGTACGTCCCACCCGGAGCTCCTC
>JALUVF010000032.1 GCA_027020915.1 bacterium
ACGCCGTCCCCTTTCTCCGGCTCCTGGTAGACAGGCCTGGCCTCCCTGCCGGTGATCTCCTCCAAAAGGCCCACCACTTCCTTCAGGGCCCGCCTGCTCCCTCCCCCAACATTGAAGACCTCGCCCTCCACCCCCTCACCGCTGGCGGCCAGGAGATTGGACTCCACGATATCGGAGACGAAGGTGAAATCCCGGGTCTGGGTCCCGTCGCCGTATATGGGGAACTCCCGGCCTTCCAACATGGCCCTGATGAACCTGTGGAAGGCCATATCAGGCCGCTGCCCCGGGCCGTACACGGTGAAGTACCTGAGGGAGACCGTGGGCACCCCGAAGTTGTCGTGGTAGAGCAGGCAGAGGTGCTCGGCAGCCAGCTTGGTCACTCCGTAAGGAGACCGGGGCTGGGGCAGGCTGGTCTCCTTCAGGGGCAGATCCGGGTTGTTACCGTACACAGAGGAGGAGGAAGCATAGACGAAGCGCTTCAAGGGGCGGCCCTTGAAGAACTCCAGGAGCCTCTGGGTAGCCAGGACGTTGCAATGGGTGTAAACCTGGAAATACTCTCCCCAACTGGCCCTCACCCCGGCCTGGGCCGCCTGGTGAAAGACCACATCCACATCCTCGCAGAGTCTGTTCAAGTCCACTTCCACGATGTCCCCCTCCACCAGGGAGAAAGTGTCCCAGGAGAGAAGAGACTCCAGGTTCCTCTCCTTCATCCACCGGGGATAGTAGTCTATGAAGGAATCTATCCCCACCACCTCCCAGCCCTTCTCCAGGAGTCTCTGGACCAGATGGGACCCTATAAACCCCGCTGCCCCCGTCACCAACGCCCTGGCCATCACCTCTTCCCCTGGCGCTCCAGCTCGTCTTCCAGTACAACCTTCAAGGCGTCCCACACCATCTCCCTGGGAATGGAAGCCACACACTCCTCCCTGCACTTCCTTCTGTAGCACCCCTTCCGGGGACAGGAGACCTCCAGCACAAGGCTGTCGTTACCGTAGGGGCCGTTCCTCCAGGGATAGGTGGGCCCGTATAACCCCAGAGTGGGTCTCCCCAAGGCCGCCGCGATGTGGAGGGGTCCCGTGTCCCCCCCTACCACCACCAGGGCCTTCTCCAGAACGGCCATCATCTCCCCTATGGTGGTGGAAGGGGCCACCCGTACATGCCCCTTCCCCCTCAGGGGAGCCACCAACTCCTCCTCCCCAGGCCCCCACAGAACCAGGGAAGGTACATTGTAGTGGGCCAGAGCCTCCCGGGCCAGCCAGGAGTAATGCTCCACCGGCCACTTCTTGGTGGGCCACCCCGCCCCGGGCAACAGCACAACGAAGGGGCCGTTTATTCCCGACGTCCTGATGGCCATCACGGCCCGCTCCCTGTACCTGGTGGTCACCTCCAAACCAAAGGAGGGAACGGCCGCCTCCTCCCCCATGGAGGCTATGGTCACCAACTGTTCCACCACGTGACTGGAGGGGTCCACCCTCACCCTGTTGTTCACGAACCACCCAGCCAGGGGCTCCCTGGCGTAACGGGGATGAAACCCCACCCTCACCGGTGCCCCTGCCAGAAAGGCGAAGAGGCCGCTTTTCATGAGTCCCTGAAAGTCAAAGGCCATGACAGGCTTTTCCAGCCTCACCCTGGAGACGGCCTGCCTGAACCCCTTATATCCAGGGCTCATGGCCACCACCTGGTCCACAAAGGGTACGTGCTTCAGGAGCTCCTCTATGCCCCTCCTCACCACCCACACAATGCGATGATGGGGGTGTCTCTCCTTGAGCACCCTCACAGCGGGAAGGGCATGGACCACGTCCCCCAGGGCAGAAAACTTGACTACGAGAATGTTTTTTCTCACTTCACCAGACAAATCTCTCCAACCAATCCACGGGGCAACCGCCCTCTTGAAACTCCTCCGCCTCCAAAATGGCCTCATGGAGAGGAATGGTGGTCTGAATCCCCTCCACTTTAAACTCTGCCAAGGCCCTCCTTCCCCGGCTCAGGGCCTCCTCCCTGTCCCTCCCATGGACGACGAGCTTGGCCACCAGGGAGTCATAGAAGGGTGGCATCTCGTAACCCTGGTAAAGAGCCGTATCCACCCTCACCCCCGGGCCGCCGGGCACCACCCACCTCTCCACCCTGCCGGGAGAGGGCCGGAAGGACCTGGGGTCTTCGGCGTTGATACGAAACTCCACGGCCCAACCCTGAGAGACCACATCCCCCTGGTCCAGCTCCAGACCTTCCCCAAAAGCGATCTTTATCTGCTCCTTCACCAGATCCAGGCCCGTCACCATCTCCGAAACGGGGTGTTCCACCTGGATCCTGGTATTCATCTCTATGAAGTAGTGCCTCTCCTCTTCGTCCACCAGAAACTCCACTGTTCCCGCACTCACGTAACCCACATCCTCGGCCACCAGTCTGGCATCCCTGAAGAGACGATCCCTGAGCTCCTGGGAAACAAGGGCGGGAGCCTCCTCCAGGACCTTCTGGTGCCTCCTTTGAATGGAACAGTCCCTCTCCCCCAGGATCAGGACCTTCCCCCTTCCATCGGCCAGGATCTGGACCTCGATGTGCCGGGCAGGATGGACAAACTTCTCCACGTAGAGCCCTGCATAACCAAAGGCCGCTCCCGCTTCGGAACGGGCCGTGTTGAAGACCTGTCTCAACTCATCCTCATCCCTGGCCAGACGCATCCCCCTGCCACCCCCCCCGGCCACGGCCTTCATGAGCACCGGATACCCGATCTCCCTGGCCACGGCCAGAGCCTCCTCCTCTGTAGCCACCTCTCCAGGGCTGCCGGGAATGACGGGGACCCCCAGGGACGCCACCCGCCTCCTGGCCTCCACCTTGTCTCCCATGAGGCGTATGATCTGGGGAGGAGGACCCACAAAGGCCAGGTCGCATGCCATGCAGATCTCGGCAAACTCGGGGTTCTCCGCCAGAAAACCATAGCCAGGGTGGATAGCGTGGGCCTTCACCACCTCGGCGGCACTCATGATAGCCTGGACATTGAGATAGCTGTTGATGGGTTCGGGAGGGCCTATGCAGACAGCCCTATCGGCCAGCTGAACGGGAAGGGAGTGGGCATCGGCCTCGGAGTAGACCACCACACTCTCCACCCCCAGCTCCCGGCACGCTCTCACAATGCGAAGGGCTATCTCCCCCCTGTTGGCTATGAGCACCCGTCCCAACATGCTTCAGGAGAGGGGCTTAACCAGAAAGAGGGGCTGGCCGTACTCCACGGGGTCGGCGTTCTCCACCAGGATGTCCAGGACCTCCCCTCGCACCTCGGACTCGATCTCGTTCATGATCTTCATGGCCTCAATGATGCAGAGGGTCTGACCCTTCTCCACCACGTCTCCAATATCCACGTAGGGAGGAGAATCGGGAGAAGGGGCCCTGTAGAAGGTGCCCACTATGGGGGAACGAATGACCACAGCGTCGGGGGGAAAGTGGGGAGTCTCTTCCTTTCCGGGAGGAACAGACTGGAGGGAAGGGGCAGTAACAGGGGCCAC
>JALUVF010000033.1 GCA_027020915.1 bacterium
CTGGGAGCCCACTACGACACGGTGAGCCACACCCCGGGAGCCGACGACAACGCATCGGCCGTGGCCGTGGTCCTGGAACTGGCCAGACTCATCTCCCTGGGCTTGGTTAACCCAGCCGGTCCCCTCACCCTGGTCTTCTTCACCCTGGAGGAGCCCCCCATCTTCGGCACTCCCCTCATGGGCAGCAGGGCCTATGCCTCCAGGGCCAAAAAGGCCGGCCATTCCATAAAAGGGGCCCTCATCCTGGAGATGGTGGGCTACTACTGCCACCAACCAGGCTGCCAGAGCTACCCACCTCTGGTGCGTCAGCTCCTGGGCCTGTCCAGGGTGGGAGACTTCATCGGCATCATAGGCGACGGCAAATCCAGGAAGCTGGTGGAAGACCTGGAATCCGCTTTCAAAGAAAACCCCCAGCTCCCTGTCCACTCCCTGGTGGTACCCCTCAGGGGATATCCCCTCCCCGGCAGTCGCCTGTCGGACAACGCCTCCTTCTGGGACAAGGGCTACCCCGCCGTCATGATCACCGACACGGCTTACTACCGAAACCCCAACTACCATACGTCCCGGGACACCCCCGATACCCTGGACTACGGGGTCATGGCCCGGCTGGTGAAAAGCCTGTCTCTTTTCCTCCGGGGAACAAAATGGTATGAGTGAAAACATGTTGGTAATTAAAGCCAAATGCCGACAACTCTTGACAAAAAAGGACCCCTCAAAGCTGCTGAGGATTACGCAAAAGGTCCTGGAAGGGTCATCCTACGTGGTTTTTGCTTACCTTTACGGATCCTTCCTGTCCTGGTTACAGGGAGAAGGCTCCGTACCCCCGGGAGACATGGATCTGGCCATATACATAGAAGATGAGAACACCCCCCTCCAGGCAGAGGTGGAATTGATGGCCAGACTCTCCCAGGCAACAGGCCTGCCCCAGGAGTTTTTCGATGTGAAGGTCATAAACAAAGCCCCAGCCTACTGGGTAGTTAAGGTGATGAAGGAGGGGAGACTCGTTTTCAACAGAGAGCAGGACCTTCGCCTTTACGAGTTTATGGAAGAAATGGCCAGGGCAAGGAGGCAACTGGCCTTTTTGGAGGAAGCCCATGCCCTCTGAACCCCGGATAGATCCGGAAAGGCTCAACCGATACGCCCTCAAAATCGAAGAAAACCTACAGGATTTGAGAGAGATCCTCCAAACTCCTGATGAAGAGATCCTCTCTTCATCAAGGGACATCAAGGCTTTGAAATACTGCTTGATAGAAATAGCCGAGGCCACAGCCAATATCCTCCAACACCTACTAGCTAGGAAGTGGGGAAAGGTGGTAGATAGCTACCTGGGTTTAATAGACGAGAGCATTAACAAAGGTGTCATGGACAAGGAGCTATTAGCCAGACTGAAATTCTTTTTCAGGTTCAGAAACTACCTGGTTCACAGGTACTGGGAGGTAGACGATAGAATACTCCTGGAAAACACCCGCCGGGGCTTGGAAGACATGGAAGCCCTGGTGTTAGAGACCCGAAAGTGGATGGGAAAAGCCAAATGAAAACGGTCCTCACAGGCGCTGAAGCAGTGGCCCACGCCGCCAAGGTGTGCCAGCCCCAGGTGGTGGCCGCCTACCCCATCACCCCCCAGACCCATATCATCGAGAAGCTGGCGGAGTACGTGGCCAAAGGCGATCTAGAGGCCAGGTACGTTCGGGTGGAGTCGGAGATGTCGGCCCTGGCTGTGGTGGCCGGGGCCGTGGCCCAGGGGGTGCGGGCCTTCACCGCCACATCTTCCCACGGCCTCCTCTTCATGCACGAGATGATCCACTGGACGGCAGGGGGACGGCTTCCCGTGGTCATGGCCGTGGCCAACAGGGCCGTGGGAGCCCCCTGGAACATCTGGTGCGACCAGCAGGACATGCTCTCCCAGAGAGACACGGGCTGGATGCAGGCCTTCGCCTCCTCTGCCCAGGAAGCCATGGATCTCACAATCATGGCCTTCCGGGTGGCGGAGAGTGTCTTTCTGCCCGCCATGGTAGGCCTGGACGGCTTCGTTCTCTCCCATACAGCCGAACCCGTAGAACTGGTGGAACCCCGGATAGTAGAGGCCTTCCTGCCTCCCCTGGACTTCCCCCTGCGTCTCTCCCACCACGACCCCTTCACCCTGTGGCCCATCCTGGAGCCAGGGCTTTACCACCGGGAACGGCGGGACCTCTTTAAGGACCATGCCAGGGCCCTGGAAGGCTGGCTCAAGGCCTTTGGGGAATGGGAAGAAATCACGGGTCGGACCTACGCCCCGGTGGAAGGATATCGCCTGGAAGATGCCTCCGTAGCATTCCTGGCATCGGGGGCCCTGACGGGTACCGTGGGACACGCCGTGGATGCCTTGAGGGAAGGAGGAGAAAAGGTGGGCATGGTGATACTGCGCCTCTTCAGGCCCTTCCCCTATGACCAGTTGAGGGAGACCATGGCCCACCTGGAGAGGGTACTGGTCCTGGACAGAGCCATCTCCTACGGGGCCGAGGGCATCTTCTCCCAGGAGGTGCGCAGCGCCTTGGGAGGCCTATGTCCCGTCCAGTGTTGCATCGTATCCATGGGAGGCAGAGAGGTGACTCCCCAGGTGGTGGAAGATCTCTACTACAGGAGCGCCATGGTTCCCGAGGGTGTGGTGCTATGGAGTTGAAGTACCCCCAGAAGGAGTTCATGGAACCGGGCCACCTGGCCTGCGCCGGTTGTGGCGCCGCCCTGGCCATGCGCCTGGCCCTCAAGACCATGGACGAAAAGACCCGGGTGGTAATACCCGCCTCCTGCTGGTCCATCATCGCCGGCCGCCATCCCGACGCCACTCTGAAACTGCCTCTCATCCACACCCCCTTCGCCGTGGCCCCCAGCGTGGCCACGGGTATAAAAGGGGCCCTGGAGAGACTGGGACAGGGAGAGATCACCGTCATGGTGTGGGCGGGGGACGGCTCCAGCTACGATATAGGCTTCGGTTCCCTATCGGCCGCAGCCGAGCGCAACGAAGACATCATCTACGTCTGCTACGACAACGAGGCCTATATGAATACGGGCATCCAGCGCTCCTCCTCCACCCCTCCCGGGGCATGGACCACTACCACCCCTTATCCCACCCTCAAGAAGGAACGGAAAAAGGATATCCTCTCGGCCCTCCTGGCCCACGGTGTTCCCTATGCCGCCACTGCGTCCCCCAGCTATCCCCAGGACTTTTTGGCCAAGTTCGAAAAGGCTCGGTCCATTAAGGGCTTCCGGTTTATTCTGGTTCTCTCCCCCTGTCCCACAGGATGGCGTATGGAAGAAGGGAAGACGGTGGAGGTGGGACGTCTGGCCGTAGAGTCAGGTGTCTTCCCCCTGCTGGAAATCGAGAAGGGAGAATGGCGCATCACCCATGAGCCCTCCTGGATACCTTTAGAAACGTATTTTGAAATTCAGGGGCGCTTCAGTGCCATGGGTGAAGAGGAAAAG
>JALUVF010000034.1 GCA_027020915.1 bacterium
GCTCCACCCCTACCACCTGTATGGATGGACGATACTCCTTCAGACGCCTGCCTACCCCCATAAGGGTCCCAGAAGTGCCAATCCCTGCTACGAAGGTGGTCACTTCACCCTCGGTCTGCTCCAGGATCTCCACCCCCGTGGTCTCATAATGGGACCTGGGATTGGCTGGATTGTCAAACTGATTGGGCATGAAGTAAGTGTGAGGGTCCTCTCCCACCATCTCCAAGGCCCTGTCTATGGCCCCATCGGTGCCCAGATCTCCTGGGGTGAGGATTATCTCCCCCCCGTAAGCCTGGATGAGAAGGCGTCTCTCCAGACTCATGGTGTCGGGCATGACCACTTTGAGCCTATACCCCTTGATGCAACACACCAATGCCAGTCCTATTCCCGTATTTCCACTGGTGGGCTCCAGGACTATCTTCTCCCTGGAAAGCACCCCCCGGGCCTCGGCATCCTCTATCATGTAAAGGGCGGGCCGATCCTTCACGCTCCCTCCGGGGTTGAACATCTCCAGCTTGGCCCAGACTTCCACCTGGGGAGTAGAGAAGTAGCGGAGTTTCACCAGGGGGGTGTTGCCTATGAGCGCCAGTAAACCTTCCCTCTCCATGGCAAGGGGTGATAACACCGCCTCCCCCCCAGGTCAAGGCGAAAGGAGGCACTGAACCCACCCTGTCACCTTCAGGGGTAAAAAGGGGACTTTCCTTTGGACTATCCCCCCTTCTTCCACCCTCTGTTGAGCACAAAGGAGTGAGGTGTTAAATTACTGAAAGGCTCAAAAATCTTGAGTTGAGGAGGTGGGGTATGGTGAAAGTCACCTTTCTGGGTCATGGGTGTGTGCTTCTGGAAGCCTCTCAGGGCAAGGTAGTGATAGATCCTTTTCTCACGGGGAATCCCTTAGCCAAAACCAAACCCGGGGAGATCCAGGTAGACGCTGTCCTGGTGACCCACGGCCACGGTGACCATCTGGGTGACACCGTGGAAATCGCCAAGGCCAACAACGCCTTGGTGGTGGCACCTTTCGAACTGGCTACCTTCGTAGGAAACCAGGGGGTTAATGCCCATCCCATGCACATCGGTGGAGCCAGGGAGTTCCCCTTCGGATGGGTGAAGCTCACCCCTGCCGCCCACGGTTCCGCCTATGTGGACGACGGCCAGACAGTCTACACGGGGAACCCCTGCGGCTTCCTGGTAAAAATGGACGGCAAGCTCATCTACCATGCAGGCGACACGGGGCTCATCGCCGACATGGACCTCCTGGGTAAACTCTACGAGATAGATCTGGCCCTCCTGCCCATCGGGGACAACTTCACCATGGGGCCAGCCGATGCCGTGGAGGCGGTGAAGATGATCAAACCCAAAGTGGTGATCCCCATCCACTACAACACCTGGGATCTCATCGCCCAGGATCCTCAGGCCTTTTGTAGCAAGGTGAAGGCCGAGACCCAGGCCCAGTGCATCATCCTGGATGTGGGAGACTCCTACCAGGTTTAGAAGATGTGTACATTAAGAAGCAGGCGGTCCGTCCCTGGGCCGCCTTTTTGATCTGCCCGCGGTGCTGAGCACGGCCTTGACCATAATCACCACGATATAGGAAAGGGATGCCTATATCTAAATGAGAAGCCATCCTCCCACTTGAGGGAGAGCAAGGAGGGGAACAGAATGGAATTTTCCCTGGATGACATCAAACTCTTCGCCGTGGATCTGGACGGAGTGGTATACAGGGGTAACGTAATGCTGCCCGGTGCCTCTTCCTTTGTGGCCACTGCCAGGGAAAGAGGGAAAATCGTGGTCTTTGTCACCAACAGCACCCTGCGCCCCCGAGGCTACTATGCCGCCAAACTGAACGCCATGGGCATACCCGCAACCCCTCAAGAGATCATCACCGCCGCCCATGCCACCGGTCGCTATCTGGGAAGCCTCTTCGACGGCACCTCCCCTTCCATCTTCCTTCTGGGAGAGAGGGGGCTGAAGGAAGAGCTGGAAGATCTGGAACCCAGATACCTCACCTCCCAGGACGAAGAGGCAGCCCAGGCTGTAGTGGTGGGCCTGGACCGCAAAGTGAACTACGAGAAGATCTGCAAGGCCGTCAAAGACGTTATGAGGGGAGCCCTCTTCATAGGAGTCAACGGGGACCCATTGTGGCCCGTGGAAAATGGGTTCATGCCGGGCGTTGGCGTCTTCTTGTCGGCCATAGAGACGGCCACAAGGGTAAAACCCTTCATTGTGGGAAAACCCAATACCTACATGCTGGAACTGGCCATACAACAATGGGAGTGCGAACCCTCCCAGATCCTCATGGTGGGGGACAAACTCGACAGTGACATAATGATGGGCCGCAAAGCGGGAGCAAAAACGGCCCTGGTGCTCTCGGGGGTCACCTCTCCCCGGGAGCTGGAAGAGGCTCCCCCGGAGATGAAACCCCACCTGGCAGCCCGGAATCTGGCCCACCTGGAGGAGATCCTGTTTCACTCCAGATAGGTGGCTCCAGCCCTCTCCGACTCCCACACCGTGACCGACTTCACCTTCACTCCCGGATAAGCCTTGAGGGCCGCTTCCAATCCCCTGAAGATGAAGAAGGCCAGGTTCTCAGAGGTGGGATTCCTCTCCTGGAAGTATGGGAGCTCATTGAGAAAAGAGTGATCCAGCTCCTTCAAGACCTCCCTCAAAGCCCCTTTCAAGTCTTTAAAGTCCAGCAGGAGTCCCTGAAAGTTGAGCTCCCTCCCCTCCACCACAACCTCCACCCGCCAGTTGTGGCCGTGGAGGTTCTCACACTGGCCTTCATACTCCCGGAGCTGGTGGGCCGAGGCGAAGCTATCCACCACGGTGAGTCTGAACACCCTTACCTCCCTTAAAATAGGGCCCTAAAACGGACATGATCCGGTCTCTAAGCCACCTTCTGTCCCACCATTCCACAGGGTTCACGGGGTGGCCAGACAGGAGAATTCCAAAGTGGAGGTGATCTCCTCCCGCTAGCCCCGTCGAATCAGTGTAGCCTATAATCTGGCCCTTCTTCACCACGTCTCCCTTCTTGACCACGTAGCGGCTCAGATGGGCATAAAGGGAGAACAGACCCAGGCCGTGGTCCACTATGACCACGTTGCCGTATATACCGATAAAGCCCGTGAAGATCACCCTGCCATAGTTGGCCGCAGACACGGGAGCGTGGGACACCGAGGCCAGGTCGTAACCCAGGTGGGTGGCATGACTGATCACCTTCCCCTTGTAAACGTAAGTTCTCTGGTCCCCGAAGGTGGCTGTCACCTTGGAGTTTCTCAACTGCAAGAAAGCCCCTTCCCAGAGGGGAGGCCCGGAAGAGCGGGCAGCCAGCCGGGAGATGAGGGTCTCGTTCTCGCGCCTCAGCTCTTCGTTCACTTTCTTGAAGGCCTCTACGGGAGAGAGACGGGCATCCTCGGAAGGCAGGAGGGGATAGATCTTCCTCTGGATAAAATCATCGGAAACGCGGAGGGTCTCTCTCACCACCTTCCTTGGAAGGATATGTATGTTCAAGGGGATGATTCTGGCGTTACCCGCCTGATCCCAGGCAATGATCTGGGCTTTCTTACCATGGGCATAGAGGGGAAGACCAAAAAGGACCGCCCACAACTCCTGGTCCCCAATCCTTCTGGGGTACGCTCTGAAGAAGAGAGTGCCCACCCGGACCCCGGCCCTAACAGCGTCCAGAGAGGTCTGGAAAAGGGCAGCGCCGGCTCCATTCTCGTAAACGTAGCGGGTGTTATCCAGGAGTTCCACCCTGGGAGGGGTGTAGTCCACCTTAACCTGGATAGAGGCCCTTCCCGTGTTGCCCTTCCCCAGGTTCCAGAGGGACCTGTCCACGGCCACCACTTCCAGGATGGCCGGCCCTTCCCTCACCCCCAGTCTTTTGGGCTCCAGAGTGATGGGAATGCGGACATAATAGGTACCCATAGGGAAGGTCTTATATAGCAGGGTCCAGTGGTTCTTCCCCTGCTCGAGGGTGACCGTCACCTCCTTCAACCCTGCAGGTCTGTCCTCCAGGCCTATCTCTACGGATGCCTTGGCCTTTATATAGGTTCCCGAGGAAGGGAGTTGGATTTTAGGGGGTTTTCTCTCGAAGGGCGGGGCGAAGAACACAGCTCCCACACCCACCAACAGCGCCGTGAAGACCAGGATTGTCAAAGCCTTTTTCATGTCTCTCCCTCCTGAATGGTCCCTGTCAAGCGGACGCTAGCTTATAGAATGAACGCTCCTGCGGCAAGCCGCAGCATCGTCCATTGAAGAGAATGGTCACCCTCTCTATTCCTAGAGTGGTAGAGAGAAGTAGTCCTGACCTCTTCCACGCCTTTCGTTTGGAGTTGACCCGTTTTAGTGGACACCTGCATACTAACACAAGGAGGCGTTCACAATGCCAAGGAGACGAAAGCCTTACCCACCGGAGTTCAGAAAACAAATGGTGGAACTCGTAAGGGCAGGCAGGACCCCTTACGAGCTGGCAAAAGAGTTTGAAACCACTGCCCAAACCATTGCCAACTGGGTTATCCAGGCCGAGCCGGACGAGGGTCTCACCACGGCCCAAAAAGGAGAACACAAGAGACTCCGTAGGGAAAACAAGCAGCTGCGACTGGGAAGGGAGGTATTGGCAAAAGCCGCCCCCTGGTCGATACCACCAACGTCTTCGGGTTCGTAAAACCCAACCAAACCCAATACCCCGTGGCCTTAAGGTAAAGACTCAGGTTATTTTGTGGCTTTACGGGCTTTAATGTAAAGCCTGCTAACCAAAAGGCTTGCCTCGAAGAGGAGTATGAGAGGCAAGGACATCATGACCTGGGAGAGTACGTCGGGTGGGGTCAAGACTGCACCCACCACAAAACTCACCACCCAGATGGCCCTCCTGTAAGACGAGAAGGTCTCCAGGGAAACCAGATCGGCAGCCACCAAGAAGAAGATGACAATGGGGAGCTGAAAGGCCAGACCAAAAGCTATCATGAGCTTGAATATGAAAGAAAAATACTTCCCCGCCGTGAGCATGGGCTGGAACCAGGGAGCGGAGAACTGGAGGAGAAACTTGAAGGCCAGGGGCAGAATGCCGAAGTAGGCAAAGACCATTCCCCCCGCAAAGAGGGCTATAGAGGCGACGAAAAGGGTGAGAAAGACCTTCTTTTCCCGGGGATAAAGCCCCGGAGCAATGAAGCGCCACATCTGAAAGGCGATGACGGGGAAGGCGCAGGCCACCCCCGTGGCCAGGGCCACCTTGATATTCACCACAAAGGCCTCGGTGGGAGCTATGAAGATGAGGTTACCCCCATAGGGATGACGGAAGAACTGGATGATTTTGGGGGCAAAGGGAAAGGCAGCAGCGGCAAAGGGAACGATGCTCACCACGGAGATGATGAGCCTCCGCCTCAGCTCCTCCAGGTGATATACGAACCCGGGCTCTTCCTCACCCTGGTCCTCCATCCCCCCCTCCCGGAGGATCTCCCCCTTCAATCCCTCCGTCTCCCGGCGCAGGGAACGGATCATATCGATCACCCTCTCCGGCCCCAGAACCACCAAGGCCAAAACCAGCACCACCATGATCTCGTTAAAACCCAGCACGTTTCACTCTCCCAAAGGCCCCGATAGAGAAAGACTATAGCCCCGGAACCCAACACGGGTAAAGGGAAGAACCTGCTGGCCCCCAGAAGTAAAGAGAACCTCACTTTGAAGAGAAAATTTCCCCCTTTCTTGATCCAGGTCAAAGACCTATCTTTGTGATAGACTATATTTGGTTCCAGGAACAAAACTTTAGGAGGTGGATCTATGTTTTGTGATCAGTGCGAACAGACGGCCAAGGGTCAAGCCTGTACGGTAAGGGGTGTGTGTGGAAAAGCCCCAGAGGTCGATTACCTCCAGGACCTGCTCCTCTACATGCTGGAGGGCATCTCCATTGTAGCCCTGGAAGGACAGAAGGTAGGCGTCAGGAACCACAGGGCCGATGTCTTCACCTGTGAAGCCCTCTTCTCCACCCTCACCAACGTGAATTTTGATCCCCAGCGTTTCGTGGACTACGTGAAAGAGGCCACGGAAATCAGAGAAGCCCTCAAGGCCCAGGTAAAGGAGGCCGGGGGCAATGTGGACTTCCCCCAGGGACCGGCCACCTTCCAGCCCGCAGCCACCCAGGAAGAGATGATCAAACAGGGAGAGATGGTGGAGCTCAGGCCCACTCCCGACCTGGACAGGGACATCTTCTCCCTGAAGGAGACCCTTCTCTACGGCATAAAGGGGATGGCATCCTATCTCTTCCACGCCCAGGAACTGGGCCAGGAGGACAATAAGGCCTACGACTTCATCTATGAAGGCCTGGCGGCCCTCCAGCGTAACAATCTAAGCCTGGACGACTGGCTGGGATTGGTCCTGAAGTGCGGAGAGATGAACCTCCTCACCATGGAACTCTTGGACAAAGCCAATACTGGTACCTACGGTGACCCCCAGCCCACCCCCGTCTCCCTGGGAGCCAAAAAGGGAAAGGCCATACTGGTCTCAGGCCACAATCTGAGGGACCTGGACGACATACTGAAGCAGACGGAGGGCAAAGGCATCTATGTCTACACCCACGGAGAGATGCTCCCCTGCCACGGCTATCCCGAGCTCAATAAGTACCCCCATCTGGTGGGTCACTACGGAACGGCCTGGCAGAACCAGCAGAAGGAGTTCGCCCAATTCCCGGGATCCATTGTCATGACCACCAACTGCCTCATGCCCCCCAAAGAATCTTACAAAGACAACCTCTTCACCGTGGGTCCCGTGGGATGGCCCGGCGTCACCCACATCACAGGCAGGGACTTCTCCGCCGCCATCCAGAGGGCCCTGGAGCTCCCAGGTTTCCCCGAAGATAGGGAGGGCAAGACGGTCATGGTGGGCTTTGCCCACAACGCCGTCCTCTCCGTGGCCGACAAGGTGGTGGAGGCTGTCAAGAGCGGCAAGATCCGCCACTTTTTCCTGGTGGGTGGCTGTGACGGCGCCAAGCCCGGCCGGAACTACTACACCGAGTTTGTGGAGAAAGCCCCCAAAGACACGGTGATTCTCACCCTGGCCTGCGGCAAGTTCAGGTTCTTCGACAAGGACCTGGGTAGCATCGACGGCCTGCCCCGGCTCCTGGACGTGGGCCAGTGTAACGACGCCTACTCGGCCATCCAGATCGCCCTGGCCCTGGCCAATGCCTTCGATTGCAACGTCAACGAACTGCCCCTCTCCATGATCCTCTCCTGGTTCGAACAGAAGGCCGTGGCCATTCTTCTCACCCTCCTCCACCTGGGCATAAAGGACATGAGGCTGGGACCGTCCCTGCCGGCCTTCATCAGCCCCAATGTTCTCGACGTGCTGGTGAAAAACTTCGACCTTAAGCCCATCACCACCCCCGAAGAAGACCTGAAAGCCATACTGGGCTGAGGTCACGAAACACCCCCTCCAAAGGGAGAGGGGCTCTCTCCCCTCTCCCTTCTTTCAAACCCCGCAAGTTCGAGGGCAAGGGGGGTGTAGCCATTGAAAAGAGAAGGAGAAAAGGATGAAAGTGATACGCAAGATCATAGAGATAGACGAAGAGCTCTGTGACGGCTGCGGAGAGTGCATCCCCGCCTGCCCCGAAGGGGCCCTGCAGATAGTGAACGGCAAAGCCAGACTGGTGAGAGAGGACTTTTGCGATGGACTGGGAGCCTGCCTTGGCAACTGTCCCAAGGGGGCCATCAGGATCGTGGAGAGGGAAGCCGAGGAGTTCGACGAGAAGGCGGTGGAGGAAACCCAGGAACCCCAAGCCCCCCCTTTCTCCGGCTGCCCGTCGGCGGCCCTGAGAACCCTGGCACCCAAATCCCGGAATTCCGCCCAAGCTACCCCATCATCACCTGCCACATCCGCCCTCTCCCACTGGCCCGTCCAGATTCGCCTCGTACCCCCCAGAGCCCCCTTTCTGAGAGACGCCCATCTCCTGGTGGCCGCAGACTGCACACCCATAGCTTATCCCGGTTTCCACCAGGACTTCCTGGAGGGAAAGGTGGTCTTGATGGGCTGCCCCAAGTTCGACAACGTGCAGGATTACGTGGCCCGTTTCGCCGCCATCTTCAAGGAAGCAAGTATCCAGAGGGTGACCGTCCTGGTCATGGAGGTGCCCTGCTGCTCAGGCCTACCCCTGGTGGTGAAAAAGGGCATGGAACTGGCAGAGGTGGAGGTGCCCCTGGAAGTGGTGGTCATAGGCATCGAGGGCCATATCCTCGAGAGAAGGGCCCTATAGATCTAGAGAACCATGGAATGGGATAGAGAAGCCCGGAGGCTTCTTAAAAGGGTCCCCTTTTTCGCCAGGCCCAGGGCCAAGAAGGAGATAGAATCCCTGGTCAGGGGAAAGGGTGGAAACAGGATGACGGCAAGGGACGTGCTGGAGACCCGCCAAGCCGTGGCAGAAAGGATGTCCCAGGTCACCCAAGGCCACTCCCTGGCCCTCTGCTTCGGCAACGGGGGCTGTCCCAGGTCCCTCCTGGATACGACCCCTCTCCAGGAGAGGCTGGAGGAGACCCTGGTGGAGGCCAATCTCCTGGCCTTTCTCCAGAGGAAAGTGGAAGGGCCCCTCCACCACTCCCACACCTTCCAGGTGGCCGTGGCCAACTGCCCCAACGCCTGCTCCCAGGTTCCCATAAAGGATTTCGGGGTCATTGTTCAGGAGAAACCCGCCATCCATGGAGACCTGTGCAACGGATGCGGCGACTGCATAAAGGCCTGCCGGGAAGAGGCCATCATCATGAAAGAGGGACGCCCCAGCATCATTGAAGAAAGGTGCCTCCTATGCGGCGACTGCAGAAGGGCCTGCCCTTTGGAAGCCATTAATGCCCGAGAGAGAGGGTACCTGGTCCTCATAGGGGGAAAACTGGGCCGCCATCCTCAGCTGGCCAGGCCCCTTCTCCATATGGCCTCCGAAGACCAGGTGGTGACGGCCCTGGAGCTCACCCTGGACTTTTACAAGAGACACAGCCAAAAGGGAGAGAGGCTGGGCACCGTTATCCAACGCACGGGATGGAGGGAGCTGGAGAAGATCTTCTGCTGAAGCTCCTCCCCCCGAAGCCCTCAAGGTCGTCCAGCCAGGCAGCCCCCGGTCTCAACCTTCTCCTGAAGAAGAGACCCCCGTGGGAAGGGTTCACGGCCTGGTGGTACTTGAAATAGATGTAGTTCCCGTGGATGCCCACGATCTCCACCTTGCCCGTGCGGTGGGACATGACGTACCTGAAACGCTTGGCCAAACCGTCCAGGCGCCTCTTGGCCTCCTCCACCACCCAGTAGCCCTCCTCCAGATCCACCTGGAAGGCCGTCTTCACCCGCTTCACAGGCCTACACTGAAAGAGGTAGTAGGGAACCACCCCCTTCTCAACCAACCCCCCCATGAGGGCAGCCAGGGTAGAAGGGTGGTCGTTCACCCCTTTAAGCAACACGGCCTGGTTGTTCACCACCACCCCCGCTCTCATCAGCCTCTCCACGGCCTCCCCAGCCTCGGGAGTGAGCTCCCGGGGATGATTGAAGTGGGTGACCACATACAGCCTCTTCCCCCCCCTGACAAACCTGTCCAGAACCTCCAGAAGAGAAGGGTCGTCCAGTATACGCTGGGGAAAAGTGGCAGGGATGCGGCTGCCGATCCTAATGTAACGAAGGTGGTCCACCCCTGAGAGCTCTTTCAAGAAGCCCTCCAGAAGCCCGGTGGGCAGAATCAAGGGATCCCCTCCGCTCACCAGGACGTTGGTGATCTCCCGGTGAGCCTTCACATAGCCCACCACGTCCCCCAATCTCCTGGTCACCTCCCTGGTAGGCAGTCCCACCAGGCGTTTTCTGAAACAGAACCGGCAGTAGACGGCGCACTGGTTGGTGGCCAGGACCAAGGCTGTCTGAGAATACTTATGCTGGAGCCCCCACACCTTCACATTCTCCAGTTCTCCGCTGGTGTCGTAAGAACCGGAGAGATCCAACTCCTCCAGAGAGGGAACGGCCATCCTACGGATGGGGTCGTGGGGGTCTTCCCTGTCCATGAGAGAGAGGTAGTACCTGGTGATACTCATGGGATGCCTGGAGACCACCTCCTCCAAGCACCTCTTCTCCTCCTCTTCCATGTCCAGGTAAGTGGATAGCTCCTCCACGGTGGTCACATTCCTCTTCAGCTCCTCTTGCCAAGCCATAAACCCTCCAATTACATAAATGTGTTATGATGGACTAATAGTTTGTAATTAATAGAAATACACCCTAAAAGGCAAACGCTCAGTGCCCGGGACAAGGAAGATAACAAACCAAATTTAATTTTTCAAGGGCCCGGGCCCTCCCCCTGAGCCTTGACTGAAGGGAAAAGCCTGGACTAATGATGGGACCATGCGGGTACAGGAGATTCTGGAGAAAAGGGACCTGGTGGTCTCCTTCGAATTTTTTCCTCCCAAATCCCCTCAGGAAGAAGAGGCCCTCTGGGAAAACCTGGGGAGACTGAAGAGGTGGGACCCGGGATTTGTATCTGTCACTTACGGCGCAGGGGGCAGCACCCACAACAAGAGCCTAGAGCTTGTCCACGCCATAAAGAAGCAGGGGCTCGACGTGGTGGCCCACCTCACCTGCGTAGGGGTCACCAAGGAGGAGATAGCCAGGACCCTGGACTGGCTGGCGGAGAGGGGTGTGGAAAACATCCTTGCCCTCAGGGGAGACCCCCCCCAGGGAGAAAGGACCTTCAAACCCGCGCCCGGGGGCTTCGAATACGCCTACCAGCTTGTGGAGTTCATAAAGGGGGGATGGGATTTCTGCGTGGGAGTGGCGGGCTACCCCGAGGGGCACATAGAGAATCCCGACAGAGAGGCGGATCTCAGGTACCTCAAGCTCAAGGTGGACAAGGGAGCGGACTTCGTCATCACCCAGCTCTTCTTCCACAACGGATACTTCTTCCATTTTCTGGAGAGGGCCAGGGCCATAGGCATCCAGGTGCCCATCATTCCTGGCATCATGCCCATTACCAACCTGAAGCAGGTGATACGCTTCACCCAACTATGCGGTGCCACCATTCCCCAAGACCTTCTGGCCAGGCTGAAAGAGGTCCCTAATCCCCAGGAGGTGAGGCAGAGGGGCATCGAACACGCCTATCTCCAGTGCAAGGAACTCCTGGAGAGAGGCATAAAGTACCTCCACTTCTACACCCTGAACCGCTCCAGGGCCACAGAGGAGATCCTAACCCGCCTCCTGGGGGAGCCTTAGATAGAGAAACAGCTCCACATTCCCCTTCTTGGCCCCGGGCACAGGGGAATCCATCTCCCCCAACACCTCAAAACCCAGCTCCTCGGCCCTCTTCTTCACCCTCTCCAGGGCCTCTCTCCTCAGGGCAGCCTCCCTCACCACCCCTCCCTTGCCCACCTTCTCCCTGCCCACCTCGAACTGGGGCTTCACCAAGAGGAGGGCCTCTCCCCCGGGCCTCAGCACGCCCTTCACGGCAGGCAGTACCAGGGTGAGGGATATGAAGGAGAGGTCCGCCACCACCAGATCCACCATCTCTCCCAGGGCTTCCGGGGTGAGGTGGCGTACGTTCACCCTCTCCATGACCACCACCCGGTGGTCACGGCGGAGGCTCCAGTGGAGCTGGCCGTACCCCACGTCCACGGCATAGACCTTCCTGGCCCCCCGGATGAGAAGGCAATGGGTGAATCCCCCGGTGGAAGCCCCCAAATCGGCCACCACCCTGCCCGCCACATCCAGGGCAAAGGCGTCCAGGGCCCCCTGGAGCTTCAATCCGCCACGGCTCACATAAGGACAGGCCTGGCGCCTCACCTCTATCTTCACATCCTTGGGGAAGGCCCTCCCCGCCTTGTCCACCCTCTGGCCCTCCACCCACACCTCCCCTGCCATTATGAGGGCCCGGGCCTTCTCCCGGCTCTCCGCCAGGCCCCTCTCCACCAGAAGGAGATCCAACCGTTTCCTCTCAGCCCTCACAAGAGCACCTTCCCCCCGCCTCCTGGCAGGTCCATGGCGTAATGGGGATAGGCCAGGCCGGAAACCCTGCCCCACAGGGATGTCATGATCCTTCGTCCCTCCTCCATATCCACCCTGAAATGGGCCGTGCCAGGAGCAGGATCACATTGAAAAAGGTAGTAAGGCTTCACCCCCATGGAGAGAAGGTGGGTGAAGAGAAGGGCCAATGTATCAGGAGAATCGTTCACCCCCTTCAGGAGCACCGTCTGGGATACCAAGGCACAACCCGCCCTGGAGAGAGCCACCACTGCCTGGTACATCTCCTCCGTCAACTCCCTGGGGTGGTTGACGTGGAGGCATATCCACAGGGGGGCATGGGTCTCCAGGAGGTCAAGAAGCCCCTTGTCCACTCTAGAGGGCAGGACCACGGGCACCCGGGTGCCTATTCGCACCACCTTAATGTTATCCGAGGAACGAGCCAGGGACAAGAGTCTCTCCAGCCCCTCCTCCGGAAGGAGAAGGGGATCCCCCCCGGAGATGAGGAGATCCTCCACCTGGGGATGGGCCTTCAAATAGCTCTCCAAGATCCGCCACGAGGTGAAGTGGAAAGGGGGCCTCTTCCAGTTCCTCTTCCTGAAACAGTAGCGACAGTGGAGGGCACATCTGTTGGTGGTCACCACCAGGAGGCGATTCTCGTACCTGTGGACGGCTCCTGGAAAGGGAGAGTGGTCCTCCTCCCCCAAAGGATCCTCCATGCCCGGACCCTCCAACTCCACGGGGGAAGGTACCACCTGGAGCCTCACGGGGTCCATGGAATGGGCAGGATCCATGAGGGAGAGGAGAAAGGGAGTGACCAAGGGAGGGAAGAGGCGACACACCTCCCTCACCTTCTCCCTCTCCCGGGGAGAGAAGGGGATCACCCTCTCCAGATCCTCGAAAGTGGTGAGGGACTGGGCCAGTTCTAGTCGCCAGTCTCCAACCACTCTTGGGGCCGGGGAGAAACGAAGGGCCATCGTTGATCCATCCTCATATCCAGAAATTCCCTATAGACTCCAGGGCCTTCCTGGGCCTCCAAGAGCTGGAAATGGGCCGTAGACAAAGCCCTTCCCAAAAGGGAAGGGGTGATTTCCCTTCCACCGCTCCAGAAGGCCAACCACCAGGGTTTATGGTAGGGGCTGGGCAGTCTCTTGACCCAGGACGGCAGGGGCTTCCCCCCCGCCTTGGCCAACCACTCCAAAGCCACCCTCAGCTCTCCCACCATAAGCTCCAAGGAAGAGGCCATGGGGGCATCCCCCATCTTCTGGGAAGCCAGATGCTGCACTCCCCGGGCCCATCCCCAGCTATAAAACTCCCACTTGGGCCCTTCCCTCCTGAGAAGGTGAAAGGCCAGCTCATGGGCACTGTAAGAGAGAAACCTCCCCCGAGGGAGATCGTAAATGACCACCACCCCCTCTTCCTGGAGGTAGTAGGAGCCCCTTTCCATATACTCGCCCATTCGTCTGTAAAGACTCCAGGGGAAGGGAAGAACAAAGAGGATGGGAATGGCACAGTAGTACCCTTCGGTAGCCGAGAGCCAACCCAAAGAGACCATATAGACCACCACCCCTGCAATACCGGCCAGGGCCAGCCCGATCCCCAGGGAGAACTTCACCAGGCGCCCCCTCAACCGGGATATGGCAGGGTAGAAGACCATCTTAAGACGGGGGCACTCCCTCCCCACCACCTCCTCCACGGCCTCCGCCGCCCGAGAAAAGAGGTCCCGGGCCTGGGACTCGCTCACCAGGGAGTCCTTTCCCCTCCTCACCTTCATGAACTCCCTGCGCCTGCGGCGGGTCACCTCGAGAAGGAGGTCCCATTCCTTTAAGGCCCGCTCAAGGGGGGTCATGGCTCCTGGCCCAGGGAAAGGACAACTCGGGTGGGATCCACCCCCGCCTCCCAGGGAGACCTCTCCGACAGACCCACCACCTCCACAGACTCCTGGGAGAGATCCAACCTCCTGGGGCGCAGGGGCACCCCTCTATGGTCGGCCACTACAGCCACCACAGGCCTATCCAGATAGCCCGTGTCAGAGGACCTCTCCACCACCATGGCCCATTCTCCCGTACTAAGCTTCACCACGGTACCCACGGGATACATCCCCATCATCTGGACAAAGACCTTTACCAGCACGGGATCGAACCTCTCTCCCCCATGGTCCATCAGGAACTCCATGGCCTCCACGGGGGAGAAAGGCTCCCTGTTATAAACCCTGGGGGTGGTAACGGCATCATAGAAATCGGTGATATGAATGATGCGAGAAAGAAGGCCCGGGACCTTCTGCCTGAGAAACTCGGGGTACCCCGTGAGGTTCATGCCCAGGTGGTGTTCCAAAACCGCCGGGAACATCTTCACCGTCTCCCCAGTGATCCCCCACTTCCGGAGGAGGAGGGCCAATCCGTGAACGGGATGGAGCTTGACCATGTCCCACTCCTCCTCGGTCAAGACGCCGGGTTTATTCAATATCTCCGAAGGGATCTTCACCTTCCCTATGTCATGGACCAGAGCCCCGGTACCCAGGGAGATCAGGAGACTCTTATCCATCCCCAACCTCAAAGCCAATCCCAGGGATAGGATGGCCACGTTGAGGCAGTGGTTATAGGTGTAGTCATCGTAATTCTTGATGATGGTGAGACCTATCATGGTCTCTTCCGAATGTCTGAGAATGTCGGCCAGATAAGTGGCCACGGCCTTCATCTTCACCATGGGGACAGGACCTTCGCCTCTGAAGTACTTCTTAATGAGGGTGAGGGTCTGAAAGTAGAGCTTCCTGGCCCTGTCCTTGACGCTCCCCCCCGGGACCTGGAGATAGGGCCTGATGAAGACGCCCTTGATCCCCTCCTCATCCATCCGGGAGAGAAGGCCCGTGAAACCCGCGCCAGGCAGGGTCAAGAGCTTGAAAAACCCGTAGAGATCCTCTTTGGTGATCACGGCAGGCAAAAACTCCACCTCACCCAGCCCCAGGTCGTTGAAGGCCTGAAGGAGCAGCCTGATAAAGGCATAATTCTCCGCCGTCACCTCCACCCTCTCGGCGTTGATGAAGAGGTATCCTCTACTCACCGAGAGAATCAGGTTCTCCCCCTTGTCTCCCCTCTCAGTGATGACCCGTAAAACCGTGTCGAGCCCCCCGGAAATCAAGGGATGATGCTTGGGGTAGACCGTCACCCCTTTCAGCAACCTGAGAAAGGCCACCAGAAAAT
>JALUVF010000035.1 GCA_027020915.1 bacterium
GACTTCTGAGAGAGATACTCCGAGGCTGACATGGAGAGGGTGGCCGCTATGCCCATGATGAGCCCCGCCATACCCACCACCCGGGTGTTCTGCAGGGCAAAGGTGAGACCTGCCAGGGAACCCGTGAGCTCCACCAGGGCGTCGTTGAGGCCCAGGACCATGGAGCCCACGTACTTGATACGCTCCTCTTCGATCATGTTCACCAACAGTTTCTCATGCTCAAACTCGTCTCGAGCAATCTCTTTGGCCTGGGGAAACTTCTCCGCCAGGGAAGAGTAGAGCCCTTCGGCCTCCTCCTCCCCCCGCTCCATAACCTTGATGGCAAAGGTGAGACCCAGGACGTAAGCCACCAGCAGATAGAAGAAGAGACGCCACCGGCAGGGCTTCACGTCCTTGCCGGTGACCTCCCTCCAGAGGCGATAGTGGCGGAGCTCGTCCTCCGCTATCTTTTCCAGGACTTCCCTGTTGTGGCCCTTCATCCGCCTGGCCAGACGCCCGTACACCAAATGCTCTGTCATCTCGTTCTTCTGAAAGGAGAGCAACAAATCCCTCTCTTCAGTCTCCATCACCCTCTACCTCCACCCCGTTCACTCCCCCCCTTATATCTTCCATCTCCCTCAGGAGTCCACCCACCGTGAGTTCCTCCCTGATGCCCCATCGAGTGAGGACGAAATCGTACTTTACGGGATCTCCAGGGTTCACCATGGCAAAGGCCCTGGTCACCTCCAGGACCGTTTTTAGATCGGCCTGGCGACGGCGGGTGAGGCCCAGGCCCAGGGAGATACGGTGCATGTGGACGTCCAAGGGAACCACCAGCCTGTGGGACTCCAGGTCCTCCCACCCTCCGGGGTCCACGGCATCCCTCCGTACCATCCATCGAAGGAAGAGGTGGAGCCTCTTACAGGCACTCCCCTTGTCCGGGTCGGGCAGGAGGGACGAAGGCCGCCCCCCAGCCTCCGAAGACAAAAGGCTCACAAAACGGGAAAGGGCCTGGAGGAAGGTGGAGTCCCCTTCCTCCAGGCCCCTACAGAACCCCTGGTAAAGGGACCCCCATCTCCTGATGACCCCCCTCATCCCCTTCAACAGAAGGGCCAGCTCCTCCTGGGTAGTGAATCTGTGCCTGAATCCCAGGGCCAGGACCTCCAAGTCCCGGGGTGAGGAAGACTCCAGGAAGGCCGCTGGAGAAGGGGAGAGACGCTCCAAGACCCAGTCTACACTCTTCAGGATCTGTTGAACCCTGCCGTAAGCCAGGCACGAGGCTATGAGCCCCACCACCTCCCGATCCCTGAGAGATGGGTAAGAGTAGAGAAAGATGAGGGGGTCTGGATAGACCAACGCCCGCCTGTTGTATCTGCGGTATAGATCCTCCAGCCTCCCCTTCAGGGAGCCCCAGTCCAGACCCTCAGGGTTCTTCGCCACCCCTGCCCACCAATCTGCCTTTATGGGCCAACTCCTCCAGGGTGTCAGGGTCCAGGATCTTCACTCTGGCCCCCTTCACCTCCAGAAGCCCCATGGATGACATCCTGGCCAGGGATCTGGATATGGTTTCGGGGGAGGTGCCCAACATCTCCGCCAGCTGTCCCTTGGTCACCTTCAGCCTCACTTCCCGGTCTCCACCGTCCCCCACGAGACGCAAGAGATAGGCCGCCAACCGACCGGGCACCTCCTTCAGAGAGATCTCCTCCACCAGACCTGCCAGACGCCTCAGCCTCTTGGACAGCACCGCCAACATCCCAAGAGCAAGAGAAGGATTCCCACGGATTAGGGCCACGAAAGCATCCCTGGGGAAGTAGAGAAGGCGGGAATCCTCCATGGCCTGGGCATAGGCGGGGTAAGACGTACCCTGGAAGACCGCCACCTCCCCCACGGGCTCCCCGGGCAACACGATATTGAGGATCTGACTCTTCCCCTGGAAGGAGAGCTTAAAGACCTTCACCCTGCCCTCCACCACCACGTAGAACCCTCTCCCCTCTTCACCCTGGGAGAAGACCATCTGTCCCCTCGTGAAGGACCTCTCCACGGCTATCCTGGCCAGCTCCTCCCTCATCTCCCGGGAAAGGTCCTTGAAGAGGGGAGAGGCAGCCAGGAAGGAAGCCAAAGAAGATACAGCCCTCACGTCTCAAACCTGTATCCCACACCGGGATGGGTGATGATGAACCTTGGATGCTCCGGGTCGGGTTCAATCTTCTGACGCAAACGCTGGATATGCACATCCAAGGTCCTGCTCCACGGATATATCTGCTTGTCCCTCCACAACCTGGACTTGATGAAGTCCCGGGTGAGAACCTTGCCCTTGTGACAGGCCAAGAGCTCCAGCAATTCGTACTCCTTCCTGGTCAACCTCACGGGTCTGCCGTCCACCTGGACCTCTCTCCTTTGGGGAAAGATCTTCACCCTGCCCAGGTCCATCTCCTCCTCTTGAGGGGGCCCGCCTCCACTCCTCCTCAGACAGGCCCGGATCCGGGCCGCCAGCTCCAGGTACTCAAAGGGCTTGGTGACGTAGTCGTCAGCCCCCACCTCAAAGCCCCGGAGCTTGTCAGAAACACTGTCCCTCACCGTGAGCATGATGATGGGGACCTCTGTAACCTTCCTCAAATCCCTGCACAGGCGCAGACCATCGGTGTCGGGAAGGTTCAGGTCAAGAATGATGAGATGGGGGTTCACCTCCCGGGCCAGGGCCAGTCCCTCCTCCCCTGTGGACGCCCCGAAGGCCCGATAGCCGTCCATCTCCAGCTGATCCCTGAGAACGGTCTGGATATCAGGATCGTCCTCCACAATGAGTATCACCCTCTCCTCCATCTTCTCCTCCCTTGTCCTCAAGGGGCAGTGAGAAACTGAAGACTATCCCTTCGTGGTGAGGTCTGGAGATCCAGATCCTCCCACCATGGGCCTCCACTATACCCTTACATATGGCCAGACCCAGTCCGATCCCCTCCCTGCCTTCCCCCTTCTCCCCCCTGTAGAACTTCTCGAACACCTTAACCCATTCCTCCTCAGGTATCCCAGGGCCAAAATCCTCCACAGAAACCACCGCCCGTCCATCCCCCTTTTCCACCCGCACTATCACCTCTTTCCCCTGGGGGGAAAACTTCACCCCATTGCTCAGGAGATTGGACAGGACCTGAAAAATCCTATCCTCGTCGAACCTCACGGGAAGATACCCCTCCCCCTTCTCCAGGCGTATGACCACCCCCCGGCTCCATGCCAGGGGAGCCGCCATGAGTACGGCCTCCTCCACCGTCTCCACCAGGTCCCCTTCCTCCCTCTTCAACTCCAGCTGTCCACTCTCCAGCCGGGCACAGTCCAGGAGGTCGCTGATCATCTTGGAGAGCTTCTCCGTGTTCTTCCGAATGATCTCCACATGGGGGTCCTTGCCGCCGCCCTTGCGCAGGACCAGATCCACTGCCCCCTTGATGGCCGTTATG
>JALUVF010000036.1 GCA_027020915.1 bacterium
CCTGTGGCTCACTGAGCGGGTGTGGGAGCCCCAGATAGTGCCCCAGCTTCTGGAGGCGGGCATCCGGTACGTGGTGGTGGACGATTATCATTTCATCTGTGCCGGGAGGGAGGAGGCCGAGCTGGGAGGCTACTTCCTCACCGAGGAGGAGGGGGATACCCTGGCCATCTTTCCCATCAGCGAGAGGCTGAGGTATCTCATCCCCTTCAGGCCTGTGGACCAGGTGATGGATTATCTGAAGGTTGCCCCCGGGCCTGGGGCCATTATCCATGACGACGCCGAGAAGTTTGGTGTGTGGCCGGGCACCCATGAATGGGTCTACAAAAAGGGGTGGCTGAGGGGTTTTCTCGGGGCCATAGAAGAGTTCCGGTTGAAGACCCTCACCTTCTCTCAGTTCATGGAAACCTTCCCTCCCCAGGGCAGGGTCTATCTGCCCACGGCTTCTTATTTTGAGATGGGGGAGTGGAGCCTGCCCCCTGAGAGGGCATGGGAGTTTCATCGGCTGGTGGAGGACCTGAAGGCCCGGGGGGAGTGGGAGAAATACCGGCCCTACTTCAGGGGAGGCATCTGGAAGAACTTCCTGGTCAAGTACCCCGAGGCCAACCACATGCACAAGCGTATGATATGGGTGAGCAGGCGTGTGGCCCAGGCTGGAGAAGAGGCCCGGGAGGCCCTTTACAGGGCCCAGTGCAACGATGCCTACTGGCATGGCATCTTTGGGGGCCTCTACCTCCCCCACCTGCGCCGGGCCGTCTATGCCCATCTCCTTAAGGCCGAAGCCCTGGCGGGAGTGGAGTTGGAGGGGACTTGGCTGGAGGACATGGACGCCGACGGTCATGAGGAGCTCATCCTATCCAACGAGGACTACCTGGCCGTGGTGAAGCCCTCTCAGGGGGGCGCCCTGGTGGAGCTGAGCCTTCGTTCCCTGGAGGTGAACATCACCGACACCCTGGCCCGGCGTTTTGAGTACTATCACAGGGGGGAAGAGGCCAACCACGCTTCCCAGGGGGGAGCACCCAGCATCCACGAGCTGGCCAAGGTTCCTCCCCGGGAGGGGATGGTGTATGACCCCCTGCCCAGGTATAGCTTTATGGACTGTCTGGTGCCCCGGGGTTTCTCCATGGAAGACTGGGAGAAGGGGCGATGGGAGGGAGCGTGGCTCCTGGGGTTTGAGCCCTACCGCCTCATCTCCCGAGGGAGGGAGTGGAGGCTCCGGTGGGAAGGTCCCGGGGCCAGGGTGGAGAAGGTCTACAGACTGACCCTCCAGGGCCTGGAGGTCTCCTATACTTTCTCCTCTCCTCCCGGGTTCCTCCTGGCTGTGGGAATAGACCTCCATCTGCCCTGGGCCGGCAACGCCTGGGTAGAGGTGGAGGGGACCCGCATTCGGGCCACGGAGAAGAGGATCTGGGGCCCGGTTAGGAGGTGGTGCTGTGGAGACCCTTCCCTGGGGACCCCTCTGGAGGTCTCCCTGGCAGGGGGGGGAGAGGTGTGGCAGGCGCCTTTCTTCACCCTTTCCCAGTCGGAGAAGGGTTTCGATAAGATTTACCAGGGGACGGGTTTTTTGGTAGTGTTGCAGGAGGGGGAGAGTTCCTCGTTCAAACTGGGACTGGAGGGGGAGGTGGACCGTGCCTGAATTGAGAATGGACCCTATAAAGCAGAGGTGGGTGATCATAGCGGTGGAGAGGGCCAGGAGGCCCGAGGACTTTCAGATACCGCCCGAGGAGAGGAGGCTCCATGCCTGCCCCTTCTGTTACGGCAACGAGGATAGGACCCCTCACGAGGTCTTTGCCATAAGGCCCCCCGAGTCTCCCCCCGACACCTCTGGTTGGCGGGTGAGGGTCACCCCCAACAAGTATCCGGCCTTGAGGATAGAGGGTGATCTGGTGCGGGAGGGGGTGGGTGTGTTCGACAGGATGTCGGGGATAGGTGCCCATGAGGTGGTCATAGAAAACCCCGACCACGACCGAACCCTGGCCGACCTCTCCATTGAGGAGATCAGGGACGTGCTCCTGGCCTACCGGGAACGCATCAGGGACCTGAGAAAGGATCTGCGCTTCCGTTACGTCCTGGTCTTCAAGAACTACCGCTCGGCGGCAGGGGCTTCCCTCTCCCACAGCCACAGCCAGATCATCGCCACCCCCGTCACCCCTTTCATTGTCATCCAGGAGCTTAGGGCCTCTCAGGAGCACTACCTCAAGAAGGAGCGTTGCATCTTCTGTGACATCATCAAGCAGGAACTGGCCATAGGCAAAAGGGTGGTGAGGGCCGACGAGCATTACATGTTGTGGGCCCCCTTCGCCTCCTGTTTTCCCTTTGAGACCTGGCTCTTCCCCATGAAGCACTGTCATGACTTTGCCCGGTTGTCCCATGATGATCTTCTGATCCTGGCCAGGGCCATGAAGGACATGCTCTTGAGGATCAAGCTGGTCCTCAACGATCCCCCCTACAACTTTGTCCTTCATACCTGTCCCTCCCTCACTCCCAGGCCGGGCAAGCCCCACTACTGGGGCACCATTGAGTTCGATTACCACTGGCACCTGGAGCTGGTGCCCCGGCTCACCAAGATAGCGGGTTTCGAATGGGGCACGGGTTTCTACATCAACCCCACCCCTCCCGAAGTGGCGGCGGAGGAGTTGAGGAGGATCCAGATCGAGCTGTAGCCTGAATAATCTGGGCATGAAAAAAGGGGGACCTTTTGGTCCCCCCTTTTCTTTTTCTCTTTCCCCTTACTCTTCCTCGTGGAGCTCTACGCAGTACTTCTGGACCGTGTCCTCGGCGGGGGGTTTGGTCACCAGGGAGATGAGGATGAAGAGGATGAAGCCCACAAAGATCCAGTAGAACTGGTGGGGAGTGATGATCTTCTTGTTGAGGAAGAAGAAGTGGGGTTTGCCGAAGTGGACCTTGGCGTAGAGCCAGGTGAAGAAGGTGGCGGGGGCCATGAGGAGGGCCGTCCAGATGGCGGCCGCCCTGGTGGCCCGTTTCCACCAGATGCCCAGGACCATGGAGGGACCGATGGAGGCCAGGATCACCACGAAGGCCCAGCCGGAGAGGTCGATGATGAGGGCGGGGGGATTGAGGGCCAGGATGCCGCAGACCACCAGGATGATGACGGTCCAGATCCTGGCGGAGAGCACGGGCTTCTCCTCGGCCAGCTTGGAGCCGAAGACCTTGCCCATCCAGTCCCTGGAGAGGAGGGAGTTGAGAACCATGATCCAGCCAGCCACGGTGGACATGGCGATGGAGAGACCGCCGGCCACGATGATGGCCATGAGGGCTGAGGATCCGATGGACTCCATGGCGGCAATGAGGGCGTAGTCTGTCACCTTTCCTATGCCGAAGGTCTTCTTGATGAGAACCAGGATGATGATGGCCAGGGGCTTCCCTTTGGCTGCGGCTATGGGCGCGGCCTTGGCGGCCA
>JALUVF010000037.1 GCA_027020915.1 bacterium
CAACGACGCCCTGGTGGAGCTCACGGGTTCCCTGGCAGGTCTCACCTTTGCCCTGCAGAACACCCGGGTGGTGGGTATGGCGGGGCTCATCATGGGCATAGCGGCCACCCTCTCCATGTCAGCCTCTGAGTATCTCTCTCAGAAGTCCGAAGCCGACAGGTCCACGGCCCTTAAGGCGGCTTTTTACACTGGGGTGGCCTACGTGATCACGGTGGTCCTCCTGGTGGTTCCTTTCTTCCTCTTCTCCAGTTATCTTCTGGCTTTGTCCGTCACTCTGGTGAACGTGGTGCTGGTGGTTTATATCTTCACCTACTTCATCGCCGTGGTGAAGGAGGTCTCTTTCAAGGCCATGTTCACGGAGATGCTGGCCGTCAGCCTGGGGGTGGCTTTTGTCTCCTTTTTCATAGGGGTGGTGGCCAGGAAGGCTCTGGGAGTGGAGCTTTAGTCCATGGTATCTTTGCGTCCCACTGCATCTGTGCGCAAGGCCTTCCTCCTGGCCCTCCTTTTACTGGCTGTGGTGGCCTTTTACAGGTTCGGGGGTGACAGGTACCTG
This sequence comes from bacterium, assembly GCA_027020915.1. Taxonomy (GTDB): domain Bacteria; phylum Thermosulfidibacterota; class Thermosulfidibacteria; order Thermosulfidibacterales; family B14-G1; genus B14-G1. The sequence goes on from JALUVF010000037.1 coordinate 554, forward strand.
AGTTACCAGGAGGTGAGCGCTCACAGCGCCCAACTCCATGAATTTGTGGATTCCCATCCCCTCCAGTCCCTCCTGGTATACGTGGGTGTCTATCTTCTGGTGGCCCTCCTCTGTTTGCCGGGTCTCACCGTGTTTCTCACCATGGTGGGTGGGGGCCTTTTCGGTTTCCTGGAGGGGGTTTTGCTGGCGGAGTTCTCTTCCACCATGGGGGCCTTTTTGTCCTTTCTCATCGTCCGGTATCTCCTCAGGGCCGTGGTCTCCCGCCACTTTGAGGGCAAGTGGGAGGGGGTGAAGGAGAGGCTTAAAGAACATGGGGTGCGGTATATCCTCACCCTCCGTTTCACCACGGCCTTTCCCTATTTTCTCTTGAATCCCCTGTTGGCCCTGACCTCCATCTCTCCCTGGACCTTCTTATGGACCACGGCCCTGGGCATCTTTCCCAGTACCCTCTTCTACGCTTATCTGGGTTATAAGATAGGGGTGGTGAGGGTGGAGGGGGCTTTGAAGCTCTTCCCCCTTCTGGTGATGGTGCCCTTGGTTATAATTCTCCTGGTGAGCCCCTGGATTAAGAGCAGGTTGAAGCTTATGTAAGATAAGTGGGGGTGGGTTATGAGAGAGGTTTTGTGGGGAGTGTTCATAGGGTGTTTCCTGGCCTCTATGTCCTGGGCGGGGGAGGGCCCGTTCAGGTTGTGGTCCCCTGCCTTTGGAGAGGGGGAGAGGATTCCCGTCAAGTACGTCATGCCCGGGGCGGGGGGAGAGAATCTGTCTCCCCCCCTGAGATGGGAGGGGGCACCTCCGGGAACTCGGTCCTTTGCCATCTCTTGTCACGATCCCCATCCTGTGGCCCGCAACTGGGTCCACTGGCTGGTGATAAACATCCCCGCCTCGGTTCACTCTCTGTCCCAGGGTGCCTCCCAAAGGGCAATGCCTCCAGGGGCGGTGGAGCTGGTCAACTCCTTCGGTTTCAAGGGATACGGGGGACCCATGCCTCCACCCGGTACAGGGGACCATCCCTATGTCTTCACCATCTATGCCTTGAAGGTGAAGGAGCTCGACCTTTCGGGTCGTCTCTCCATAGCCCGGTTCCGTGAAGCCCTCGCCCCCTATCTCCTGGGGGAGGCCACCCTCACGGGCTATTTCAGCCGTTAGCTAGAGACCTTCCCCTCAACATCACCCTTCTCCTTTTCCATATTTGTGCACTATAAAAGTGCAAACAGGGGGGTTGTTGGCCTTCATCTCTGGATTCATTTTAGGTCAAAAAAGATGGAGGTTTGTTAATGAAGAAAGGGGCACTCTTCACTGCGACGGCTCTTCTCATTATGGTTCCATCCCTGGCCATGGCCTCCCAGGGTGCCAAGGTGAATGGGGCCGATACGGCGTGGCTTCTGGTCTCTACAGCCCTGGTCATGCTCATGACCCCGGGTTTGGCCTTTTTCTACGGAGGCATGGTGAGGAGCAGTAACGTCCTCAATGCCATCATGATGAGTCTCATAGCCTTGGGGGTCATCACCATTCAGTGGGTGGTTATCGGCTACTCTCTCTCTTTCGGTCCTGATGTGGGGCATGTCATAGGTGGACTCAATCACTTCTTCCTCAGGGGAGTGGGTATGGAGCCCAGCCCCGTTTACGCTTCCACCGTGCCTCAGCTGGCATTCATGGCCTTCCAGATGATGTTTGCCATCATCACTCCCGCCCTCATTTCCGGGGCCCTGGTGGAGAGGATGAAGTTCTCCACCTACGTGGTCTTTCTCCTCCTCTGGGCCACCCTGGTGTACGACCCCATCTGTCACTGGGTCTGGGGTGACGGGGGATGGCTGGCCCGCCTGGGGGCCTTGGACTTTGCCGGAGGTACCGTGGTCCACATAAATGCCGGGATCTCGGCCTTGGCCGCCGCCCTGGTTTTGGGCAGGAGGAAGGGATTCTTGAAGGAGCCCATGATGCCTAACAACGTGGTGTTGACGGCCATTGGGGCCGGTCTCCTCTGGTTCGGCTGGTTCGGTTTCAATGCTGGAAGTGCCCTCACATCGGGCAAACTTTCGGCCCTGGCCTTTGTAAATACCCACGTGGCTGCCGCCACTGCCGCCCTTTCCTGGTTGGTTATAGAGTACATACAGCACGGCAAGGCCAGTACCATAGGGTTTTGCTCGGGATTGGTGGCGGGGCTGGTGGCCATCACTCCTGCCGCGGGCTTCGTCAACGTCCTGGGAGCCCTCTTCATCGGCGCCACCGTGGGTCTCATCTGTTACGGCGCGGTGGTTTTAAAGGTGAAGCTGGGTTACGACGACTCCCTTGATGCTTTCGGGGTCCACGGAATAGGGGGGCTGTGGGGGGCCCTGGCTACGGGCCTGGTGGCTGTGGTGGGGGCCAGGGGGCTCTTCACAGGATCGGCCATCCAGTTTGGTAAGCAGGTTTTGGCTTCGGGGGTGACCATAGTCTATGCCTTTGTATTCACCTATGCCATTCTCAAGGTCCTGGACGCTGTTATGGGTCTCAGGGTGGAGCCGGAAGTGGAGCAGGTGGGTTTGGATCTGGAGCTCCACGGAGAGGAGGGTTACAAGATTTAGAAAAAACCCTTGTTTTTGATAGCCTTGGATCAAGCCGGGCGTACCCCTGGGGGGTGGTGGCGGGGTACGCCTGCACATAAATTGTTCACCAAACTCCTTGTAAATCCCCTTCCAAGGCGCTAGCCCCTGCACGGATGCAATGCAAAAACCTTTGGGAGGGATTGACATGATTAATGCAGGGGATACCGCCTTCGTCCTTTTCTCTGCGGCCCTGGTGATGCTCATGACCCTGGGCCTGGCCTTCTTTTATGGTGGTCTGGTGAGGAGCAAGAACGTGCTCTCCATCATCATGCAGTGCCTCTTTCTGGCCTGTATCCTTAGTCTCCAGTGGGTGCTCTTCGGTTACTCCATCTCCTTTGGCCCCGATGTGGGTAAGGGCCTGTTGGGTGGCCTCCAGTGGTTGGGTCTGAGAGGGGTGGGAGGGACCCCGGGTCCCTATGCCTCCACGGTGCCCCATCTTGCTTTCATGCTCTTTCAGGGCATGTTCGCCGCCATCACCCCGGCCCTCATCATCGGTGCCTTTGCCGAGCGCATTAAGTTTTCGGGCTTTGTGCTCTTCTCCCTGTTGTGGGCCATCCTTGTTTATGATCCCGTGTGCCACTGGATATGGGGCCATGGGGGCTGGCTGGCCAAGATGGGGATGCTGGATTTCGCCGGTGGAGTGGTGGTTCACCTCAACGCCGGTATAGCCGCCCTGGTGATGTGTATCCTTCTCGGCAAGCGCCTGGGGTATCCCAAACAGGCCATGACCCCCCACAACCTCCCCATGGTTTACCTGGGTCTCACTTTCCTGTGGTTTGGGTGGTTCGGCTTCAACGGAGGGAGCGCCCTGGCGGCCAACGGCGTGGCTGCCAGCGCTTTTGTGGCCACGAATACGGCGGCGGCGGCAGCCGGCGCTACCTGGGCCCTCCTGGAGTGGATCCTCAGCGGGGCCGCCACCACCCTGGGAACGGCCACAGGAGCCGTGGCAGGCCTGGCCACCATCACTCCCGCCTCGGGTTTTGTGGCGCCCCTGGCGGCCATGGTCATAGGTATCGCCTCGGGGGTGGTGTGTTACTTCTTCGTGGCCGTGGTGAAGAACAGGTTCGGTTATGACGATTCCCTGGACGTTTTCGGTGTCCACGGGGTGGGGGGAGCCCTGGGAACCCTGGCCGTGGGCCTCTTTGCCAGTAGGCTGGTCAACCCTGGAGGGGCCAACGGGCTCTTCTTCGGGAATCCCCACCAGTTTCTGGTTCAGGTGGTGGGGGTGGTGGCGGTTACCATCTTCTCCGGGGTGGTCACCTTTATCCTCTATAAGGTGGTGGATGCCCTGGTGGGCCTCAGGGTCACCGAGGCCGACGAGATTACGGGTCTGGACCTGTCCCAGCACAGGGAGTCGGCTTACAACGATTGATGAAGCTTTCTTAGATGCACCCTGGGCCCGGGTTTTCCCGGGCCTTTTTCTTCAGCCTCCTTTTGTGCACAATAATAGTGCAACAGAGATCTTGAGATTATGCACTACATTTGTGACCATGCCACCGAAATCTCACAGGAGGTGGGTTATGGTGGGGAAGAGTTTTAGGAGGTGGATCTTTTGGGCTGTACTCATGGTGCCGTCCATAGCATGGGCCCTGGACGGTAAGGTGGACGGTAAGTCCGTGGCCCATGCCCAGTTTCTCAGTGACACCCTCTGGGTGGTGATCACTGCCTGTCTTGTTTTCTTCATGCAGGCAGGGTTTGCCATGTTGGAGGCGGGTTTCACCAGGGCCAAGAACGCTGTGAACGTTCTCATGAAGAACCTCATGGATTTTGCCATGGCCACCGTGGCCTTCTGGGCCGTGGGATTCGCCGTCATGTTCGGCAATGGTAACTCCTTTATCGGACTCTCAGGGTTCTTTGTGGGACCCCATACTTCCTCTTCCCTCTTCTCTGCCTTGGCGTGGACCTCCGTTCCCCTCCTGGCGGCCTGGTTCTTCCAGTTGGTATTCGCCGGTACGGCGGCCACCATTGTCTCGGGGGCCATGGCCGAGAGAACCAGGTTCTCAGCCTATCTTTTGTACAGCCTCTTTATAAGCCTCATCATTTATCCCGTATCGGGACACTGGGCCTGGGGAGGGGGATGGCTCTCTTCTCTGGGCTTCAAGGACTTTGCCGGATCCACGGTGGTGCACTCGGTGGGAGGATGGTTGGCCTTGGTGGGGGCTTACATGTTGGGACCCAGGCTGGGTAAGTACTCCAAAGAGGGCAAACCCCAGGCCATCCCCGGCCACAGTTTGCCGCTGGCCTTTTTGGGGGCCTTTATACTGTGGTTGGGATGGTTCGGTTTCAACCCGGGCTCTACCATGGCCGCTGCCCCCAGAGATATAGCCCTCATTGCTGTCACCACCAACATGGCGGCTGCTACCGGTGCTCTGGGGGCCATGTTCTTTGCATGGTTCAGGTTCGGTAAGCCCGATGCGGCTCTCACCCTCAACGGCGCCATTGCCGGTCTGGTGGCCATCACCGCTCCCTGTGCTTTCGTCTCCGTTTGGGGAGCGGGGGTCATCGGTCTGTTGGCGGGGGTGGTCATGGTCTTCTCCGTCCTCTTCTTCGACAGGGTGGGCGTTGACGATCCTGTAGGGGCCATCTCTGTCCACGGAGTATGCGGGGCCCTGGGTACCCTGTTGCTGGGGGTCTTCGACGTGAAGGACGGCCTCCTCTATGGAGGGGGGTTAAGGCAGCTGGGGGTTCAGGCCATAGGTGTGGGGGCCGTGTTTGTGTGGTGTATGGTGGCGGGTTTCATACTCTTCGGCCTCCTCAAGAAGACCGTAGGTCTCAGGGTCTCCAGGGATGAGGAGATGGAAGGCCTGGATCTGGGTGAGCACGGGATAGAGGCTTACAACAAGCTGGAAATGACGCCTTAAGGGGGAAGGGATGAAGAAGGTGGAGGTGATCATCAAGCCCTTTAAGCTGGAGGACGTGAGGGATGCCCTCAACGAGTTGGGGGTGCGGGGTATGACGGTGACGGAGGTGAAGGGTTTCGGGCGCCAGAAGGGCCATTCCGAGCTCTACCGGGGGGCCGAGTACGTGGTGGACTTCCTGCCCAAGGTGAAAGTGGAGGTGGTGGTGCCCGACGATATGCTGGATCAGGTGGTGGATTGTGTCGCCCGGGCGGCCCGGACGGGAAAAGTGGGAGACGGAAAGGTCTTTGTCATTGAGGTGCTGGATGCCGTGAGGATTCGCACGGGAGAGCGGGGAGAAAGGGTAGTGTGAGAATAAAGGGGGAGGTGTGACCATGGAAGAGAGGAGTTTGGTGGAGAGGATCATGGAGGTTAAGGAGAGGAAGGGGCTCACTTTCCGGGAGATCGGGGAGTTCCTCGGGAGGGACAAGGTATGGGCGGCGGCCCTCTTCTACAGGCAGGCATCGGCCTCCCGGGAGGAGGCGGAGATTCTGAAGAATCTCCTGGGATTGGACGGGGATCTCTTCAGGGCCATCATGAGGCCCCCTCTGAAGGGTACTCTCCTCCCCGATGTCCCCACGGACCCGCTGATCTACAGGCTCTATGAGATAGTGCGGGTGTACGGTCTTCCCATAAAGGCCGTGGTCCACGAGACCTTTGGCGACGGAATAATGAGTGCCATAGATCTGAAGATCCAAGTGGACAAGGAAGAGGACCCTGGAGGGGACAGGGTGGTGGTGACCATGAACGGCAAATTCTTGCCTTACAAGAAGTGGTGAAAGGGGGAGTCGATGAAGATGGTACGTAGAATAGCGGCATTAGGGTTGGCGGCCTGCTTGTTGTTGTCGGCTACGGTGAGAGCGGGGTTTGCAGGGGAGGGAGGATTGCCCTTCTCCTTGGGGGCGGATTTGACTTACACCTCTGAGTATATGTGGAGGGGACTCCACGCCAGTGATGACTCTTTCCAGTGGGATTACTACCTGGGCTATAAAGGTTTCACCGCCAGTGTGTGGTACTCCATGGATTTGACGGACCAGAACGACAATAACGGCCGGATAATAGAGACGGACTATACCCTGGACTACTCGGGAGACCTGGGATTCATCAGCCCCAGGTTGAAGAGGGTGGGGGTCTCCGCGGGTTACATCTACTACGCCTTTCCCCAGGGGGATGACGACAATACCCAGGAGGTCTATCTGGGGGTATCCTACGACACCTTTCTCTCCCCTTCCCTTACGGCCTACCTGGACATAGAGCAGCAGGGGGGATGCTATCTGGAGCTGGGCCTCTCCCATTCTTTCCCTTTGCCCTATAAGGCGTCCCTGGATCTGGCGGGGGCTTTGGGATACTCCGTGGGGGAATCGGGGAAGGATGGATACTACCATGATGACGGCTTTACCCACGCCCAGGTCACAGCCACTCTCAGCTACTCTCCCTTCCCCCATGTCACCCTGGCCCCCTTCGCTGCTCTGCAGCTCTGTATAGACGATAACGTGAAGAACCAGGAGGGCGTGGGGAAAGATGCGGTGGTGTGGGGTGGCCTCACGGTGAAGGTGGAGTTCTGATTCATTTCCGGGTGTCCCCGTCTCCCTGGGGGACGGGGACACCCGGGGTATTTGGAATCAGGGGGCTCTTTTGCTTTATTTCAGTGCAGGTAACTTCTTGACTTGAGAGGGGCTGGGGTCTATCGAGAACCACAGGAGGTGCTTATGCTGCTGGCGGTGAAGAACATCGGGATAGAAGGCCCTGGTTTGTGGGAAAAGGTCATGGCGGAGAAGGGGGTGGAGTATCGGGTGGTGGAGGCCTATGAGGAGGATGTGCCCACGGATCCGGAACCTTTCTCCCATGTGCTCATTCTTGGCGGTCCCATGAGCGCCAACGAGGAGGATGAGCACCCCTTCCTCTCCCGGGAGTTAGAACTCATCCGGGCATGTGTGGAGGTGGACAAGCCCCTGCTGGGAATCTGCTTGGGTTCTCAGCTCATAGCCAAAGCCCTGGGGTCTTCTGTATACCCTGCCCCTGTCAAGGAGATTGGGTGGCATACCGTGGAGCTCACCCGCCCGGCGGCCATGGATTTCCTCTTCTCCTTCATGCCCAGGGAGATCACCGTGTTTCAGTGGCACGGGGAGACCTTTGATCTGCCCCACCACTCGGTGAGGCTGGCGGCTTCCGAGGTGTGTGCCAACCAGGCCTTCAGGTTTAAAAACCACATATACGGCCTCCAGTTTCACCTGGAGGTGACCCAGGGCATGGTGAACACCTGGAAGGAGGCCTATAAAGACGAATTGAGGGAGGAAGGGGCCGCCATTCCCAGCTTCTTACCGGATCCTCGGACTTCCAGCATAAGCTGGGAGTTCTTCTCAAGGTTCCTCCAGCTCCCCAGGAGTCGTCAGTGAGAAAGTTCGCATCGACGGGGGCCAGGGCGGATGTTGTATTGGACTGCCAATATTATTTCCAAATAAGGAGGACACTATGAAGAAGGTGGAAGCCATCATCAAGCCCTTCAAGCTGGATGAAGTGAAGGAGGCCTTGAGGGACGTGGGCATCCAGGGCATGACGGTGACGGAGGTGAAGGGCTTTGGCCGTCAGAAGGGACATACAGAGCTCTACCGGGGGGCGGAGTATGTGGTGGACTTCCTGCCCAAGGTGAAGCTGGAGGTGGTTATCCCTGACGACATGCTGGATCAGGTGGTGGAGGCTATCAAGACGGGGGCCTATACGGGCAAGATAGGTGACGGTAAGATCTTCGTAGTGAACGTCGAGAACGCTATTCGCATCAGGACCGGGGAGTCGGGAGAGGGGGCCATCTGACTTTGGCAAAGAACCCGGGCTGGTTTTCTGTATCAGCCCGGGATTCTCTCCTTCCTTTTTAGGCGCACTTCATGGCGGGACTTCTCGGCCACCTCCCTGAAAGAGGAGTCCCCCATGAGCTTGTACCCTTCCCATGAGGATGCGTGGTTGAGCATCCAGTATTTTCCCATGGGATCCCCTTCAAGGAGTAAGTCCCTCCTGTGGTTGGCTATGTCCCAGGATCGGTGGACCAGATCCGGGAGGGGCAGGGTTCTTTCTTTCAGGAAGGCCAGGAACCTTTCCCTCATTTCCACCAGGGTCTCCTGGTGGGCGAAGTCGAAGCCCTGGCGGGCCCACACGTAGACCCCCACGCTCACGGCGTAGAGATCCACCCTTTTGACTCCCAGGGCGTCGTAGAGCCTCTCCTGGCATTGGTAGAGGGCGGAGCCTATGCCCAGGTCGTTGAACTCCTGGTTGGGGAAGAAGCTCTGGTTCTCGGCGTAGACCTCGCCGCTCATGACGTAGATCCGGCGGTAGGCCTCTCCTATCTCTTCGTTGCCCGTGAGGGTTTTCAGAATGGGCTGGATGGGACGGCCGTACCTGTCTCTCTGCTGGTAATACTTCACTCCCCCCCGGGGCTCTATCACTATCTTGAAAGATATCTGGTTGTCGGTGACGGTGAGGGGCACAAAGGTGAAGCGGGCCACCATGGGATGGTCCGTCTCCAGGAGTCTCTCAATCTGCCTTTCGTCCAGCCTCTTGCCGCCCAGTTTTATCATGGACTCACCCTCCTTCCTGCCACCATCTCCCCCAGGAGCCTCTCTCCCTTGGCGGTGACGTATCGTCCCCTCTCTGCCCCGGGGTCTTCCAGGAAGAGGAAGGGGATGTAATTGTCGCTTATGCCCCGGATCAGGCCCGTCCCTCTGTCCCTCCTCCCTTCAATCAGGACACTGAGGGGACTGCCTATGTAGGTCTCTCGGAAGGACCGGATCTTCCTGGATCTCAGGTCCCTGAGGATCTCGTACCGCTCCCTCTTCTCTTGGGGGGAGACCTGGTCTTCCATCTGGGCAGCGGGGGTACCGGGGCGGGGAGAGAAGGTGAAGATGTGCATGTAGTAGATGGGAAGGTCCTCCAGGAGTGTGCGGGTGTTCTCGAAGGCCTGCCGGTCTTCTCCCGGGAATCCCACCATGACGTCCACTCCTATGCCCAGGCCGGGCCTCCCTGCCGCCAGCTCCTCCACCAGGGAGGCGAACTCTTCCCTGGTGTAGTGGCGCCCCATGAGTTTAAGGATCCTGTTGTCCCCGCTCTGCATGGGGATGTGGAGATGGGGAGCGATCCTTTTGTGGTGGAGGAGGAGGTCTTTCAGCCTGGGGGTGAACTCCTGGGGTTCTATGGAAGAGAGACGGATTCTCTCCAGTCCTTCTATCTCCAAGAGGGCCTCCAAGAGTCGGGCCAGATCCCAGTCCCGCCACCTGTAGGCCCCCAGGTGGACCCCAGTGAGGACCAGTTCTCTATACCCCGAAGCCGTGAGCTGGCTGGCTTCCTGGAGGACCCATGAAGGGGAGGCGCTCCTGGCGGGTCCCCGGGCCCTCCACACAGTGCAGTAGGTGCACCTGTTGTCGCATCCGTCCTGTACTTTTAGAAAGGCCCTGGAATAGCCGGAAAAGGAGCGCAGGGGCATGGTTTGAAAGTCCTTGCATTGGTCCACGGGCTGGGCTCTGATCCCCCTGGTGCCCTTCTCTAAGGCCTCCTTCACAATCTCCTGGATCTGGGCCTTCTCGGCGTTTCCCAGGACCAGATCGGCCCCAAGCTCCAGGAGCTCTTCCCCCCTGAGCTGGGACTGGCATCCCGTCACCACCACCAGACCGTCCTGGGGTTTCATCTTCACCGCCCGGCGGACCATCTGGCGCCCCTTGTAGTCGCTGCGCCCCGTCACCGTGCAGGTGTTTATGATGTAGACCTGGGCCCCGGGGGCGAAAGGCACCGCCTGGAAGCCTGCCCTTTCCAGGGCCTCTCTCATGGCCATGGTCTCGAACTGGTTGAGCTTGCAGCCGATGGTGATAAGGGCCACTTTCCTCATGGTAGGGGAGATATACACCTTCTCCCCGGTCTCAACAATACGGGGTGGCTCCCCTGGCCCTTTTTTTCGCCCTTTTGGCCAGGGTCTTGATCTCTTTGAGCATGGCCCCCAGGGCCTGGGAGGAGACCGCACCACCCCCGTACTCCTTCCAGTAATAGAGTTCCACGGATCTCTTGATCCTGTCACCCAGCTCGGGATCCTCCAGTCCCAATCGGTGGGCCAACTCCAGGAGGGTCTCTCCCGGGAAGAGGGGGAAGCCAGCCTCTTGAAGAACGTTGACGAGCTTTTCTCCCCAGGTCTGAGGTCTTCTTAGCCACCTTATGAGAAAGCGGTAGGCCAGGAAAAGGGCTGCCATCATTGAGATGACCACCAGGATGGATCTCTTGGGGAGACGGGAGGGAGAGGGGATGTGCCTGGGGGTAGAGGGGGAGAGGAGGCTCACGGCTCTCTTCAGGAGGCGGGTTTGGCGCTCTACATCGTAGCTGATGACCCAGTGGTACCACTGGAACCTGAGATAGTCCATGATACGCCCCAGGGAGCCCAGCCTTTGGGCTGCACCCATGGCATCGGGGGGGAGGGGAGGGGTGGGGTCGAAGGGTACCCACCCCACGCCCTCTTTGTAGACCTCCACCCAGGTATGGGCCTGGGAGTTGCGGACGATGTAGTAATGGCCCAGCCGGTTCCACTCGCCTCCCTGGAAACCTGCCACCATACGGGCGGGTACTCCCCTCAGCCTCATGATGAGGACCATGGATGTGGCAAAGTATTCGCAGTGGCCCTTTCCCTTCTTGAGGAGGAAGGAGACCACGGGATAGGGCCCTGGGTTCCGGGAATGGAGGGAGTATCCGTAGTTTGCCTTCAAGTACCTCTCCACGGCCTGGGCGAGGGCAATGGGGTCCCTTTCCCCCGGGGAGATGGAGTAGGCCAGGGTGTGAAGGCGGAGGGCCACAGGCGGAGGGACTTGGAGGAACTCTTCCGGTGGAAGGAAGGGTGGATAGGCCTTTACCAGCCGGGAGACCGCCGTGTAGGAGGTTCTCCTCGTGATGGGGGAAGGGGCGTGCAGGGTGAACCCCGGTCCCAGGAGGGTCCTTTTCCCGGCGAGATTCACCGCCAAGGGTATCCCCAGGGTGAAGAGGGCGCTGCTCTCCTGGGGTTCCAGGAATATCCTGTAGGTCACTCTCTCCCCTTGGGGAAGGGGTGGGAGGGATATCCTCCTTCTTTTCATGGGGGGCGTCTTCCACACCCCTTGGCGATAGTCCCCATAGATTTTACCCCTCCAGTAGAGGCTCTCCCGGGGAGGACGGGGGCCCTGGAGCCACTCCACCCTCATGGCCACGGAGGTGTCCCTTTTTATGTTTTCCACCCTGCCCGGGCTGATCTTCTCTCCAAACCCTGAGCTGGCCCTTTTCCCCCCGGCCCACCCGGGGGTGAGGGCGATGGAGGGGCGGGGGAGGATGAGGAAGAAGAGAGCGGTGGCGGGGAGGAGGACCAGGGACATGATGCTTCCCCATAGGAAAAGGGTCTGGACCTCTCTGGAGGAGAGGGTCTCCCTCTCCGTGGAGGCGAAGAGAAAGACGAGGCCCGTGAGGAGGAGAAAGATGTTGGCCGTCAGAAGGAGGCCGAACTCCATCCCCCACCTCACCACGGCGGCCCCTGCCATGAGGAGGAGAGAAAGGAGGAAGAGCTGGAGGTAGTCCCTCACCTTCTTTCCTGTGAGGAGCTTGGCCGAAATGAGAATGAAGAGGATGCCCATGATCCTGCTGAAGAAGACCTGGAGATGCATCCCGCTGAGGGTGACCAGGATGAGGACGAAGGCCCCCAGGGTGACGGGGAGGGCGGGGAGATGGGGGAGGTCTTTCTCTTCCATGATCAGTCCCACCAGCAGGGAGGCCAGGGTGAGGAGAGAGTAAAGGGGGCTCACCTCCCGGGCTACAGAGATCAATCCCAGGGCCAATGAGAAAAAGAGGAGATACCGGGCTATCCTTAAGGGTGGCATCCATCCCTCCTCAAGCCAGGGCCAGGGCCTCCAGTAGGGCGTTGAGGTGCCTCTCCCCCCGGTGGGGCCTGAGGGAGACGTGAGGGAGTATCAGACCCACGGCCATGCCCCTCTTGGCACTCTCCAGGACCAGATAAGTGGCCTTTCCCAGGGTCTCTTCCCAGTCCCCGGTTCCCCTCATCACCTGGATGATGACCCTGTCCCCCCGGGTGTCCACCATTTCCCGGACAATGAGTTCTCCCCTCCTGGCTGTGGCCTTCCAGTCCATCCTTTTGATGGGGTCACCGTCTTTGTAGGGCCTCAGCTCCAAGATCTCGTCTCCATGGCCCCGCTTTCGACCCTGGATGTAGTCTTGTGGTCCCCTGCCTTCGCCCAGCTTCAGGGGGGTGGGTATGGGCCTGGGAAAGACGAGAAAGTCCAGGTTCACCTCCAGAACTCGGCTCCTTGTGAAGAATCCCAAGGGAAAGGCAGAGATGACCTCCACCTCCCGGAGCCGGGCCCTGCCCCGTCGGGGGAAGGTGAGCCAGAGGATGGCCTCTTCTTTTCCATGGGGGGGTACGATGATGCCCTTGATCCTGGAGCCCAGGGCCCTCACGCCCACCAGGGTGGAGGGGAGGTGCCCTTTGCGCCTGTTGAGCACCACCCTGAAGGGCGCCGGTTGGGAGGCAAAGACCTCCCGGGGTGGAGAGATGGTCACTTCCAGACCCAGGAGGTTCACCATGGAGGAGATGCCCGAGACCATCATGAGGGCCAGGAGGGCGGAAGAGAGGAGGTATAGGAGGTTGTTGCCCGTGTTGGCCGCTCCCAGGGCGATGATTATGGTGATGAGGATGTAGAGGTATCCCCATCTGGTGATCTTTACCCGGTATCTCTTCTTGAACCTCACAGGGGTGGGGGGATGGAGGCCAGGAAGTCCAGGAGGTATCCCAGCCTCTCTTCTTCCTTGTATTCTCCCGGAGGGACCAGCCTGTGGAAAGCCACATAGGGGAAGGAACCCTTCACGTCTTCGGGGATGACATAGTCCCTGTTCTCCAGGTAGGCCCGGGCCTGGGCCATCTTCTTGAGGGCGATGGCTCCCCGGGTGGAGAGGCCGTATTTGAAGCGATCCTTCCTTCGGGTGCCCTCGGTGATCTCCATGATGTAGTCCAGGATCTTGGATGAGACCTCCACCTCTCCCACCTCTCTCTGGGCCTCCAGGATTTCCTGGGGGGCGAGGAGGGGGGGGAGCTCCTGGGCCATGGTGTAGTGTCCATCGTGGGAGACGATCTCTGCCTCCAGGCCCTTCTCGGGGTATCCCATCTCCAGGCGGACCATGAACCTGTCCAGCTGGGACTCGGGGAGGGGAAAGGTGCCGTAGAGCTCCAGGGGGTTCTGGGTGGCAATGACAAAGAATGGGGTGGGGAGGGGATAGGTCTCTCCTCCCATGGAGACCTTTCCCTCTCCCATGGCTTCCAGGAGAGCGCTCTGGGTCCTGGGGGTGGCCCGGTTGATCTCGTCGGCCAGGAGGATGTTGTGGAATACGGGTCCTGGTTTAAAGACGAACCTCCCCTCGGTACTGAGAAAGACCTCGGTACCCAGGACATCTGAGGGCATGAGGTCGTTGGTGAACTGGACCCGGGCAAAGGAGCATCCCGTCACCCGGGCCAGGGCCAGGGCCAGGGTGGTCTTCCCTGTTCCTGGCAGGTCTTCCAGAAGGAGGTGCCCTCCAGCCAGGAGGGTTGCCACGGAGATCTGGACCTCCCGGTCCTTTCCCCTGATTACAGAGGAGACTAGCTCCAGGGCCTTCTTCAAACGATCCCTCATGGGGATTAAGAATAGACGGAAAGGGGACCCCTTTCAATGAGCGGAAGGGAGGGGAGGGATCTTTCAGTCTTTTCCCTTATGTGGGGCGGGGTGTGCTCCTTCGTTGAAAGCTTAATCCAAAGGTGTTAAGCAAGACTAAAAAGGCAGGAGGTGGGGGTATGAAGGCGGATGACGTCAAGACCATAGGCGTGGTGGGTGCGGGCACCATGGGTTCGGGTATCGCCCAGGTGGCTGCG
>JALUVF010000038.1 GCA_027020915.1 bacterium
GACCCGCCAGAGGTTCTGGCAGATAGTGAAAGGGTACGCCAGGGAAGTGGGTATAGCCAAGGATATCTCCCCCCACACCCTCCGCCATTCTTTTGCCACCCACATCCTGGAGAGGGGGGCGGACCTGAGGGCCGTCCAGGAGCTTCTGGGCCACGCCGACCTCTCCACCACCCAGATCTACACCCATGTGGCCCGGGCCCATCTGGAGAAGATCTACAAGAGGAGCCATCCCAGGGCGTAGGGGACCGTTCACCGGGCGTTATTGAACCTTGGAGGGTTTCCTCTAGTTGATGTACTCCCGGTTTCCGGTGTGGGAGCCTCCCAAGAGGCAGAACACTTCGTAGGTGATGGTGTCCATCCAGTGGGCCAGGTCGAAGACGGTGATACGTTCCTTGCCCTGCCCTCCCATGATGATAACGGGGTCCCCTATTTTGACCTCCTGGATGTGGGTAACATCCAGGAGGGTGAGGTCCATACAGACCCTTCCTATGACAGGGGCCCGGCTTCCCCTCACCAGCATCTCTCCTCTGTTGGAGAGGGTGCGGAGGTATCCCAGGGCGTAACCTACGGGAACCACAGCCACTAGAGTCTTCCGGGCCGTCCTGAAGGCCCTGCCATAGCTCAAGAACCGCCCCCCGGGGACCTGTTTCAGATGCAGGATGCGACTGGAGACTTCCATGGCTTCTCTGAGTCTGAGGTGGGGAATGCGTATGCCTCCGTAGAGACTGATGCCGGGCCTCACTAGGTTCCAGTGGGTCTGGGGGAGTTGGAGGGTGGCCGCCGAGTTGGCCAGATGGACCCATTTGAGGTGGGGCAGCTTTTCCCGGGCCTCTTCCACTATGTTTTTGAAGGTCTCCATCTGTTGGGCGGTGTAGGCCACATCGCTGCTTTCCGTGCTGTCGGCCACGGAGAAGTGGGACATGAGGCCCTCCACTACTACTCCTGGATAGGAGAGGGCCTGGTTCAGGAAGTCCCGCCATTCTTCCGTGGGTACCCCCAGACGCCCCATGCCCGTGTCCACCTTGACATGGACCCGGGCCTCCTGGTCCAGGGCTCTGGCCCCTTGGGAGAGGGCTTCTAGGGGTTCCAGGCCGCTGACCACGGGGGTGAGCCCGTACCTTATGCACTCCTGGGCCTCTTGAGGCCATATGCCTCCTATGAGGAGGATGGGCCCTTTCAATCCCGCTTCTCTCAGGGCAATACCCTCGTCTATGAGAGAGACGACGAGGAAGCGGGCACCCTCCCGGGAAAAGATCCGGGCGCACTCCACCATGCCGTGGCCGTAGGCCTGGGATTTGACCACGGCTCCTATGGAGACGGAGCTCGGAAGGAGTCTCCTTATCTCCTTAAAATTGTTTCTAAGAACCTGGCGATCAACGACAACCTTGAGCAGCCCCATGGGGGCGAGTTTAGCCTCTTTGGATAGGGGTCTCAAGGCCGTTATGGGGGTATAATGAATTTAGGGTTGTTTTTTTAGTGAAATTGTGTTGTAGATAAGATGACCGATGGGGGGAAGAAGGAGATTTGTACCATCATGCAGTGGGGGAGAGTATGGAGAGTGTGAGGGTTTTCATTGTTGATGACCACTCCCTCTTCAGGGAGGGATTGAAGAGGATCCTCGTGGACGAGGGCGGTGGTCGTTTCCAGGTGGTGGGAGAGGCGGCCAAGGGGGAAGAGGCTGTAGAGAAGGTGAGGGAGACCCGGCCCCATCTTGTCCTGGTGGATGTGGCCTTGCCCGATCTGGACGGTTTCCAGGTGTGTAGCCTCATCAAAGAGTTTCTCCCCGAGACCAAGGTGGTGATGCTCACCATGTACGGAAAGAAGGAGTTCCAGGACCAGGCCAGGGATTCGGGTGCTTCGGCCTATGTGGTGAAGGATGAGGACATCTCTTCCCTTCTGGAGACCCTCTCTCGAGTGGCCCAGGGCGAAAACCTCCTCTCCAAAGGGGGGAGAAAGCGCCGCAGGGGCGGTTATCTCTCTCCCAGGGAGAAGGAGGTCCTCAAGCTCATAGCTATGGGTTACACGGGCAAGGAGATAGCCGGAATCCTCAATATCAGTGTGAGGACGGCCAACACCCACAGGGCCAATATCATGAGAAAACTGGCCCTTAAGAACACGGCTTCCATGGTGAGGTACGCCATCCTATCCGGCTTGGTGGTGCCCAGCGAGAACCAGTTCTAGGGGGGTCACTCCCACTCGATGGTGCTGGGGGGTTTGGAGCTGATGTCATAGACCACCCTGTTCACTCCCTCTACCTCGTTTATGATGCGGTTGGAGAGCCTTTCGAGGAGGGGATAGGGTAGCCTCACCCAGTCGGCGGTCATGCCGTCCAGGCTCTCTACGGCCCTGACGGCTATCACGTGTTCGTAGGTGCGCTCGTCCCCCATGACCCCTACCGTTTTTATGGGGAGGAGCACGGCGAAGGATTGCCATATTCTGTGGTACAGGCCCTCCC
The DNA here is from genome assembly GCA_027020915.1 of bacterium. Classification (GTDB taxonomy): domain Bacteria; phylum Thermosulfidibacterota; class Thermosulfidibacteria; order Thermosulfidibacterales; family B14-G1; genus B14-G1. Next base: position 2,456 of record JALUVF010000038.1, read on the forward strand.
TCTTGATCTCCTCTTCCACGATGGTGTGGGCTTCTCTCACGATGCGTAGCCTATCCCTGGTCACCTCGCCCACGATCCTCACGGCCAGTCCGGGGCCGGGAAAGGGGTGGCGCCCCACGATCTCCTGGGGTAGATCCAGGAGCCTGCCCAGTTCTCTCACCTCGTCCTTGAAGAGCTCCCTCAGGGGTTCCAGGAGCTGGAATGAGAGCTTTTCCGGCAGGCCTCCCACGTTGTGATGACTCTTGATGGTGGCCGATGGTCCCTTCACCGAGACGCTCTCTATGACGTCGGGGTAGAGGGTGCCCTGGGCCAGGAACTTGACCTCTCCCAGCTTACCGGCCTCTTCTTCGAAGACCCTGATGAACTCCTCGCCTATGATCTTTCTCTTGACTTCGGGGTCCACGACGCCCTTCAGCTTTTCCAGGAACCTTTCCGAGGCGTCCACCAATCTCACGTCCATCTGGAAGTGGCGGGCGAAGGTCTCCATGACCCTTTCCGCCTCTCCCGCACGCAGGAGGCCGTTGTCCACGAATATGCACGTGAGCTGGTTTCCAATGGCCCTGTGGACCAGGAGAGCTACCACACTGGAGTCCACCCCTCCCGAGAGGGCACAGATGACCCGCTCCCTTCCCACCCGCTTCCGGATCTCCTGGACACTCTTCTCCAGGAAAGACTCCATGGTCCAGGTGGGGGAGCAACGGCAAATGGTGAATACGAAGTTTGCCAGGATCCCCTTTCCCATGGGGGTGTGGGCCACCTCCGGGTGGAACTGGAGTCCGTAGAGCTTCTTCTCCCTGTGGGCCATGGCGGCCTTGGGGGAGTTGGCCGTCCTGGCCAGGACCTGAAAACCGGGAGGGGGCTCCAGGATGCGGTCCCCATGGCTCATCCACACCTCGATGCGCCGGGGGATAT
>JALUVF010000039.1 GCA_027020915.1 bacterium
AGGCTTCAAGGGGTTTCTCAAGGCCCTTCTGGAAAAGGAAGTGGTGGGAGCTGTACTGGTGCCCTTTAAGGTGCCCACGGGAGAGTCCTTTGCCCATCTCCTGGTGAAGGAGCCCGGGAGGCTGGACGAGGCCTGGCCCGTGGCCCCGGTAATGTCTGTCCAGGGGGGAAGGGTGGTCTCCAGGCTCACCAGGAAGGGGCCCGTGGAGATACCTACCGCCGTGGTCCTTCGCCCCTGTGAACTGGCGGCCATGAGGGAGCTGGTGAAGCTCAACCAGGTGAAACCCCAGGGGCTACTCACCATCAGCTTTGACTGTCCCGGGGTCTATCCCCTCCAAGGCTATCTGGAAGGCGACAGAGGGGAGATGGACGCTGCCCTGAAAGAGGCCCTGGAGGATTTCCCCCTTTCCGGGTCCAAACCCCTGTGCCAGGTGTGTAAGAGATTCACCGGGGAATGGGCCGACATAGAAGTGGGTTTCCTGGGAGCACCCCAGGGGAGCTTCTATCTGGTGGCCCACACCCCCCAGGGGGAGCAGGCCCTGAAGGGCCTGGGGTACCAGGGGGAGGCGGACCTCTCCTCAAGGGATGAGGCTGTAAAGGAGCTCACCCTGAAGCGTATCCAGGAGAGGGAGGCCTACTTCAAGGAGGAGTTTGGCCCCCAGGTCTCAGGACCTGATGCCCTCCTGGCCACCCTCCACAACTGCATCAACTGTCACAACTGCATGAGGGTGTGCCCCATCTGCTTCTGCAGGGAGTGTTTCTTCGAGTCCGACGCCCTGAAGGTGGCCCCCCATAACTACCTCATGAGGGCCAGGCGCAAAGGGGCCCTTCGGTTCATGCCCGACACCCTCCTCTTCCACACGGGGAGGATGAACCACATGAGCATCTCCTGCGTCTCCTGTGGGGCCTGCGAAGATGCCTGTCCCAATGCCGTACCCGTCTCCCGCCTCTTTGCCATGGTGGGGGACAGAACCAGGGCCATATTTGACTACGAACCCGGAAGGGATTTAGAAGAGCCCATCCCCTTCCTGGACTACCGAGAGGAAGAGCTTCAGGAATGGGAGGTCCCATACACCCAGAGCACCACCCACTGCCCATCCTCTTCATAACCTTCTCTCCCGGTCGTTGAATTGGCCCGGTCCCGCCAGGGACCGGGCATTTTTTAGGTAAAGGCCAAGGCCGGGGATCCCCACCCACAGACTAGCCGCTGTCATCACCTTCCACAAGGCCATAAAGGAGTTCATAGACCCTTACAACATAATGAACCGGGAAGATATTTGCGGGTGATTGATCAAACCGCTGCCCTTGGGGGGCTTGGGGATGATGTACCGGACACAGAGAGCTCGCCATTCCAGGCAGGCTCTCTAGTGAACTTCCTGAAGATTAGTCCAATATGTCCCGGGGGTTGTTCCTGAGCATGGTGACCAAGGCTTGCTTCTTCAGGCCCCTCTGGAGGAGCTCCTCCACCATGTTTTTTAAACCTTCCGGGGGCGGGGGATTATCCTTCTGTCCCAGGTCTGAGGCCAGGATGGTGGCGGCTGGGCCCACCTCCCGAATCTGGTGGGCCAGTTCTTCTGGGGCTATTCGGTTTTGGCCCTTCAGGGTGCAGGAGTAGTAGCACCTCTCTATGAAAACTCCTTTGCGAACCAGCTCTTTTTGGGCTTCTATAGGGATTCTGGTGATCCAGAACTCGGGGTGGGTGAGGACTATCTTCTGAACCCCCATAGCCTTGGCTTCACTCACCAGTGCCCTTATCTCGACCAGGGAGAGGTGGCCCGTTGCCAGGACAGCGCCCCGTTTTTTTATGAGTTCCAGGATCTGGCCTACGGGCTCCCTGAGCCTTCCCTTTTCATTCAGGAGAGAGATACCCCCTCTCCGGCCCGTTTTGGTCTTGTGGTTTCGAGCATCTATGGTGGGCATCCACACCACTTTACCCCCCAGTTCCAGGCAGGCCTCCACGGCATGGGGGTTGAGACCCCCCACGGTGTAGTTTAGCACTATGCCGCCGTGGATTTTCATATCTTCCACCACACGGCGGGCTATGGAGGCCCGGGAGGCTGTCTCGAAGATGTGGTTCTTGATGACCAGACCCGCCATACCCCATTTTCGGGCTTCACGGGCCAGCCCTATGTCGTCCAGTCTCCTCTCTACCACGTCGGGGGCTGAATGGACGTGGAGGTCGTAGGCTCCCTCAAGAATCTCTTTTGCCGCCTCTACCATGATCCTTCTCCTCATTTTCCTATGAGCCCCGGGAAGAAGAGGGTGATCTGGGGCACGTAGGTGATGATGAGCAGTCCCAGGATGCAGATGATGAGGAAGGGCGTGACAGCCGCCGTCACCTCCTCCATGCTCTTGCCCGTGATGCTCTGGGCCACGAAGAGGTTGTAGCCGAAGGGAGCGGTGATGTAGCCGATGACGAAGTTCACCACCACCACGGCCCCGAAGTGGATGGGATTGATCCCGAACTTGTAAGCTATGGGGGCCAGTATGGGCACCATGATGACGATGGCCGCCGGGGTGTCCAGGACGGAGCCGATGATGAGAAACAGGATGTTGACGAAGATGAGGTACACCACCTTGTTATGGGAGAAGGCCAGGATGGCCTTGGCGGCGATCTGGGGCACCCTTCCCACGGCCATGAGCCAGGCGAAGAGGGCGGCGGCGGCGATGACGAACATGATCATGGCCGAGGCCTTGGCAGCAGAGAAGAGGGCGTCATGGAGGTCCTTCAGGGACAGGGTCCTGATGATGAAGCCCACCAGAATGACGTAGAGACAGCCGATGGCTCCCGATTCTGTGGGGGTGAAGATCCCCGAGTAGATGCCTCCCAGGACGATGAGAGGGATACCCAGGGCCAGCTTGGCCTTCCACATGGCCGTGACGATCTTTTTGAGGCTGGGCCTTTTACCCGTGACGGGGACCCTGTCTGCTTTGGCCCTGAAGATACAGTAGACGATGAGCATGAAGGCGAAGAGAAGACCCGCCCCCAGACCAGCCAAAAAGAGCTTGGTGATGGACTGGTTGGCCACCACTCCGTAGATGATGAGGGGAATGCTGGGGGGGATGATGGGACCCAGGGCCCCGGCTGAGGCCGCCGTACCTATGGCGAATCTGCTGGAGTATCCCCGTTTCTCCATTTCGGGGATGGTGATGGACCCGATGGCTGCCACCGTGGCTGGCCCCGATCCCGATGCCGTGGCGAAGAGCATGGAGGCGAATACGGTGACGGCGGCCATGCCTCCAGGGACGAAGCCGATGATCTCCTCGGCCAGGTCTATGAGGGTTTCGGCCAGGAGGCTCTTCTCCGCCAGGCTGCCCAGGAGGATGAAGAAGGGGATAGCCAGAAGGGC
>JALUVF010000040.1 GCA_027020915.1 bacterium
TACAACCTCCAGCCCCAGGGAGGCCAGGTAGGGGTTGAGCTCTATCTCTTCACTGGTGATGGACTTGCCCTTCACCACCAGGTTGCCTCCCGATGCCCGGGCCACCTCACCTATGTACTCCCGGGCAGCGGAAGCGTCGGATGCCATGAAGACCTTTCCTCCCCGTTCTTCCAGGCCCTTCTTCACCTGTTCCCAGAGTTGGTCGGCCTGGGCCAGGGCCCTGTCCTTTCTCTCCTTTCCCTCTTCCACCCAGGCCTGAAAGTCGCCCCATTCACCCAGGGCCTTTTCCCTGCCCTGGGCAAATCGGTTCATGGCCCGCTCCAGGGCCTCTCTCAAGGTCCTATTTGTGGCCACCGCCTGGAGCCGCTCCCAGCTGGCCACGTACCCCTTGAGGTCTCTCCACACGCCCATGATCACACCACCACGAGGTATAGCTTCTCCGGTCCGTGGACCCCGGTCACCGTGGTGAGTTCTATGTCTGCTGTCCTGCTGGGCCCTGTTACCAGGGAGATATAGCGGGGAGGATCCTCTTCTTTCAGGTGGGGAAGGGTGGCCTGGGCAATGTGGGGGCAGAGGTTCTCCTTTTCCAGTACGGCCAGGTGTACCCTGGGTAGGGAGGTGAGGAGATGGTCCTCTTCCTTTCTGAAGGCGAAGGCCAGGGTGCCCGTCTCGGCCCCGGCTCCATGGGCCTTTGTGATGCCCAGGTCCAGGGAGGGGTAGTCGTGGGACTCCTTCACTCCCATTTTCGTCAAGCCTTCCCTGAGGATCTGGTACCTGGGGGTCTCCTGGGAGATGGCGAAGGTGGCGATCTCCTCGTCCTTCACCATCCCTTCCAGGGCCTCTTCCAGGGAGATCTCATCTCTGGGGAAGAGAAAGACTCCGTCAAAGGCCTCGAACTGCTTTATGAACCTGGATAGTAGCTCTTCAAAAAGCATTTCTATACCTCCGACTATTTGGTAATACCACTCGACCTAATGTTACATGGAACGGATGCTCCTTTTCAAGTATATGTTCTTGCAGGTGAATATGCGTATTTTCTTCCGGGGGTTGACAACCTGACCACCCATTTGTAGAAATGGTCTTACCATAACAACCAGCAGGGGGTGTTTCATGAAGGGGCGTTTTTGGAAGAGGTTTGGGATGGTGATGGGGGTGCTGGTTCTCTCCATCTTCCTTATCTCTCCATCGGGTATGGCTGCCAGGAAGAAGGTGAGAACCAAGATAGGGAAGGATAAGCGCCACGAGCTGTGGAAGAACAAGAAATGGACCACCTCCCACAAGAAGTACCACTGGAGGATGGTGACCACCTGGACCCCTGGTCTCCTGTTCTACGACTACGCCGTCCATTTTGCCGATTCGGTGAGGGCTGCTAGTGGAGGTAGGCTGGATATCACCGTCTATCCCGCTGGAGCCATTGTGCCTGCCATGGAGACCTTCAGCGCTGTGAGCAAGGGGGTGGTAGAGGCGGGACATGACTGGTCTGGTTACTGGAAGGGAAAGAACGAGGCTTTTGTGGCCTTTGCCTCCGTGCCCTACGGACTGGACTACGAGGGCTACAACATCTGGCTCTTCGCCAGGGGGGGCATGAAGATGTGGAACAAGCTCTATGCCCCCTATAACCTGGTGGTCTTTCCCGGTGGCAACGGCGGTCAGGAGATGGGTCTCTTCTCCAACAAGAAGGCCACCAAAATGGAGGACTTCAAGGGCATGAGGGTGAGGACCGTGGGGTGGTACATGGACATTCTCACCCGTCTAGGTGTCTCTGTGAGTCCTCTGCCCGGTGGTGAGGTTTATCTGGCCCTGGACAGGGGGGTGGTGGACGCCGCCGAGTTTTCCACTCCGGCCATCGACTATCCCATGGGCTTTCAGGAGATCACCAAGTACGTGATCGAGCCCGGGGTCCATCAGCCCGCCGTTCAGTGTGAGATCATCATCAACAAGAAGGCTTATGAGAGCCTACCCGATGACCTGAAGGCCATCATTCAGATCGCTGCCATGGAGACCCAGCTCTGGTCCGAGGCATGGACGGAGAACCTCAACGCCAAGGCCATAAAGCTCTTCCAGAAGGACGGCATCAAGTTTGTGAGGATGGATGACAAAACCATCGTGGAGTTCGCGAAAACGGCCTTCAAATACATGGACGAGCTGGCTGCCAAATACCCCGATGTGAAGAAAGTGCTGGACTCCCAGGAACAGTTCAAGAGAGACTTTGCTCCTTGGAGGGAGATGCGCAGCGGGGTCACTCCCTGGCCCAGGGAGATGTTCCTCAAGGGGAAGATATATCAGTGACGGGAGGAATTCTTCGGGGAGAGGGACCTTTTGAGTCTCTCTCCCCTTTTGTTGTGGGAGGGTAGGCATGGATTTCTTCATCAGAGGGGTGAATTGGATCAACGAGCGGGTGGGTATTGTGACCAGTTTCCTCATCTTGCCCATGGTGTTCGTTGTGGCCTACGAGGTGGTGAGGAGGTACGTCTTTAACAGCCCCACCAGCTGGGGCTTTGAACTTTCCACCTATATCTACGGTGTGCACTTCATGTTGGGGGCGGCCTATACCCACCTCCACGATGGCCACGTGGCTATAGATGTGGTGGTGGACAGGCTACCCAGAAAGCCCAAGCTCTGGATGAGGATCATCACCTTTCTCCTTCTCTTTCTCCCCTTCGTGGGGATCATAACATACGAGTCCATTAGATACGCCTTGGCTTCCTGGAGCTTAAAGGAGCACAGCTGGTCGGCATGGCGTCCCCCTATCTATCCCATAAAGACCCTCATGGCCATAGGCTTCGCCCTTCTTTTCCTCCAGGGTATCGCCAAGTTCCTGCAGGACATTCGAGAGTTGAGGAGGGAATAAAAGATGCATTTTTCTCCCGAGACCCTCACCGTTCTTATGTTCGTTGCTCTCTTTATCGCTCTCTTTCTGGGTCATCCCCTGGCTTTCTCCCTGGGCGCCATAGCCGTGCTCTTTGGCTATCTGGGCTGGGGAGGCGACTGGGAGGCCTTATTCTATCTCTTCGCCAACAAGACCTGGGGAATTATGACCAACTATGTGTTGGTGGCCATTCCCCTTTTTATCTTCATGGCCCAGATGCTCAACTATTCAGGGGTGGCCGAGAGGCTCTACCACTCCCTCCACATCCTTATGGGACCAGTGAGGGGGGGGCTGGCCCTGGCCACCATCGTGGTGTGTACCATCTTCGCCGCATCCACGGGAATCATCGGTGCCTCCGTGGTGGCCATGGGACTACTGGCAGCTCCTTCCATGATCCAGAAGGGATACAAGCCCGATCTCACCGCCGGGGTGATCTGCGCCGGTGGCACCCTGGGCATTCTCATCCCTCCCAGTATCATGCTGGTGGTCTATGGGGGATTGGTGGGGCTTTCCGTGGGCAAGCTCTTCGTTGGGGCCATCTTCCCCGGGCTTATCCTGTCGGGTCTCTATATGATCTACGTCGCCGTTCTGTGCTGGTTCAAGCCCCAGTGGGGCCCTCCTTTACCCAAGGAGGAGAGGGACAAATACTCCGCCGCTGAAAAGTGGAAGATGGGTGCCTTTTCCCTTTTTCCCCCCATTGCCCTCATTTTCGTGGTTCTGGGGAGCATTATGGCCGGTATCGCCACTCCCACCGAGGCAGCGGGTATGGGTGCTCTGGGGAGCATGCTCCTGGCCCTGGCCTACAGGAATCTCAACTACAAAACACTAAAGGAGGCCTCTCTCGCCACCCTGAAGACCACGTGTATGGTGATGGTCCTCTTCATAGGCGGAAACTGTTTCAGTTCCGTCTTCATGGGCATAGGTGGTGGCAGGGTGGTGTCCGAATTCCTCTTGAGCCTCAGCGGAAACAGGTGGGTGGTCTTTGCCATCATGATGGCCGTGATATTCTTCCTGGGCATGTTTGTGGACTGGCTGGGGATCCTGCTCATATGTATCCCCGTCTTCACCCCCATTGCCAGCCAGTTGGGTTTCGATCCCCTCTGGTTCGCCTTGATGGTCTGCGTCAACCTTCAAATGTCCTTTCTCACCCCGCCTTTCGGCTATGCCCTCTTCTATCTCCGGGGGGTGGCCCCCGAGGGCATGACCATGAACCATATCTACCGGGGGATTGTGCCTTTCGTCATTCTCCAGATGATAGGCCTCACTATTTGTGCCCTCTTTCCCAGCGTGATAACCTGGCTACCCTCCGTGGCCCTGAGATGAGGAGATGCCGACATGGTGAGCAAGGGATTTAAGAGAGAGGTGCTCTCCATTGTGGGGAGAGAGAACCTCTGGGAGAATCCTGAGGACGTTCTCTGTTACAGCTACGATGCCACCCCTTTACCCCCGTGCAATCCCGATCTGGTGGTGCGCCCCACGGAAGAGGAACAGGTGGCCAGAATCGTTCTTCTCTGCGCCCGGGAAGGGATCCCTCTGGTGCCCAGGGGGGCGGGGACCAACCTGAGTGGCGGCGTGGTGCCCGTGGAAGGGGGGGTGGTGCTTCTCACCACGGGACTCAACCGTATTCTGGAGGTGAACAGGGAGGATCTCTACGTGGTGGCCCAGGCTGGGGTGGTGACGGCCAAGCTGGCGGCTGCTGTGGAGAGAGTGGGGCTCTTCTATCCCCCGGACCCCGCCAGCATGTCTGTCTCCACCATTGGGGGCAACATCATGGAGAATGCCGGGGGACTCCGGGGCCTCAAGTACGGGGTGACCAAGGACTATGTCATGGGAGTCACTTTCTACGATGCCAACGGTGAGAGGGTGGTGGGGGGTGCCCGGACGGTGAAGTGCGTTACGGGTTACAACCTGTCCGGTCTCATGGTGGCTTCCGAGGGAACCCTGGGGGTCCTCACCCAGGCAGTCCTGAAGATCATTCCCCCTCCCGGGGCCAGGAAGTCCATGATGGTGGTCTATCAGGACATTATGAAAGCTTCCGAGGCCGTGTCGGCCATAATTGCGGCCCATGTCCTCCCCGTCACCCTGGAGGTCCTGGACAGCTTCACCATTGGCGCCGTGGTGGAGGCTACGGGCGTGGATTTGCCCACGGATGCAGGGGCCCTCTTGCTCATCGAGGTGGACGGCCATCCCGGCCAGGTGGAGGACGAGTATGGGGAGGTGGCCACCATCTGTGAGAGGCTGGGGGGAAAGGTGAAGGTTGCCCAGACGGAGGCCGAGAGGGACGAGGTGTGGCTGGCCCGGCGCAAGGCCCTCAGTTCTCTGGCCCGCCTCAAGCCCACCCTCATCCTGGAGGACGTGACAGTGCCCCGAAGCCAGATTCCAGCCATGATGGCCAAGATAGAGGAGATCCGGGGGCGGTACGGCCTGTTGATAGGCACCTTTGGCCATGCGGGAGACGGGAATCTCCATCCCACCTTCCTCACCGACAGCCGGGACAGGGGGGAGATGGAGAGGGTGGAGGAGGCTATAAAAGAGCTTTTCCAGGGTGCTCTGGATCTGGGGGGCACCCTCAGTGGAGAGCATGGCATAGGCGTGGCCAAGCTTCCCTTTCTGGTGAAGGAGGTGGGGGAGGGCACCATAAGGTTCATGAAGCGGCTCAAGGAGGGGGTGGATCCCCGGGGGATCTTCAATCCCCAGAAGCTGGTGGCTGCCTATGAGAGAGACCTTGAGAGGGATTAAGGAGCTGGAGGAGCTCCTCCTCAAGTGCATGAAGTGTGGCTTCTGCCAGGGGGTCTGTCCCCTTTACCAGGTGGAGGCCCTGGAGCCTTCCGTGGCCCGGGGCAAGCTGGCTTTACTGGAAGCCATACACCAGGGGAGGCTGGAGAAGGCTCAGAGGATCACGGGTCACCTGGAGTACTGCCTGCTCTGTAGACGCTGCGCGGAGAACTGCCCCAGCGGGGTGGAGACGGACTACATCTTCTTCAGGGCCAGGGAGGTCCTCAGGGGCATAAAGGGTCTTCCCTGGTACCAGAGGTTCCTCCTCTCCATGGCTCTGAAGCACTCTGGCTTGACGGCGGCAGCCACCGCTTTGGGAGGGGCCCTGGTGAGGGCCACGGGCAGGGAGGTGGCGGAGAAGGTGTACCAGCCTCCCTTGTATCCCAGGGCCGTGGTTCGACCTGCCTCGTCGCCCTTTATCTCCAGGAAAAGGGGATGGCACCGGGCCTCCGGGGAGAGGGACAGGGTGATCCTGTATCCCGGGTGCGCCGTGAACTACATCTTCGACTGGTGGGGAGACCTGGCTCTGGCCTATCTCACCAGGAGAGGGGTTTCTGTGTGGGTCCCCCCGGAGAATGTCTGTTGCGGGATTCCCGCGGGGAGCATGGGCCAGGGGGGCTTGATGAGGGACCTGGTAAAAAGGAACTGGGAGACCATGGGGGCGGTGGAGGCCTCCTGCGTGGTGACCCTGTGTCCCACCTGCCTCTATGGACTCTCTGAAATAGGTCCCAGGCTGGCTGATGTGGAGCCTTCCCTGGCGGTGATGGACCTTCTCCAGTATGTGGCTGAAAAGGGTCTGGGAGAGGAGGTCTCCCTGGAGGGGGTGGGACCCATAACCTACCATGTACCCTGCCATTACCCTCAACCCGGTTTTATGGCGGAGTTCCTGAAGAGCAGGCTCCCCGGGGAGTGGGTGGAGCTGGAGAATCAGGGTTGCTGTGGTTTTGGGGGCACCTTCGCCCTCAAGAATCCGGACACTTCAATGGATATCCTTTCGCCCAAGGTTTCAGAGATCAGGGCCAAAGGCATAAAAGCCGTCTTTACGTGCTGTCCCGGGTGTGCCCTGCAGATCACCCAGGGGCTGGCCAGGCAGGAGATGGGAATAAGAGCCCAACACCCTTTGGAGGTTATGGTGGGAGATGAATAGTCCAGAGTTGTTCAGAAGGATCAGATCCAAGAAGATCAGTGACGAGATTGTGGAGCATGTGAGGGAACTCATCCTTTCTGGTCAATTGAAGCCGGGGGACCGCCTCCCTCCCGAGAGGGAGCTGGCGGAGACCATGGGCGTGAGCAGGCCTGTGCTGAGGGAAGCCATCAGCCGCCTCGTTGCCATGGGGTATCTGGAGAATATCCAGGGGAAGGGGACCTTTGTCCTGTCCCTGGCAGGAGACTACATGGAAGAGGGAGGTCTTCAAGACTTCGTAAAGAAGGGGGTCTACGTGCTCCCCAGGATCGTGGAGGTGAGGAAGATCCTTGAGACCTGGTCTGCTGCCACTGCCGCTGAGAGGGCGACCGGGGAGGAGATCGCCCAGATGGAGGAGTACCTCAGGGAGATGGAGGAGGCCAAGAAACGGGGGGAGATCGGTTACGTGGCCGACGCCAACTTCCATTCCGCCATCTCCTACGCCACCCACAATCCCCTGCTCATCCATATCATGAACAGCATTTACGAGATGATAGAGCGGGTCACATACGAGGTCCGCTCCCGTATGTACACCGACCCCACCAGCCACGAGGACCTTTTCAATCAACACATAGCCATATTCGAGGCCATAAAGGGGAAGGATCCCGACAGGGCCTACAGGTGCATGCTGGAGCATATGCACTATGTGGAGAGAGAGGTCCAGAAGATCGTAGGAGAGGCCCTTAAGGGGGACCCCATCCATCATCCCTGAAGCGGGGGGATCAGGCCCCCGGAAGGGTAGCTTCAAAAGGGGGTGATAAGGGTGAGTGCCAATGAGAAGACCACCAAGGAGATCCTGAAGGAGTGCCTCTCTTCCCAGCATAGAAGGGCCCTATACAGTCCTGAGGCTCTGGAGGAGATACGCCGGGAGTTCGTCAGGTGGTTCTCCTCTGCCGTTGGTGAGAGGGATAGGGAGAGCTGGAGGGAGACGCCCCTCACCGTTCTGGGTTCCGATGTGCCCAGGGAGCTGCTCTATACGCCCCTGTCCAACCCCGACCTGGACTATCTCAGGGACCTGGGGTTTTCCGGTGTGGAGCCCTTCACCCGGGGTATCCACGCCAACATGTACAGGGGGAAAAAGTTCACCATGCGCCAGCTCACGGGCTTCGGCTCCCCCGAGGACACCAATGCCCGTATCAAGTTCATGCTGGAGCACGGGGCCACCGGTCTCAACGTCCTTTTCGACGTTCCCACCATCCAGATGTACGACTCCGATGACCCCATGGCTGCGGGGCAGGTGGGCATGTCCGGTGTCTGCGTGGATTCCGTGGAGGATATGGACCTCCTCTTCAGGGACATTCCCCTGGACGAGGTCACCATCTCCATTGTGAGTCATTACCCTTCCAACACGGCCATCCTCTTCTCCATGTTCCTGGTCCTGGCCGAGGAGAGGGGCATCCCCTGGGACAGATTGAGGGGAAGCGTCCAGAACGACACCACCATGGAGGAACTGGTGAGGAGCGGCTCCGAGTACATACCTCCCAGGGACTGTTTCAGGATCCAGTGTGATAACATCGAGTTCATAAAGACCCATGTTCCCAGATGGAACTACATCACCCTCAACGGGTACAACTTGAGGGAGTTTGGCACCTCCAGCATCACGGAGATGGCCGTGGCTCTCTCCAACGGGATTGAGACCCTGGAGGACCTCCTGTCCAGGGGGTACAGCGTGGACAACATAGGGGACAGGCTGGCCTTCTTCTGGTCCGTGGGCAACGATTTCTTCGAGGAGGTGGCCAGGCTCAGGGCCGTGAGGAGGCTCTGGTACAAGATCATGAAGTACAGGTTCCATGCCCGGAATCCCCGGGCCATGTGGATGAGGTGCCATGTCCAGACCTCTGGCGTTTCCCTCTTCCAGCAGGAGCCTCTCAACAATATCATCAGGGCCGCATACCACGCCCTGGCGGCCGTGCTGGGCGGTACTCAGTCCCTCCATGTGGACTCTTACGACGAGGCCTATTCCGTCCCCACGGAGGAGGCGGCCCTTCTCTCTTTGAGGACCCAGCAGATCATCCAGGAGGAGACGGGGATCACCCATGTGGTTGATCCCCTGGGCGGCTCTTTCTATGTGGAGGCCCTCACCAGTGAGATGGAGAAGAGGATCCTGGACGAGATAGACGAGATAGAGAGGGAGGGGGGGTATGTGGCTGCCATAGAGAGTGGGATGCTCCACAAGAAGATAGCGTCCTATTTCGCCGAGCAACAGAGGAGACTGGAGAAAGGTGAGATCAGGGTGGTGGCCTACAACGTGTATAAGAGTGACGAGAGGCTCCCCGACATAGACGTCTTCCGTTATCCCCAGGGTGTGGAGGAGAGGCAGAAGGCCAGATTGGAGAGGTTGAGGTCAACCCGGGACAGTCAGAGGGTTGAGGAGGCCCTCTCTGCCCTGAGGGATGCCTGCAGGAGGAAGGAGAACATCCTTCCCTACTGCCTGGATTGTGCCAGAGCCAGGTGCACGGAGGGTGAGATGTTCAAGGTCTTCAAAGAGGCCTATGGCCTCTGGAGGCCCCATGGGTTCTGGTGATGGGGGTGAGACATGGGTGAGGGGAAGATCAAGGTGCTTCTGGCCAAACTGGGCCTGGATGTCCATAACCGGGGGGTGTTGACCGTGGCCAAGGGGTTGAGCTCCGCAGGGATGGAGGTGGTGTACATGGGCAACGCCTCACCCCCCGAGATCCTGGAGGTGGCCCTCCAGGAGGGGGTGGATGTGGTGGGGGTGAGCTGCCTCTCGGGGGCCCACCTCACCCTGGGCTCCTCCCTCATGACTCTGGCCAGGGAGAGGGGCCTGGTGGGGGAGATGGTTTTTCTCATCGGAGGGGTGTTCCCCCCCCAGGATGTGGAGAGATTAAAAGAGATGGGATTTGATGCGGCCTTCCTTCCTGGAACCACCATGGAAGAGATAGTAGAGACCATCTACTCCCTGGTGAGGGAGAAGAGGGCCGCTTCTTTGGAACCTTTAAACCGGGAGGAGGGTTAGATCATGGAGAAGCAATGGCCACCAAGGTACGACAGGTCTTACCTGCCCTCTCCTGACTCTCCCTACTGGAACAGAGAGCTGGAGACCATGGATCCCCAGGAGAGGGAAGAAAGGGTGATCCTGCCCAAGTTGAGGGCCCAGCTCAAGTACGCCTACGAGCATTCCCCCTTCTACAGACGAAAGTGGGACGCCGCCGGCATAAGACCCGAGGATGTCCGGTCCCTGGAGGACTTTGAGCACATCCCTTTTGTGACCAAAGAGGATATCCGGGAGGATCAAAGGGAGTTTCCACCCTTTGGGAGCAATCTCTGCATCCCCCGAGGAGAGGTGGGCAGAATCCACGGTACCTCGGGGACCACGGGGAAGCCCACGGTCTTTGCCGTGGGCAGGGAGGACCTGGAGCGTATAGCAGAGGCCCATGCCAGGTGCATGTGGAACTTCGGTGTAAGGCCGGAGGATACGGTCTTTATAGGCTCCTTCTTCAGTCTCTACTGGGGGAGCTGGGGGGCCCTTCTGGGAACGGAACGTCTGGGGGCAACGGCCTTTCCCTTCGGTGCCGGAGTGCCCGGCCAAACAGAGAGGGCCCTGGAGTGGTTGAAGGAGATCAAGCCCACCGTCTTTTACGGTACACCTTCCTATGCCCTCTACATGGCGGAGAAGGCCAAGGCCAGGGGATACGACCCTCTCAAGGACTTCAACTTCAGGATCCTCTTCTTCTCGGGAGAACCGGGGGCCGGGGTCCCCTCCACCAAGAGGAAGATAGAGGAGACCTATGGGGGTATCTGCATCGATTCAGGGAGCACCGCCGAGATGACCCCCTGGATGTCAAACTGTGAGTGTGGGTACAGGACGGGCATGCACCTGTATCAGGACATAGTCTATGCCGAGTTGGTGGACCCTGATACCAAGAGGCGAGTGCCCTATGGATCCCAAGGGGTGACGGTCTATACCCATTTGGAGCGGACGTCCCAGCCCATGATCAGGTTCTGGGCGGGGGATATCACCATGTGGGTGGACGATCCTTGCCCTTGTGGAAGGACCTATCCCCGCTTACCCAAAGGGATCTACGGAAGGGCCGACGACATGTTTGTGGTGCGTGGAGAGAACGTCTATCCCAGCGCCATTGAGGATGTGATAAGGTCCATAGAGGGTTTTGGGGACGAGTACAGGATCATTATCACCAGGGAGAGGGCCATGGACGAGCTCATCATCCAGGCGGAGTACGCCCCCGGCCTGGATCCGGCCCATGTGTCCAGGCTGAAGGCCAGGCTGGAGGAGGAGTTGAGGATAAAGGGTCTCAGAACCACGGTGCAGATGGTGCCCCCCGGCACTCTGGAGAGAACGGAGTTTAAAGCCAGGAGGATAATCGATAGCAGGGACCTGTACGAGAAGATCTCCCGGGAAGGGTGAGCCCCGGTATGGCCCCTTCTCTCCCATTGCGTGGCTTCCCCTCGGGTCTTAAATTTCATATGTCGGTTTGAAAATCTCACCTAGGAGGGGAAGATGGGTAGACCCATCCATGCAGCGGGCAGGAAAGAGTACGGTGGCGACGATCCTGGTACTCCTTACTATGAGTATCGGAAGTATCCCGAGCCAACCGTTTGCGTGAAGTGCGGGTTGGTGTTTAAGGACGGCAGATGGACGTGGAACGGGTTGTCTCCAGAGGGAAAGGTGAACAGGGAGTCCTGTCCTGCCTGCCGGAGGATAGAAGACAAGTATCCCGGAGGGATTGTGAGGCTGGAGGGGCCTTACTTCCTGGAGCGCAGAGAGGAGATCATGAACCTGGTGAGGAACGAGGAAGAGGAGGCCAAGGCCTTGAGGCCCCTCCAGCGCATCATGTGGATGGAGGAGGACGAGGAAGGGGTCACCATCTATGTCACCTACCCCCACCTGGCCCGGCGGATTGGCGAGAAGGTGAACTCGGCTCACAAGGGGGAGCTGGACTTCAGTTACAACGAGGGGGAGAAGTTTATCAGGGTGTTCTGGAGGAGGTAGGAGGGCCGAGCTGTCGTGGGGAGGCGGGCGCTGGCAGGTGCCCCTTTTGCTGTTGCCCTATCACCGTTGAAACCTGGGAGGCGGGGTGGATCCTTTTTTTAAACCTGGAGAGATAGGCCCCTTTGAGGGAGGTGTGGCTCTGGGGGAGAGCCCCAGGGGTTACTGGTACGGCCAGGGGAGGTCCCTGGAGATCCCGTCCATAGGGGTGGTGAACCTCCCCAGAGACCTGGTCAGGCCCCTTTTGCGTCCCGTATTTCCCGGCATTTTCAGCCACTGCTCCGACGGTAGCTACCAGTGTGGTTTTCTCTGGGCCCTCAAGGCCTACCAGGAGGGGGACAACCTTTCGGCCTTCCTCTTCTTCCAGGAGGGACAGGACTCTCCCCAGGTGGCAGCCATGATGGGGTTCCTTATGCTCCTTCAGGGTAAGATGCGGGGGGCCATTCCTTTCCTGGAGATGGCCCTGTTAGAGCTGAAGGATGACGAGGGTCTGGGGGCCTTCTTAAAGGAGTTGGGGGTGATCCCCTATATCACCTTCACCTACCCTCCGGGGATCAAGATGGGGGTCTCCGTCACGCCCAGGGGTGTCCGGGCCCTCCTGGCCCGGCTGTACAGGAGTATAGGGGCCCTGGCGGCTTCCCGGGAGATCCTGGAGAGACTGGCCATGGGGGGAGGGGACCCCCTTCTCCTTTTGGAGCTGGTGGAACTCCTCTACCATGATGGGGAGTACGATAGGGTGGTGGAACTCCTCCAGGACCTTGACAACGAGACTCCCGTGGACTCGGCCCTTTTGTACTACCTGGCCATGTCCCTGGAGGCCTCGGGCGTTTCCCGTCTGGCCCTGGTGGCTTATAATGATGCTTTGAGGAAGAGGAGGGGGAGGGACCCCTTGCTCTTGAGACGTATTCGATACCGTAGGGCCCTCCTTTATGAGAGGATGGGCAAGAAGGGGCGGTACCGCCAGGAGATGGCCCGGTTGTGGAGGGAGGATCGCCACTTTCTAGACGTGGGAGAGAGGATGACGGGGCTCTTCTGATGAGGGGAGGGCTCAGGGTTCTGGTGGGTCCTGCGGGATCGGGCAAGACGGAGAGGATATTAGAGGCCTTTGCCCGGGAGAGGAGAGAGGGGGGAGAGCCCCTCCTTCTCTTGCCTTCCAGCCATAGGGTGGGGGAGGTGAGGGCCCGTCTTTTGGCCCGGGGGCTTTCCCCGGGGCTGGCCACCATTCATACCCTGGAGACCCTCCTGGATATGGTCCTTTCGGGCACTCCCTGTGCCTACGGCCGCCTCAACGCCGTGGAGACCCAGGCACTGGTGGATGAGGTGGTGAGGCGGGTGAGGTCCCGGCTGGTCTATTTTTCGGATATGGGCCTCAGGTGGGGATTCAGTCGAGTGGTGGCCCGGTTTCTCCGGGAAGCCGTGGTTCTGGGCCACCGGGGTGTTCCGGGTCCCGGGGTGGGCTCTGGGGAGGAGGGAGAGCTGCTGGACGGGGTCCAGCCTCCTGAGAAGGCCCGGGATCTGGCCCTTCTCCTGGAGACGTACAAGAAGGTCTTGAAAGAGAAGGGCCTTCTGGATGAGTCTCTCGCCTTTATGGAGGCGGCTCGACTGTTGCAGGAGGGGAAGGCCCCATCCATGGGAGGGGTGAGTCACCTCCTGGTGGACGGTTTCTATGACTTCACAGTGGCCCAGTGGTCCTTTGTGAAGGCCCTCATAGAGACCTTACCCCGTACCACCTTCTCCCTCCTCTATGACCCTTCCAGGCCCTGGCTCTTTGCTCTGTCGGGTAGACTTCTGGAACGGCTGAAGGCTCTGGGGGGCGAGGAAGAGAAGATGGAGACGGAGGGAGGCCCCCTGGCTCCTTTGGAGGCTCGTATGGGCAGGAGAGAGGGGCCCCTGGCACCCGTGGATCTCTCTGACAGGGTCTCCCTCATCAGGGGAGGGGGACCCTGGGGGGAGGTGAGGTGGGTGGCATACAAGGTGGCCTCTCTCATACGCCAGGGGGTGTCTCCAAAGGATATAGGAGTGGTGGTGAGGGACTTGTCCCGGCGCCGGAGTGAGCTGGAAGAGGCCCTGGAGGCTTGGGGAGTACCCTTTCACATCACTCAGCACCCTGCCCTGGCTGAGCATCCCTTGGTGAATCTGGTGGTGATGCTCATCAAGACCCGTATGGAGGATCTCCCTGTGAGCAGGTTGGTCTCTCTGGCCCTCTCCTCCCTTGTCCCTTTGGAGGAGAAGACCCGGGGGGAGATCCTTAAACTGGTGGATGGGGTTCAGTACGTGATGGGCATGGGGGCCTGGAGGGAGATCCTGGCCGGGAAGGGGGGGTATCCCCTGGCTTCCCATTGGATGACCCAGACCCTCCTTCCCGCCTTGGAGGCCATTCCCTTGGAGGGGAGGGGAAGGGAGATGGTGGCGGGAGTGGAAAAGGCCCTGGCCATCCTGGGGATAGGGGAGGAGCCTGTGCTCTCCTTCTTCAGGGAAGCCATGCTGTGGGTGGTGAGGGGGAGAGAGCTGGCCGGGGGGAAGCACTTCACCCTGGAGGAGTTCCTTCTGAGCCTGGGTGGAGTTCTCAGGGAGTCCCACTACTCTCCCGATACTCTCAGGGAGGGGGTGACC
>JALUVF010000041.1 GCA_027020915.1 bacterium
AGAATGTGAACCTGGGTATGAGGGGGGAGGCGCCCCCTGCTCAGCCGTTCAAGGCCCAGACCACGTTGAAGGGAACGACGGTGAGCTTCAGAGAGTTGGGGGACGAAAAGGGGGTGGGGGAGGCCTTTCTTGATCGTGTGGATCTTGGGTACGGCCTTTCCAGGGGGAAGAAGGAGACCACCTACACCTTCAGGGAGGAGATGAAGGCCGAGCTGAGCCGGCTCAGGCTGGTGCTGCCTCCAAAAGACAGAAACGGAAACGTGACGCCTGAGAAGCTCCTTCCCTTGAAGGGGGGGTTCAAGTTGGAGCTGGCCAACCTCTCGGAGGATCTGGTGGCTTCTGCCCTTGAACTCTTGGAGACCATGCAGACCCAGTCTCTTCCCCAGGATCAGAGGATTTCCCTTGTGATCCAGTTTCTTCAAAGGGGTCTTCCTTCTCTCATGGCGGCTCTGGTCCAGGGAGAGGCCCGTCTGAACTTTCCCCAGGGATCTTCCTTCTCTGCCCGGTTCAGGGCGGGCGTAATGCAGCTCCTCACCTTGAAGAGGGGTGGGAACCCTATGTGGGTGTTGCTGAAAGTGAAGAACAGGGATGGGCTCCTCGCCCTTCTCTCCCAGAGTGGAATCAGGGATGAGAAGATAAGGGGATTCCTGGCAGGCCTGGAGTGCCGTGGGGATGTGTGCGAGAAGAGAGTGGCCATTGGAGGCGGTGGTCAGAGGTTCTAAAGGGGAATCTGGTCTCCTCTTTTCATGCCGTCATCCTGCGAGGAGTTTTATGGCCATGACCACTATGGCCACGAAGACTACCCGCTGGACGAACCTGTTGCCCTTCTTCACGGCCGTCACCGTGGCCAGGTAGGCCCCTGTCACGTTTCCCACACCCAGGACGGCTCCCCACAGGTAGTTCACCTTACCCTGCACGGTGAAGACGACCAGGGCGAATAGAGTGAAGATGAGGATGACGAATACCTTCACCGCGTTTCCGTGAATCAAGTCGAAACCCGCCACCACCATGGCCGACAGAATGAGGAACCCCACCCCCGCCTGGACAAAGCCTCCGTAGAAACCGATGCCCAGGAACATGAGAACCATAGCCGTCCACCGGCCCTTTCCCCAGGCCATCTCCCGGGAAGTGAGCTTCTCCGTGGGGTTGAGCATGGTGATGAGGGTGATGACGATCATGATGATGGCCAGGGCCTTCTTGAAAGTGGCGTCGGGGATGACCGTGGCGGCGTAGGCCCCGGCCAGGGAGCCCAGTACGGCGGGGATGGTGACCAGGAGGCTGAATTTCAGGGGAAAGACCTTGAACTCGTGAAACTTCTTTACGGCCATCACGTTTTGCATCAGGATCGCCACCCTGTTGGTGCCGTTGGCCACGGTGGGGGGCAGGCCCATGAAAATGAGCATGGGCAGGGTGAGGAAGGAGCCCCCTCCCGCCAGGACGTTCAAGAATCCGGCGACGGTGCCCACCAGAAGCAGCAACACGATCTTTAGGGCCATGGCTCCCTTTTCTACAGGGGAGCCATGGCCGGGGCAAGGCCTTGACAAGGGAGGTGGGGGGTATTAAAAGATTGGAGCTTGGTGGGGCCGTGGTGCAGTTGGGAGCACACCTGAATGGCATTCAGGAGGTCACGGGTTCGACTCCCGTCGGCTCCACCAAAAAAATCAACTACTTAGCAAGAACTCCTCCAGAGGGTCCAGGGGAGTTTTCCCACTTATTTTCCACCTCCTACAGGTGAGGGAACTGAGTCCCTTCTCTTGCAGGCCGAAGTGGTAAGCAGGGACTGGGGGGCTGAAGGAATAGAGGCATCCATGGCCATCAGGTGGCCGGCACTTTCCCGCCGAAGTCCCTGATGCAGTCCAGCCCTCCACCGGTCCAGTCACGCCTTTTTGGTCCAGAAATAGTCGCTGGGGTTGTAGTCCTCCAGGTATGCGAGGAAGTCTTCCATGGGCATGGGCTTGGCGAAGTGGTAGCCCTGGGCCTCCTGGACGCCCAGCCCCGTGAGGAATACCAGCTGTTCGAAGTGTTCCACCCCTTCTGCTACGGTCTTGAAGTTGAGGCTTTGAGCAAGGGAGAGAACCAGTTTCACGATTTCCGCGTCTTCCTTGCTGTCGGGAAGACCCCTGACAAAGGAGTAATCCACCTTGAGGACCGAGGCGGGGATCTTTTTGAGATAGAGGAGAGAAGAGTACCCCGTGCCGAAGTCATCGATCTCCCAATGGAAACCCTCCCGGTTGAGCTCGTTGATGGCCTGGATGATCCTGGGTTCTGCCAGGGCGTTCTCGGTGATTTCCAGATGGAGGTCTCCGGGGATGAGACCCCGTTCCTTGACGATCTTCAGGGTGTTTTCTTTGAAGTCGGCCTGCTTCAGCTGGATCACGGAGACGTTGCACGACACGTTGATGTCGTGCCCCAGGGCCCGCAGCCTCTTTATCACCTCGCAGGTCTGGCCCAGTATCCAGAGCCCCACCTCCCTGATCCAGCCGCTCTCTTCTAAAAAGGGGATGAATTGGTAAGGGGGAATCAGGCCTTTCTGGGGGTGATTCCACCGCAGAAGGGCCTCGGCTCCCGATATCCTCCTGGATGCCACTTCTATCCTGGGCTGGAGGAAGAGCTCGAATTCCTCGGCCTCCAGGGCCTTCTGGATCTCTCGCTCCAGTTCCCTGTAGCGCCGGATATCTTCCAGGAGCTCGGGGGAGTAGAAGGCCACCCCCTCAACACCTTTTCCCTCTTTGGCCTTCTGGCGGGCCAGCTCGGCCTTGGCCAGGAGATCATCGGCCTCCTTCCCGTCGTAGGGGGAGAGGGCGCAACCCAGGGTGAAGGAGGGCGTGAGCTGGTGTTGCTGGATTCGGTAGGGCTTTTCCAGGGTGCGTTTCAGCTCCTCTATGTGTCTGGTCGGGGTGCCCTTTAAGTCCATGGGGAGAACCAGGGTGAAGTCGTCGGCCCCTATGCGGCCCCTGAGTATGGGGTGGGGGAGCTCTTTGATTCTCTGGGAGACCTTCTGAAGCAGGGTGTCTCCTACGGTGTAGCCGTACTCGTGGTTTATGGACCAGAAGTCGCTTATGTCTGCAATCACCAGGCATACGCTCTTTTCGGCTTTCAGGATGATGTCCAATCCCTCGGTAAAGAGGTCCCTTTTGGGCAGTCCCGTGAGGTGGTCTTTCAGGTGGAACTCCTCCAGTTCCTTCTTGCTCTCCAGGTACACCCACACCAGACCCAGATCGTTCACCGTTTCGGCCAGAAGATCCAACTCCATTTGGGAGAGATTGAGGGGAGCGGTACTCACTATGCAGAGGGTCCCCTTTATTTTGTCCCACACGGAGATGGGTAGAGACAGGGCGTGGCGGATGCCGCATCTATTTTTGAGTCTTGAGAGAAGGGGCAGTTTCTCCTCGTCTTCCGTGAGGTGGAGGGAGATGACCGCCTTGTGTTCCAGCCCGATCTGGGAGAGCTCACAGAAGGCCTTCTGGAAGAGCTCCTGGTTCTTTTGGCTCCGGATGTCCATGTCCACAATCTGGGGCAGGCCCCCGGGTGTGGCGGTGCAGATGGCGATACCATCCAGGTTTGGGCACTCGTCGGTGAAGATTTTTAGTGTGCCCTGGATGAGGTTGTGGATGTCTTCTGCTCGTATGATGTGCTTATGGAGGTCTTTTACGAGTTCGTGGGTATGGTTCAGCCGCTCCAGTCGTACCGTGGTCTCCCTCAGCTTCTGCTCCTCGGCATAGAAGTAGGAGTGCATGATCACTATGATCTCCAGGAAGAAAACCTTCTCTAGGGAGATCTTAATGGAGAGGCAGAGCTCCCTGGGGAGGATCTTCGGCAGCATGGAGACAATGATGCTGGAGAGTTTTCGGTATCCTATGGGTATTAAGTGGTGGGGTATGCCTGCTTGATAGTAGTAGGTGCCCGCCTTGACGAGCTTGAGGCAGTGGTCGTAGTCGTACTCGGCTTCTAGGAGTTCCTGGATGTAGTCTTTTACCCTTCCTCTGAAGGTTTCCAGATCGTAATCTTTGGCTGTCTCTTGGATCTGGGGGATGGCCAGCAGGTAGCGCTCCAGCTCCTGTACCATTCTCTCGGAGCTGGCCGAGAGGGGCTTGCCCACGGAGCGGATCTCCAGGAGATCCTTGTCGCTGATTTCTAGAAGCACCTTTTTCCTTTCATAAACCTCTGGGGTGAGGCCCATGGCCTCTGCAAGGTCTCTAATGTCCTGGTCCATCTCTCTCTCCTAGGGTTGGTTACTTCTTGAAAGTATTTATATTCCCGGATCTTGAGGAGTGCAAACTTCTGAGAAAAAGCGCTGGTATATCTCCCTATATCGCTACTATGTAGAGCCTAGTCTCTTGCCATGGCCAGGGGGAGGTCTCCTTAGAGCTGCCCGGAGGTTCCTTGGACCTTGCCCTCTTTGGGGGAGGGAAGGCAGGCTCGGACTCCCTTGCAACTAGAGGCCTTTTCGTATAATTTGATTATCTGAAAGTGATATAAGGGCCTAAAGTGGGCCTTGGCCCACTTTTTTCTTTGCTGGGGGTGGGGCCATGGGCGTGAAGGAAGAGATAGAGAGGAGAGTAGCGGAGCTTCTGGAGCCTATCCTGGAGGAGGAGGGGCTGGACCTCTACGACGTGGAATGGAGCCCTGCGGGTCGCTACAGCTACCTGAGGATCTACATAGACAAGGAGGGAGGGGTGACCATAGGGGACTGTGAGAGGGTGAGCCACCAGATTGGCGATCTCCTGGATGTGGAGGACCTTATTAAAAGCCGCTACTTCCTGGAGGTTTCGTCTCCGGGGCTCACCAGGGAGTTGAAGAAGCCCCTCCACTACCAGAAGAGCCTGGGTTGCCTGGTGAAGGTGGTGTTGAAACGGGAAGGGGCTGTAGGGCGTACCCTGGAGGGCACCCTCCAGGAGGCCGATGATGCTGGTTTCTCTCTTCTCACCCGGGAGGGAGAGGTGAGAATCGAGTACCGTGAGGTGGCCCGGGCCCAGTTGGAGATAGAGGGAGTTTAGGGAGGGATTATGAGGCAGAAGGAGATGCTCTATCTCATGGAGCAGTTGGAGCAGGAGAAGGGGATAGAGAGGGAGGTCCTGGTGGAGGCCCTGGAGACGGCCCTCCTTTCGGCGGTGAGAAAGAGAGTTCCAGGGGACATAGAGTTGGAGGTGAAGTTCGATCTGTCCCAGGGAGAGGCCAAGGTCTACCAGCTCAAGAAGGTGGTGGAGGAGGTGGAAGACCCCGACAAGGAGATCTCCGTGGAGGAGGCCCGGGAGGTGGACCCTGAGGCCCAGGTGGGGGACGTGGTGAAGATGCCTTTCACCGTGGCCGACTTTGGTCGCATCGCTGCCCAGACAGCCAAGCAGGTGATGATCCAGAAGCTGAAAGAGGCCGAAAGGGACATGGTCTACAGGACCTATAAGAAGAAAGAAGGAGACATTGTCTCGGGTCAGATACTGAGGGAAGAGCGGGGCAACATCATAGTGGATCTGGGCCGGGGGGAGGGGGTACTGCCTCCCAAGGAGCAGGTCCGGGGTGAGAGATACAGGCGGGGTGACACCCTTAAGTTCTATGTGGTGGAGGTGAAGAAGACGGGCAAGGGCCCCAGAGTAGTCCTCTCCAGGACCCATTCCCGCCTCCTGATCCGCCTCTTCGAGAAGGAGATGCCCGAGGTGATGAGCGGTCTAGTGGAGGTGAAGGCCGTGGCCCGGGAGGCGGGAGAGAGGTCCAAGGTGGCCGTCATCTCCAAAGATCCGGAGATCGACGGGGTGGGTGCCTGTGTGGGTATCAGGGGGGCCAGGGTGCAGAGCATTGTGAGGGAGCTCCAGGGGGAGAACATAGATATCGTGGAGTATTCCGACGATCCCAAAAAGTTTATCGTCAACGCCCTCAAGCCTGCCCAGGTGAAGAAGATCGAGTTGGACCCCGAAAACCAGGAGGCCCAGGTGGTAGTGGACGATGACCAGTTCTCCCTGGCCATTGGTAAGAAGGGGCAGAACGTGAGGCTTGCGGCCAAGCTCACGGGGTGGAAGATAGACATCAAGCCCGCTTCTGAGGTGAGGATCCAAGAGGGTGAAGAGGAGTCCTGAGAGGTCTTGCGTGGGTTGTAGAAGGAAGACCAACAAAGGGGAGCTGGTACGGCTGGTGGCTCCTCGGGAAGGTGTGTTAGTGGTAGACGTGGATCATAAACTTGGGGGCAGGGGGGCGTACCTCTGTCCTGGGAGGTCTTGCATGAAAGAGGCAATAAAGAAGGGGAGGCTCTCCAGGGCCTTGAGGAAGGGCGTGGGGAAGGTGACCCCTGAGCTGCTGGAAAGGACCATTAGGGATGCTCATGAGGAGAGGTTCTACTCCCTTTTGCACTTTTGCAGGAAGATGAGGCGCCTAGTAATGGGTAGAGAGGCCGTGGAGAGAGAGTTGAAGAGGGGTCGGGTCTACCTACTCCTTTTGGCCAAGGACCTCTCTCCCAGGAGCAGGAGCAGGTTCGATAACAGGGGGGTGCCCACCGTGGAGGTGGGGACTCTGGGGGAGTATGGGAAGGTATTCTCCACCAAACCTGTGGGGGTCCTGGCTGTCACTGAGGAGGGCCTTGCCCGTCGGCTCTTTTTTGTGGCAGAAAAGTTGCGCCAGTTGGAAAGGGGGTACGGGGAGCATGGCCAAGGGTAAGATCAGGGTTTATCAGTTAGCCAAGGATCTGGGTATAACGAGCAAGGAGGCCCTGGCTAAGCTCAGGGAGCTGGGCATAGAGCTGAGTAACCACTGGTGTAGTGTGACCCAGGAGGAGGCTCGCCGGCTGGAGAAGGCGTTGAAGGCCAAGCCTGAGCCTCCCAGGAAGGAGCGTGTCCCCGCCAGGAAGGAGGAGAGGCCTGTCAGAAGGCGTCCTCCGGCGAGAAAGCGGGTGAAGGCCGAAGAGGAGCCCCCTCCGGCTCCTCCCAAAGAGGAACCCAAGACGGAAGAGAAGATTCTCCAGGAGCCCCCCATGGAGGTGAAGAGGGAGGCCCCTCCCAAGAAGAAGGAACCTTCCGGCAGGGACCTTTCTTCTCCCTTTATTTACAGGCCCAGGACGAGGCCAAAGAGGAAGAAGAGGAAGAGGAGGGAGGAGGAGTTTTTGGAAGAGCAGGAGGTACTGCCTGGAAGGGTGGATATGGAGGAGGGGGTGGCTTATCTCCCTGAGGCCCTCTCTGTGAAGGAGTTGGCGGCCTTGCTCCAGGAGGATGTGGACCAGGTGGTGGATGTTCTCCTCAAGAAGGGTGTGGCTGCCCACGACAAGGCGGTGGTGCCCTTCGATCTGGCCAAGGTGGTGTGTGAGGAGCTGGGTTTCGAGGCCAGGAAGGAGGGGGAGGAGGTGCTGGAGGTTCCCGAGGATGAAGAGGACCTGGAGCCCCGGGCCCCTGTGGTCACTGTTATGGGCCACGTGGACCACGGAAAGACCACCCTCCTGGATTATATCCGTCGCACCAACGTGGCCGAGAGGGAGGCGGGGGGCATCACCCAGCACATAGGGGCCTACCGGGTCTCCCTGCCAGATGGGGAGATCACCTTCATTGACACTCCCGGACACCATGCCTTCACCACCATGAGGGCCCGGGGGGCCCAGGTTACCGATATTGTGGTTCTGGTGGTGGCGGCCGACGACGGGGTCATGCCCCAGACGGTGGAGGCCATCAACCATGCCAAGGCGGCCGGGGTACCCATTATTGTGGCCATCAATAAGATCGACAAGCCCAACGCCAACCCCGATAGGGTGAAACAGGAGCTGGCCAAGTACGGCCTCATTCCCGAAGAGTGGGGAGGGGAGACCATTTTCGTGGAGGTATCGGCCAAGCAGGGGACCAATGTGAAGGAGCTCCTGGAGATGATCCTCCTCCAGGCGGAGATGCTGGAGCTCAGGGCCAATCCCCACAAGCCTGCCTCGGGTAACGTGTTGGAGTCCAAGCTGGACAACAGAAGGGGCCCGGTGGCCACCTTGCTGGTGAGGGAGGGTACCCTTAGGCAGGGGGATGCCCTGGTGGCCGGTCTCTACTGGGGCAAGGTGAGGGCCATGTTCGATCACCATGGCAGGCCTGTTAAGGAGGCGGGACCCTCCATGCCTGTGGAGATCCTGGGGCTCACGGGGGTACCCCTGGCAGGGGAGCCTTTTATGGTGGTGGAGACCGAGAGGAAGGCCCGGCAGATCAGCGAGGAGCGCCAGGAGAAGGCCCGGGAGGTTCAGCTGGAACGTCCCAGGGTCTCTTTAGAGGAGCTCATGCGCCAGCTGGCCGAGGGAGAGACCCAGGAGTTTAGAATCCTCCTGAAGGCCGATGTCCAGGGTTCTCTGGAGGCTTTGAGGGAGTCGTTGAAGAAGCTCTCCACCCAGGAGGTGAAGGTGAGCGTGGTCCACGCTGGCGTGGGAGGGGTGACGGAGTCGGACGTTATGTTGGCCTCGGCCTCAAAGGCGGTCATCGTGGGCTTTAACGTAAGACCCGACGCCCAGGCCAGGAAGGCGGCCGAGAAAGAGGGGGTGGAGATCAGGCTCTACCGGGTCATTTACGATCTCCTTGAAGATGTGAAGAAGGCCATGGAAGGCATGCTGGAACCCGAGTACGAAGAGGTGCTCCTGGGACGGGCCGAGGTGCGCCAGGTTTTTCAGGTGCCCAAGGTGGGCAGGGTTGCCGGCTGTTACGTTCTGGAGGGGACTATACCCAGGAACGCCAAGGTGAGGCTGGTTCGGGACGGGGTGGTGGTTTATGAGGGAGGCATAGCTTCCCTGAAGCGCTTCAAGGAGGATGTGAGGGAGGTGGCTGCAGGCTACGAGTGTGGTATGGGCCTGGTGGACTTCAACGATATCAAGGAAGGGGATATCATCGAGGCTTACGAACTCAAGGAGGTTCCCAGAAAACTGTAGCTTTCCCGGGGTGGGGGCTTTCTTTTTGAATTATCTCAAGGGGCGCTATGTTTATCGGCAGTTGTAGACTGGTACTGGAGATTCCCGGAAACAGCAGTCTCAAAGGGAAGAGGATGGTGGTGAAGAGCCTTAAGGACCGCTTGAGAAACAGGTTCCACGTCTCCGTGGCGGAGGTGGAAGACATGGACAGTCACAGAAGGGCGGTCCTGGGGGTGGCCTATGTGACCAATACCAGGCGACACGCCAATCAAGTCATGGACCAGGTGGTGGAGTTCGTGGATTCCGAGGGCAACGTTTATCTGGTGGACTATGTGATAGAGATTCTGTGATGAAGGGTGGACACAGGATAGAGCGGCTCCAGGAGCTTTTCAGGGAGGAGATCTCCCGCATGCTGGTGGAGGGTCGCATCAAGGACCCCAGGGTGGGGTTTGTGACCATCACCAGGGTGGAGGTGACCCGGGACCTGAGTTTCGCCACGGTCTATTTCTCCGTGATGGGTACCGAAGAGGAGCGGGAGGAGACCCTCCAGGCCCTGGAGAGGGCTGCCGGCTACATCCAGGGCCAGATGGGCCGGACCATCAGGGTGAGGAAGATCCCCAAGCTCCGCTTCAAGGTGGACAAGAACCTGGAGCACAGCTTGAGGATAGGGGAACTCCTCCAGAAGATCCGGGAGAAGAAGTAGTTGGACCTTTACCAGGCCGTCATCAGCGAGCTGGAGAAAGCGCCGGGGGTCACCATTCTTATCCACAAGAGTCCCGACGGTGACGCCATAGGGTCTGCTCTGGCCCTAGCCCTGGTTCTGGAGGCCAGGGGTAAGGAGACGGCGATCTACTGCTGGGACGGGGTCCCTTACTATTACAGGTTCCTACCGGGATGGCAGCGGGTGAGGAAGGTGAAGGAGGAGGGGGAGGTGGTCTTTCATCCTCTGGTGGTGGGGCTGGACTCTAGTGACCTGGGAAGGCTCCCTTTTCTCAGGGACAAGCCTCCGGGTACGGTGATCAACATTGACCATCACCCCACAAACACCCGGTGGGGCGACCTCAATCTGGTGGAGCCCCAGGCTTCTGCCACGGGAGAGATCGTGTTTGGTCTGCTGGAGAGGTGGGAGGTGGAGATCACTCCTCATGTGGCTACCGCCCTGTATACGGCCATCTTCACCGACACCGGGGGGTTCCGGTTCTCCAACACCACGGACACCAGCCTGTTGTGCTGCTATAAACTGGTAGACCTGGGGGCCGTTCCCTACGAGATAGCCACCAACGTCTATGAGAGCTATTCTTCGGGGCGCATGCGTCTCCTGGGACTGGCCTTGGGCACCCTCTCCATGGCTGCCGGGGGAGGGGTGGCCTGGGTGGTGGTCACCCGGGAGATGATGGAGACCACGGGCACAGGGCCCGAGGATACCGAGGAGTTTGTTAATTTCCCCAAGTCCATCCGGGGGGTGGAGGTGGCCCTCCTCTTCAGGGAGACGGAGGAGGGGGTGAAGGTGAGTTTCCGCTCCAAGGGAAGGGTGGACGTAGCTGCCATTGCGGCATCCCTGGGGGGAGGAGGCCACAAGGCGGCGGCGGGGTGTGATCTGGATCTCTCCCTGGATGCCGCTGTGGAGAGGGTGATACCTTTAGTGGAGGAGGCTTTGAGTTGCTGCCTCTCTTCTACCTGCTCTTAAGGCACTTTGGCCCTCAGCACTGGTGGCCCGCCAAGGGCCCCTTTGAGGTGATGGTGGGGGCCGTTCTCACCCAGAACACCGCCTGGAAAAACGTGGAAAGGGCCATTGCCAACCTGAAGGAGAAGGGGGTTCTGGACCCGGTGTCCATGGCTGCCCTTCCCGCGGACACCCTGGCAGAACTGATACGGCCTGCGGGCTTCTTCCGGGTGAAGGCATCCAGGCTGAAGTCCCTGGTGGCCTTCCTCATGGAACATTACCAGGGGGACGTGGGGCTCATGGCGAAGGAGCCGGGTTGGCTTTTGAGGGAGAGACTCCTCGCCGTCCGTGGTGTGGGAGAAGAGACGGCGGACTCTATTCTCCTCTACGCCCTGGATAAACCCTTCTTTGTGGTGGATGCTTACACCAGGCGTATCCTCACTCGCCAGGGGGTGATCTCCGGTAGGGAGAGGTATGGGGAGATTCAACGTTTCTTCATGGACCAGTTGCCTGCCGATGTGGAGCTCTTCAAGGAGTTCCACGCCCTTCTGGTGGAGTTGGGCAAGCGGTACTGTCGGTCCAGGGTTCCCCTGTGCCGCGAGTGCCCCCTGTATCTAGAGGTGGGTTGTGGCTAAAGTGCGTCCTCTGTCCCCCGCCCTGGTGAGCAAGATCGCCGCCGGGGAGGTGGTGGAGAGACCTGCCTCGGTGGTGAAGGAATTGGTGGAGAACAGCCTGGATGCCGGGGCCTCCCGGGTGGAGGTGGTCCTGGAGGACGGGGGCCTTCGCCTGGTGAAGGTGGTGGACGACGGGGAGGGAATGGAGGAGGAGGACGCCCTCCTGGCTCTGGAGGAGTATTCCACCAGCAAGATCTCCACCCTTCAGGATCTCTCATCCATCACCACCCTGGGGTTCAGGGGGGAAGCCCTCCACGCCATCTCTGCCGTCTCCCGATTCACCCTCTTCACCAGCACCGGAGAGCTGGGCACCGGAGTCAGGGTGGAGGGGGGAGTCATAAAGACGGTGACCAAGGGTCCAAGGAGCAGGGGTACCACGGTGGAGGTGAGGGATCTCTTCTTCAACTTGAGGGCCCGGCGCAGGTTTCTCAGGTCCCCTTCCACGGAGAGGGCCCACATCCTCCAGGTGATGAGAGAGTACATCCTGGCCTATCCCGAGGTTAACTTCCTCCTGGTGGAGAAGGGTGATCTCCTCCTCCAGGCCTTTCCCGGTGGCCTGGGGGATAGGGCTGCCCTCCTGTGGGCCCTGAAGGAGGAGGACATCGTCACCCTGGAGGCCCGGGAAGGGGATCTGGAGCTCACGGGAGTGCTGGCCCGGCCCCCCCATGCCAGGAGGGACTCCCGGGGTCTCTTCTTCTTCGTGAATGGACGGCCCGTGAGGGACAGGTTGCTGGCCGGTGCCCTCATGGAAGGGATGCGTTCTCGGTTGGTGAAGGGGGAGTACCCCATGGTGGCCCTGTTCCTTCACATGCCTCCCGGGGACGTGGACGTGAATGTCCATCCCTCCAAAAGGGAGGTGAAGTTTCGGCGTCCCTACCAGGTGGCTGCCCTGGTGAAGAAGGGGGTGGAGAAGGCCCTGGGAGCCCCATCCCCCGGGGTAAGGTGGCAGGGGGCCTCACTTCCTCATCCTCCTTCGTCCGTCCATGGGTCTCACTGGAGTGGGGAGGTGAGGGAGGAGCGTATCCCCTTTTCTCTTCCTTCCTGGCGATTCCTGGGGGAGTACGCCGGGCTCTATCTGGTGGTGGAACAGGATGGGGATCTGGTCCTTGTGGACAAGCATGCCCTTCACGAGAGGATGCTCTACGACACCATCCGGGAGAACTGGGACAAGGGGGGAAAGGCGAGACTCCTGCTGGTGCCCTTGGAGTTTCAACTGGAAGGGGAGGAGGGGGAATTTCTAAAAGAAACGGCCCATGCCCTGGAGGCCTTGGGTTTTCGCATTCAATTGAAAGGAGAGGGGCTGTGTGAAATAAAGGGAGTGCCCCAATGGTTTCAGGGAGATGCCGTGGCCTTCTTCCGGTCCTGGCTGGCCCAGGGGGAGCCGGCGGGAGAGGATGAGTTGATGGCCAGGGCGGCATCCCTGGCCTGTCGCCAGGCTATGAAGGGGGGCGATGCCTTGAGGGGGGACCAAGTGGACCGACTCATGGCCTTCCTGGACTCCCGAGGGCTGGATCTCACCTGTCCTCATGGGAGGCCCGTGGCGGTGAGGCTCTCCCGGGGAGATGTGGAGCGACTCTTTAAAAGGAGGATCTGATGTTGGACAGGAAACTCTTGAAGGAGACGGTGGGTCTCTACTCCGAGTTGTCTCTCATCCACGTGGTTTCGGCCTGTAAAGCCATGCTGAAGGAGGGGATACCCGAGGACCTCTCTGTCTTGATGGATCACATCAGGCTTCTGAAAGACATGGGAGAGCTCCTCTCCCGGACCCTGGACACCATCTACGCCGTGGAAGATATAGACGAAGACCTGGGAGAAGACTGGGAGGAGGGGGGTCTATGAGGCTCACCAGATACTACATGCCCACCCTGAGGGAGAAGCCCGCCGAAGCGGAGATTGTGAGCCACCAGCTCATGCTCAGGGCAGGCATGATCAGGAAGCTGGCTTCGGGCATCTATTCTTTCCTGCCTCTGGGTTATCGGGTCATCCGCAAGGTGGAGGATATCATCCGCCAGGAGATGGACGCCAAAGGAGCCCTGGAGGTTTTTCTCCCCGTGGTCCAACCCGCCGAGCTCTGGAGGGAGACGGGACGCTGGGATCGTTTCGGCAAGGAGCTTTTGCGTTTCAAGGACCGGGGGGAGCGGGACTTCTGTCTGGGTCCCACCCACGAAGAGGTGATCACCGATCTTGTGCGCAAGGAACTCCGGTCCTACCGCCAGTTACCCCTCAACCTGTACCAGATCCATGTCAAGTTCAGGGACGAGATCCGGCCCCGCTTCGGCCTCATGAGAGCCCGGGAGTTCATCATGAAGGACGCTTACAGCTTCGATGCCGACGAGGAAGGGCTCAGCAGGAGCTACCAGGATATGTATGACGCCTACAGCCGGATCTTTGCCCGTTGCGGCCTCAAGTTCACCGCCGTTGAAGCCGACACGGGGGCCATAGGGGGGGATGTCTCCCACGAGTTCATGGTGTGGGCCGAGACGGGGGAGGATGTGATTGTAGGCTGTCCCCAGTGCGGCTATGCCGCCAACCTGGAGAAGGCCGAGTTTCAGGTGAAAGGAGAGGTTTCCCTGGAGAAGGAGAAACCCCTGGAGAAGGTCCACACCCCCGACATGAAGACGGTGGAAGAGGTGACGGGCTTTCTAGGGGTGCCTGCCTCCCGGTTGGTGAAGACCCTCCTCTACCACACGGACAGGGGGTTTGTGGCCCTCCTCATCCCCGGGGACAGGGAGGTGAACGAGACCAAGGTGGCCCGGCTCCTGGGGGTGGAAACCCTGGAGCTGGCGTCCTTCGCCGACGTGGAGGAGATCACCGGTGCCCCCGTGGGCTTTGCCGGTCCCATTGGCCTGGAAGGGGTGAAGTTGGTGGCCGACAGGCTCCTGGAGGGGGTGAAGAACGTGGTGGTGGGTGCCAATGAGGAGGACTACCACTACGTCAACGCCAACTGGGGCCGGGACTTCAGACCCCACATGGTGGGGGACCTGGTGAAGGCCATGCCCGGGGATGCCTGTCCCAGGTGCGGTGCTCCCCTGGAATTCTCCCGGGGCATAGA
>JALUVF010000042.1 GCA_027020915.1 bacterium
TGGTGGGGGGGGCATGATGGAGCACCACGGCGGCAACATCCTGGAGGTGGCCAGGAGGCTGGGGGTGGACCCCGGGCACATCCTGGACTTCAGCTCCAATCTCAACCCCTTGGGACCACCCCCGGCTGTGGTTGAAATTTTGGAGTCCATGGGGGGAGATGTGGAGACCTGGCGTTATCACCCCCCTCTTTTCCCCTGGGAGCTGAGAAGGGCCCTGGCCCGCCGTCTGAACCTGGAGGAGGAGTGGGTCCTGCCCGTGCCCGGCAGCGCCTGGGCCATCTACGAGGTGGTGAAGGTTTTCAGGCCCCGGGAGGTGGCCATGCCCCTGCCCACCTTTGCCGACTATTCCCGGGCGGCCCGGGCTGTAGGGGCTGGGATCAAGGGGCATCCTCTGGCGGAGGAGAGGGCCTTCAGGCTCTGCCTGGGGGAGATGGCGTGGAAGGTGGGGGACGGGACGGACCTGGTGTTCATCTGCAATCCCAACAACCCCACGGGCTACTACATGCCCGAGGACGAGCTGGAGGCCCTGGTACGCTGGTGCAGGGACAAGGACTGCCTGGTGGTGGTGGACCAGGCCTTTCTCCCCTTCCTGGGGCGAAGGGGTATGGTACCTGTGGTGAAGGAGTACCCCAACATCCTGGTTCTGGGTTCCTTCACAAAGATCTATGCCCTGCCCGGGATTCGCCTGGGGTATCTGGTGGCTCCACCGGCCATCATAGACAGGTTTCTGGCGGGTATGCCTCCATGGGCCTTCGGTCCCCTGGCCCAGGAAGTGGGCCTGGCGTGCCTAGGGGAAGAGGGGTTTGTGGAGGAGAGCAGGGCCTACTGTCGGCAGGAGATGACCCATCTCTTTGAAGGGGTGAGGAACCTGGGGATCAAGGTCTATCCTTCCACCGTCCATTACTTCCTCTTCCAGGCCTCCCCGGCCCTGGGAGAGAGGCTTTTGGAGCGGGGGATACTGGTCCGGGACTGCTCCACCATCCCCGGCCTTGGTCCTGGCTTCTACCGAATCGCTCCCAGGAAGAGGGAGGACAACCGAAAGCTCCTGGAGGCCCTGGAAGAATTCGGAGACGATTTATGAGATCCGGCCTTTTGGATTCCAGGCACTACTTTCTCCACTTCGTAGGTGGTGTAGATACGCTTTACACAGATATTTAATCCTAAAGGGAACCTTCAAATTCTACTCTCAAAAGTCTGACCATGATTTGAGGCTTCAAATAAATTGCTAAATTCAAAATCTGACCCTTCAGGGACCACTAAGTGGCACTGAGCGGGAAGGTTTATGGATGAAACTCGCTTCCTTCCATAACAGAGTATTTTTCATTTAAATACATTACCAGCGACATGGTGGACTTAAGTATTTGATCAAATCTGAGACAAATATGGTTAATTTCCTTTACCCTGTAAAAATAGTCCGCACCTAAGCCCCACAGCTCTTTAGGCCTAGGTGCTTCACGACGTCTCGATGCATATGACGGTGGACATAAGAAATAACCATGTCCATGCGGTTGGACCACTATTCCGTGTGCTATTTGGTTTCTGTATTTTCCGGTTCTGTTATAAATATTAACAAGTTTTTTTAGATTGGCAAAATCTTCTTTATCTCGTGATATGAAGAACTCTTCTGCCGCATATCGAAGGGCAAGATGCCTTGCAAACACTGAATCCAGAGTGCCATAGGCACGACAAGTGGCGAATGACTTAGTTTCACAAAGAAGCTGGAATAGCTTTATGTTTGCCGACTCAACATGCTCCCACTTGCTTAAAGCTCTCCCAACAGCCTCATAAATGGGGGCAGTCGATTCCTCTCCTTGGAATGAGCTTGAGGGTACAATTCTAGGTGGATCTTTCCATTCTGGAGGTGGCGTGTATTCAATACCCATAGATTGCTTTTTTCCTAATATTACTATGATTTAAATAATTATATCTCATACTTGGAGCTCTTGTCAAGAGCGGGCCCTGAGGGAACCCTTTGGAAGATCGGGGAGTATGGGCAGATCTCTGTCTCTGCGGCGAGGGACAGGGTATTGTTCAGTAGTAGGCCAGCCCTCTTTCTTCCTGGATGAGGCGAGCCTGGGCCTTTTGGCCCACGGGATTCTGGGGATAGTTCCGGGCCAGTTCCCGGAGGATCTTTATCCCCTTTTCCCTCTGTTCCCTGTGGAGGTAGATGTAGGCCATCTTCAGCATGGCATCGGGGACTTTGTTGCCCATGGGGTACTCGTCCACTACTCTCTTAAAGAAGTGGAGGGCCTCTCCCGTGAGGTTCTGGACGTAACAGCATTCCCCCGCCCAGTAAAGGGCGTTGTCCGCCAGGTCCGAGGTGGGATAGAGGCGAAAGACCATTGCGAACTTCTGGAAAGCGGCTGTGTATTTGCCCTCTCTCATGAGGGCCATGGCCTGGCGGTAGAGGAGTTGGTCGGGGGAGGGAGGAAGTGGTTTTGCCCGGAGCCGGACCGGCCGGGGCGGAGGTGGCTCCAGCTCCAGGGGAGGGGTGGGTGGTGTGTAGGGTAGAAGGTTGTCCCTGAAGCCGTGCCACACATAGAGCTGGGCCTCGGTGATGTTTCTGTCCATGTTGTAGATGAACTCGCTGTGCTTGGCCCCCTCTTTCCTGGCGGCGTAGAGGGCTGCCTGTTGCCCCACACCGGCGGGGGTGAAACTGGGGGCACAGCCCCCCAGACTCCAGATGAACCCCAGGAGTGCGAACCCTGCTGCAGCATTTCTCAGTCCCTTTGCCCTCACTCCTTGCAGGATGGCCCCTCCTTTAAGGGTCTTATCTCCTCCACCTGGAAGTGGAGGGCGTGGCGAATCTCCCGGGCCAGGGTGGTGTAGCCCATGGCCTGGAATCGTTCTTTCCAGGTCTCCAGCATCTCTCCCGAGGTTTCGTCTTTCACCAGGCGCATTCTGATCCTCACTCCTTCCCAGGTTTCTGGTACCACATAGAGGAACATGGCCCTGGGGTTCTGGGTGAGGTTCTTGTGGGTGAGGCGCTGGGTGGCCCCGAAGACCAGGGTGCCTTCTTTTGTGATCATGGGGGGAGTGTATATAGCCATGTTTGCCCACCCCTGGCTGTCGGCAGTGCCCATGATTCCTATGCCCGTCTTTTGGAAGAGCCTCTCCAGGTCCTTCAGATTCATTTTTTCTCCTCCCTGAAATGGTTCCATCCCCTGGGAGTCAGGGGAATCTCTTCTCCCTGGGGAGTAACCAGTATCCTCTCCCGGGGGGAAGCCAGGATCTCGCCAATGGCTGTCACTCTGGTGCCGGTGGCTTTTTCTACCTTCTGGGAGACCTCCCTGGCATGGGTCCTGGGTACGGTGAAACAGAGTTCGTAGTCTTCCCCCCCCTCCAGGGCCAGGGGCCAGGAAGGGACCTGGAGGGTTCGGGCCAGCTTCTCCAGAGCGGGGGAGATGGGGATCCTATCCGCCCAGATACGCGCACCCACTTCGCTGGCCTGGCAGATGTGGAGGAGGTCCTGGGCCAGCCCGTCGCTGATGTCCAGCATGGCCGTGGCTCTCCCCGTGGAAGCGATGGCCCGGCCCTCTTTCACCCTGGGGGTTGGGGTGAGGAAGGCGTCCAGGAGAGGTTTCCTGGCTTCTGGAGGGAGGGCTTCTCCCAGTTGGTCTCTTGTGAGGATCAGGAGACCTCCGTGGGCGTTGCCCAGCTCTCCCGTCACCATGACCACGTCCCCCGGCCGGGCTCCCCTTCTCAGAAGGAGTCTCTCCTTCTCCACCCTGCCCATGAGAAATATGTCTAGAACCTGGGGACCCCGGGTGCTGGAGAGGTTTCCTCCGATGATGTCAGCCCCGAAGGTCTGGGCCTCTTCCCTAAGTCCCCGGTAGAACTCTTCCACCCAGTCCACGGGGGTCTCCGGCTTCAGGGCCAGGGAGGCCAGGAAGTGGAGGGGTTCTCCCCCCTTGGCACCTATGTCGCTGAGATTCACGGCGGCGGCCTTGCGTCCCAGGAGGCGGGGGGGAGTGTCAGGGAGGAAATGGGAGCCCTCCACCTGGATGTCGCAAGTGAGGAGGAGATAGTGGTCTTGGGGGGTGTTCAGAACGGCCACATCGTCCCCCACGCCCACCACCACCTCCCATGAGTAAGGGGGCAGGAGCCGGGTTATCCTCTCTATAAGGCCGAACTCTCCCAGTTCTTTGATCTTCATGCCCCAAGCATACACGGTGATGGGGGATGAGGGAAAGGGTCTACATGGCCTATCGTTGTGCCCATGGTGGGCAGACTGGTAAGAAGGGTTCATGGTAATGCCCGGTTGGTTTATCAAGGCTCTATTTTCATTTCTCCTCCTGGTGGGGGTGATTTGGGTGGTCTGGAACTTTTCTCACATCATCGACAGGGTCTTTGTCTTCTATCCCGACAGGAGGCTGGTGGCTACCCCTGCCCGGGCAGGCCTGGATTACAGGGATCTGTGGGTAGATACCTCTGACGGAGAGCGCCTCCACGGCTGGCTGGTGGAGGCAGGGCCAGGGGCACCCCTCCTCGTCTTCTTCCACGGCAACGCCGGTAATATAGGCGACAGGGTGGAAAATGTGGCCAGGCTGGTGGAGGTGGGTATCTCCGTGCTCATCTTCGACTACCGGGGCTATGGCAGGAGCACGGGCAGACCCACGGAGGAAGGGGTGTATACCGACGGCAGGGCCGTTTGCCAGTTCGCCCTGGAGTCTCTGGGCTATTCCCCCGGGGACGTGGTTCTCTTTGGCCGGTCCCTGGGAACGGCGGTGGCGGCCCATGTGGCCTCCGGAGCGGCGGTGGCGGGGGTGATCCTGGAGTCGGCCTTCACCAATTTGAAGGATCTGGCCTGGGTCCACTACCCTTTCATACCGGGCAAGTTCCTGGTGAAGGGCAAGTTCAACGTGGCGGAGATGGTGGGGGGGATCAGGGCTCCCCTGCTGGTCATCCACGGGGACCGGGATGGTCTGGTGCCCATGAAGCTGGGGGAGAGGGTGTACCGGGCGGCCCCGGAACCCAAGGAGTTCTATGTCATCCATGGGGCGGGCCACAACGATACGGACGTGGTTGGGGGGCGGCCCTACTTTGAGCGTCTCAGGTCCTTTGTGTACCGGGTGACGGGCAGGGAACCTTAGGCCCTGCCCGTCAGCTTCAGGAACTCTTCTTCCTTGAGGGTCTTGATACCCAGCTGCTGGGCCCTCTGATACTTGGAACCCGGATTCTCTCCCACCACCACCAGATCCGTTTTCCGGGAGACGGAGTTGGAGACGGTGCCTCCCAGCTCCTCCACCAGGGCCTTGGCTTCGTCCCGGGTCATGGAGGAGAGGGCCCCGGTGAAGACCACCACCTTGCCCGCCAGGGGACTCTCCTTGGGCTGTACCTCCTCCTTGGGTTTGAGGCCCGCCTGGAACATCCTCTCCACCGTCTGGCGGTTTCTGGCCTCCTGGAAGAAGGAGACCACGCTCCTGGCCGTTTCGGGGCCTATGCCTTTTATTTCCAGGAGTTCCGGGAGGGATGCCCGGGAGAGTATCTCCCAGCTTCCAAAGTGGCGGGCCAGGACCTGGGCCGTGTATTCCCCCACGTTGGGAATGCCCAGGGCGTAAATGAACCGGGCCAGGGTGGGATTTTTGGATCTCTCGATGGCCTCTATGAGATTCTGGGCCGACTTCTCGGCAAAGCCCGGAAGACCCAGGAGGTCTTTCTTTTCCAGGTAGTAGATGTCCGACAGGTCTTTCACCAGTCCCCTTTCCACCAGGAGTTCGGCCGTCTTGCCTCCCAGACCTTCGATATCCATGGCCCGGCGGGAGGCGAAGTGCTTGATGGCCTGGACCAGCTTGGCGGGACAGGAAATGTTGACACACTTGTAGTAAGCCCCTTCTTTCACCGCCTGGGCGCCGCACACGGGGCATTCCTCAGGGGGATGGATGGGCTTTTCCCGGCCCGTGCGCTTCTCCTTGATCACCGTGACCACTTCGGGGATGACGTCTCCCGCCCTCTGGACCAGGACAGTGTCCCCCATGCGCACGTCCAGGCGCTTTACCTCGTCGAAGTTGTGGAGACTGGCCCTGCTCACTATGACGCCTCCCACCTCCACGGGATCCAGGACGGCCACGGGGGTGATGGTCCCCGTGCGTCCCACGTTGTAAACCACGTCCAGGATCCTGGTAGTGCGCTGACGGGGTTTGAACTTGGCAGCCAGGGCCCAGCGGGGGGAGCGGGCCGTGGTGCCCAGGCGCTCCCACAGCTCCAGAGAGTTGACCTTGATGACCATGCCGTCTAACTCGTAGGGGAAGAGGTCCCTCTCCTCTTCCAGCTCTCTGTAGAACTCTATTACCTGGTCTATGCTCTGGCAGAGCCTTCTGGGAGTGGAGACCTTGAAGCCCAGCTCCTCCAGCATGGCCAGGGTCTCCCAGTGGGTCTCGAGCTCCACCCCCTCCACCAGACCCACGCCCCAGGCCACAAAGTCCAGGGGCCTGCTGGCCGTGATATTGGGGTCCAGCTGGCGCAGGGAACCTGCGGCGGCGTTTCTGGGATTGGCGAAGGGCTTTTCCCCCTTTTTTATCAGCTCCTGGTTGAGCTTTTCAAAGTCTTCCCGCCTCATGAGAACCTCTCCCCGAACCTCCAGGTATCCGGGGACCCCTTCCTTTTTCACGAACCTCATGGGCACCGGGCGGATGGTTCTCACATTGGGGGTCACATCTTCACCCACCACTCCGTCTCCCCGGGTGGAGGCCAGGGTGAAGCGCCCGTCCCGGTAGACGATTTCGCAGGACAGGCCGTCAAATTTGGGTTCTGCCACGTATTCTATAATGGCATCTGGGGGGAGATTTAAGAAACGCTTGGTCCTGGCATCGAACTCCCGGATCTCCTCCTCGTTGCGGGCGTCCTGGAGGGAGAGCATAGGGATGGAGTGGGTCACTGTGGCGAAACCCTCCCTGGGGGGAGCTCCCACCCGCTGGGTGGGGGAGTCGGGGGTGACCAGTTCCGGGAACTTCTCCTCCAGCTCCAGGAGCCGGTGCATGAGCTGGTCGTACTCCTCGTCGGAGATGACGGGATCGTTGAGGACGTAGTAGCGGTAGTTGTGGTAGTTGATCTCTTCCCTCAGCTTCTCCGCCAGTTTCCTGGCCTCTTCCAGAGTCACGGCTCCACCCCCTTTGGCAGGTTTCTCCAATACTTTAATATTCTGCCCCGGGGCGGGAGACAACCGGTGGGGAGAGGATTGGCAAGGAGCCCCGGACACGGTTTTCCCGGGGTGATAGGGAAGGCGGGCCTGGATTTGCTGTGCTTTGGGTTGATCCTCAATTCGTGGGGATTGTCTGACAATATGGGTGAAGGGATTGTTTGCCCTGCAGGTGGGTAGGGAGGAACCTGGGGTTCCAGAAGGTGGATTCTGGATTGTAACTCCCCCGGGGTTGTTGTACTAATTCTCTTGTAATTCATCCCTTTTGGAGGCACTGGGTTGCCCGAGAGAGTGGTTATGGCCGGAGGAGGCACAGGTGGCCATCTCTTTCCCGCCATCGCTGTGGCCCGGGAGCTGGAAGAGATGGTGCCCCCGGCGGAGGTCCACTTTATAGGTACGTCCCACGGTATAGAGGCCAGGATTCTGCCCCGGGAAGGGTATCCCCTCCATCTGGTGGAGGCTGAGGGATTCAGGGGCCGGGGAGTGAGAAGGGCGGCGGCCCTGGGGAAGCTGGCCGTGGGCTTCCGGCAGTCTCTCAGGATTCTCAGGGATCTCAGACCCTCGTGGGTCTTGGGTGTGGGAGGGTACGCATCCCTCCCCGCGGGCTTGGCGGCCCTGGTTTTGAGGATTCCCCTCTTTCTCCACGAGCAGAACGCCACGGCGGGTCTGGCCAACAGGATTTTGGCCCGGCGGGCCCGAAGGGTCTTCCTCTCCTATTCCCGGACCCAAGGTCTGCCCAAGGGGGCCTCCACCCAGGTGACGGGCAATCCTGTGAGGAGGGAGTTGTTGGGAGCCGGGGAAGAGCCTGCCTTTTTCGGGCTCTCTCCGGGCAGGAAGGTGGTCCTCATCTTCGGGGGCAGCCAGGGTGCCAGGTCCATCAACAGGGCCGTCGTGGGAGATCTGGGACTCATGGGAGATCATAGAGATAAGTTGGCCTTCATCCACCAGGTGGGGGAGGGCATGGTAAAAGAGGTGGAGGAGGCCTATGCCCGGTGGGGATTGGAAGCCCATATAACCCCCTTCATTTACGAGATGGGCAAGGCCTACGCCACGGCCCATCTGGTGGTATGCCGGGCGGGAGCCACCACCCTGGCGGAGTTGACGGCCCTGGGGAAGCCCTCCATATTGATTCCTTTCCCCCACGCCGTGGGGAACCATCAGCTCCACAACGCCAGGGCCCTGGAAGAGGCGGGGGCCGCCGCGGTCATCACAGAATCGGAGTTTCAAGAGGGACTTTTGGGTGGTAAGATACTGGAGCTTCTCTTCGACGACGAGAAGAGGGAGGCCATGGCTATGGCGGCAGGGGAACTGGGCAGGCCCCGGGCGGCCCAGGAGATCGCCCGGAGCTGTTGGGAGGTGGTGAGTGCTGGAAGGTAGAGTTCATTTTATTGGCATGGGTGGGGTGGGCATGAGCGCCCTGGCCCGCATCCTTCTCTCCATGGGAGTGGAGGTGAGCGGTTCCGACATCCAGAGGAACCGGCTTCTGGATCAACTGGAGGGGCTGGGGGCCAGGGTTTACATAGGCCACAGGGCCGAACAGGTGGGGAACGCCAGGCTGGTGGTCTACTCCACGGCCATCAAGGAGAACAACCCCGAGTTGTTGGAGGCCAGGAGAAGGGGTATCCCCGTGGTCCACAGGGGGGAGATGCTGGCAAGAATCATGGCCGAGAAGGAAGGGGTGGCCGTGGCGGGATCCCACGGCAAGACCACCACCTCGGCTCTGGTGGCAGCCATCCTCATAGAGGCGGGTTGGGAGCCCACGGTCCTGGTGGGGGGGAGGCTCCTCTCCATGGATACCAATGCCCTCCTGGGTCAGGGGCGGCTCATTGTGGCCGAGGCCGACGAGAGCGATGGCTCCTTTCTCCATCTTCATCCCCATTACGCCGTGGTGACCAACGTTGACAGGGAGCATCTTGACCACTACGGCGATTTTTATGCCCTGGTGAAAGCCTTCGAGTCCTTCTTGGACCGTGTTCAGGATATGGCCGTGGTCTGCTGGGACGATGCCCTTCTCAGGGAGATGGTGGGTCAGGGGCGGGTCACCTATGGCTCTTACCCTGGGGCCCAGTACCGGGCCGTGGACGTGAAAAGGGAGAGAAAGGGCCAGTCCTTCCTGTGTGTGAAGGAGGGTAGAGAGCTGGGCAGGGTGAGGATTCGGCTCCCTGGGGGCCACAATGTACTCAATGCCCTGGGGGCCCTGGCCCTCTCCCTGGAGATGGGGGTGGAGTGGTCCAGGGCGGTGGAGGCCCTGGCCACCTTCGCCGGGGTGGACAGGCGCCTCACGCCCAAGGGAGAGGCCCGGGGGGTCCTGGTGGTGGACGATTACGGTCACCATCCTACGGAGATCAAGTGTACCCTCCAGGCCGCCCGGCAGGAGTGGCCCGAAAGGAGACTGGTGGTAGTCTTCCAGCCCCACAGGTACTCCAGGACCAGGGCCCTTTTGGAGGAGTTTTGGCGCTCCTTTTCTGATACGGACAGCCTGGTGGTAATGGAAATCTATTCAGCGGGAGAGAGCCCC
Source organism: bacterium (assembly GCA_027020915.1). Taxonomy (GTDB): domain Bacteria; phylum Thermosulfidibacterota; class Thermosulfidibacteria; order Thermosulfidibacterales; family B14-G1; genus B14-G1. Next base: position 9,657 of record JALUVF010000042.1, read on the forward strand.
AATGGAGTGACCGGTATGGACCTGTGGCGAGGAGTGAAGAAGGAGAGCTGTCCCCAGGCCCTCTTTCTCCCCACCAGGGAAGAAGTGGTGAATCATCTCCTGGGAATCCTGAGAGAGGGGGACCTCCTGGTCACCCTGGGGGCGGGTGATGTGTGGAGGGTGGGGATGCAGGTTCTGGAGGCCCTGGAGGGGAAGTGAGTCCGGAGATTCTGAGAGGAGTGCCCCTGGCGGAGTACACCACCTTCAGGATAGGCGGACCTGCCCGATTCCTGGCCATCCCCTCCACTGTTGGGGAGTTGGCGGGGTTGGTGAGGTGGGCCCATCAGGAGGGGGTGCCTCTTCTCCTTCTGGGAGGTGGTTCCAATATCCTGGTGGGGGACGGGGGGTTCCCCGGCTTGGTGGTGGTGACAAGGGGGCTTGTGGATGTGGAGATTGAAGGAGACAGGATCAGGTCCCGGGGCGGGGTCTTTCTCGGCCTCCTCTCTGCCATGGCCCTGAGGGCGGGGCTTTCGGGCTTGGAGCCTCTGGGGGGAATCCCCGGTACCCTGGGGGGTGCCCTCCTCATGAATGCTGGGGCCTATGGTCGTTTCCTGGGTGAGATGGTGGAGGAGGTGGAGGTCCTGGTGGATGGCGAGGTGGAGGCTCTCAAAGGGGGGGAGGTGGAGTGGGGATACCGCTGGTCGTCCCTGAGGGGCTACACCGTGGTGGGTGCCACCCTCAGGCTGGTGCCGGGAGAGATAGAGACCATCCGGGAGGAGATGGCGCGCTACTCCAGGCTCAGGCGCCAGAAGCAACCCCTGGACTTTCCCTCGGCGGGGTCCGTCTTCAAGAATCCCCCTGGGGAGAGTGCAGGGAGGCTCATTGAGGAGGCGGGTTTCAAAGGGGCCAGGGTGGGAGATGCCATGGTCTCCCCCGTGCATGCCAACTTCATAATTAATCTGGGCCGGGCCAGGGCCCGGGACGTCAGAACCTTGGTGGCTTTGGTTAAAGAGGGGGTGAGGGAGGAGTTTTCCATTTTGTTGGAGGAGGAGATAGTTTATGCGGGAGTGTTTGAGGCTGGAGAGGATGAGGATCGCCCTCCTGCTGGGAGGACCATCGTCGGAGAGGGAGGTATCCCTCAAAACGGGTAAGGCCGTGGCATCGGCCTTGAAACGCAAGGGGCTGGATGTGGTGGAGTTGGATGTGGGGGGAGATCTCTCCAAGCTGGTGGACGACCTGAAGAGGGTGGAGCCCCACGTAGTCTTCGTCGCCCTTCACGGCACCTTTGGAGAGGACGGAGTGATTCAGGGTGTTTTGGAGTACATGGACCTTCCCTACACGGGTTCCGGGGTCCTGGCCAGCGCCCTGGCTATGGACAAGGTGGCGTCCAAGCGCCTCTTCTCGTACCACGGTATCCCCGTGCCTCGCTATACCATCTTCAGGAAGGATGGATGGACCCTGCCCGGGGAGGTGCCCTTGGAGGAACTCGCCTACCCGTTGGTGGTCAAGCCGGCGGCGGAGGGTTCCACCATCGGGGTGAGCATTGTTGAAGGGGAGGATGTCCTGGAGGATGCCCTCAGGGAGGCCTACAAGTACGGGGACACGGTGTTGGTGGAGGAGTACATTGAGGGCAGGGAGATTACGGTGGGTATCCTGGGGGACGAGCCCCTGCCAGTCATCGAGATCATTCCCGAGACGGGTTTCTACGATTACCGGGCCAAGTATACTCCCGGCGTCACCAGGTACGAGGTACCGGCCAAGATCCCCATGGATGCTTCCCTCATGATTCAGGATATGGCCCTTCTGGCCCACAGGGCCCTGGGTTGTCAGGATGTATCTCGGGTGGATTTCCGCTTGGCCGAAGATGGTACTCCGTATGTCCTGGAGGTGAACACCATCCCGGGAATGACGGAGACCAGCCTCCTACCCAAGGCTGCCGCTGCCGCTGGCATCTCTTTCGACGAGCTGGTATTGCGTATACTGGAGTCGGCTTTGAAAAAGTGAGGTGGAGAAATGGCACTCCTGATTGAACTGGACGAGGACCTCTCCAGAGGGGCCGTTTTAAAGGTTGTGGGCGTTGGCGGTGCCGGAGGCAACGCAGTGGACAACATGATCGAGCACGGCCTCAAAGGGGTGGAGTTCGTGGCCATAAATACCGATGTCCAGGCCCTGAATCGCTGCAGGGCCCCTGTGAAGGTTCATATAGGCTCCACCATCACCCGGGGATTGGGGGCCGGGGCCCGTCCCGAGGTGGGCCGCAAGGCCGCCGAGGAGGACGAGGACAAGATCAGAGAGGCCCTGGCCGGTGCCGACATGGTCTTTGTTACGGCGGGCATGGGGGGCGGAACGGGGACCGGTGCCGCACCTGTGGTGGCCCGTACTGCCCGGGAGTTGGGGGCCCTGACCGTGGCCGTGGTGACCAAGCCCTTCCTCTTCGAGGGAAAGCAGAGGATGCGTAACGCCGAGGCGGGGCTCAGGGACTTGAGGAGCTGCGTGGACACCATCATCACCATTCCCAACGAGAAGCTCTTTGAGGTGGTGAATGAGAAGACAGGCTTCAAAGAGGCTTTCAGGATAGCCGATGACGTCCTCCGCCAGGGTGTCCAAGGTATATCCGATATCATCACTGTTCCCGGACTGGTGAACGTGGACTTTGCCGATGTGAAGACCGTGATGGAGGGCAGGGGACTGGCCCTCATGGGCACGGCCTCTGCCACGGGGGAGGAGAGGGCCAGGAAGGCGGCCCAGGGAGCCGTCTCCAGTCCCCTCCTTGAAGATGTGAAGGTGGAGGGTGCCAGAGGGGTGCTCATAAATGTTACGGGGAGTTCTTCTCTCACTCTCATGGAGGTGAGGGAGGCTGCCGGTGTGATCTATGAGGCAGCCCATGAGGAGGCCAACATCATCTTCGGCGCCGTCATAGATGATCGGGTGGGTGAAGAGGTGAGGGTGACGGTTATCGCCACGGGGTTTGCCGAGGCTCCCGTGGAGGAGTTGGAGCTCACACCCCCGGAGATCAAGGTGAAGCCCCAGAGAGAGGAGCCCCAGGAAGGGGACCACCCTCCTGTTCCACCACCCATGGATCTGGAGGAGTTGGAACTGGGGGAGTATGGCGATCTGCCTCCCATGCTGAAGAGGATGTTGGAGAAAGAGAACCATTGATCTGCAAGACCCTGGCTTCCAGGTGGGACGCGCTTCTGGCTTTGGAGGAGGGGGAGGCTCTCTGTTCCCGGGGATGGGACCTATCCCTGTTGCTCTTCTTTCCCAATCTCTACCGGGTGGGTATGGCCAACATGGGGTTCCAGAGCATTTACAGGCTGGCCAATGAAGTGCCCGGGGTGGCCTGCGATCGTTGCTTTCTCCCTGGTCCCACCATTCAGCCACTTCTGGACGGGGGAGAGGAACTGGTCTCCATGGAGTTGAAGCACACCCCCAGGGAGTTTCATGTGCTGGCCTTCTCCGTCAGTTTTGAGCTGGACCTTATGAACGTGATTCGGCTCCTTTTATGGTCCAGGGTGCCTCCTCTGGCCCGAGAGAGAGATGACCGCCACCCTTTGGTCATCCTGGGGGGCATTGTGCCTTCCGCCAATCCCGAGCCCTTCGCCCCCATAGCCGACGTGATCGTGGTGGGTGAGGGTGAGGCGCCCTTTCCTCGAGTATTGGAGATCCTCAAAGAGGAGGGTACCGCCAGGACCCCCCGCCTCCTTCGCCTTCTGGCCCAGATTCCTGGGGTGTATGTCCCCTCCCTTTACACTCCCCGTTACGACTCTTTTGGACGCTACGTCTCCATGGAGGTGGAGGGAGAGGCTCCCCTTCCCGTGGCCTGGAGCTACTGGGATCTCTTTCCCCAGAGGGGCAACACCGTGCCCCTGGTCACTACCGAGAGTTCCTTCCCCGGTGCCTTTTTGGTGGAGGTGAGCAGGGGGTGTCCCTATCTGTGCAGGTTCTGCCTCTCCTCCTATGTATACCGACCCTTGAGGGTGGTGGAACGGGGAAGGCTCATGGAATACCTCGCCACTTCCCACGAGAGGCTGGGATTTGTGGGAACCTCCCTCTCCCATCATCCCCATCTGGTGGAGGCCGTGGAGAAGACGGTGGCTCTGGGTAAGAGTGTCACCTTCTCCTCTCTAAGGATCGATTCTCCTCTCCCTCTGTTGGAGAGGGTGGCCCGGGAGAGCAGGAGGGTGACTTTCGGTATTGAGGCGGCTACCGAGAGGCTCAGGAGGATAGTGGGCAAGGCCTTCCCCCAGGATTTCATCGTGGATCGCCTTCTTTACTGCGTGGAAGAGGGTGCGGAAACCCTGAAGCTCTATTTCATGGTTGGCCTGCCCGGGGAGGGGGACGGGGACCTGGAGGCCCTGGTGGCTTTTCCCAAAAAGATTCTCCACGGGTGTAGGGAAAGGGGGCTTTCCCCGCCCCGGGTCTCCCTGAGCTTGGCGCCTTTTGTGCCCAAACCCCACACCCC
>JALUVF010000043.1 GCA_027020915.1 bacterium
CGCCCAGGCGGTGAGCCTGATCCTGGAGTCAGGGTACGTGACGAAGGAAACCGCGCCCCTGGTTATCCAGAAGTGCTTCTTGAATGCCAGGGCCCTGGCCCTTGAGGCAGGGATCTACGAGAAGGCCGTCATGGACATGTTCCTTGCCAGAGCCTATTTGCAGATGTTATCCCTGGCGTCAAAGCTCAAAGAAGAGGCCCTGGACGAAGACCTCGTGGCTAGGACCAAGGCCGGGGTGAAGAAAAAGGAAGCGCCCCCGGCGGAGGAGAAACCTGAGGAAGAGCCCGGGGAGGAGCCCGAGGAGAAAGAGGAAGAAGCGATGTCAGGGTTAGGAGCTTTATTCGGCTGACGGAGGTGAACTGATGGAATACGTTTACGCCGCCATGCTTCTGCACTCCGCTGGAAAGGAGATCAATGAGGAGAACCTCACAAAGGTCTTAAAGGCCCCTGGAATCAAGGTGGACAAGGCCAGAGTGAAGGCCCTCGTCGCTGCTCTGGATGGCGTGGACATAGATGAGGCCATTAAGCAGGCCTCAGCTGTGGCCGCACCCCAGCCCCCAGCAGAGGCTCCCGCGGAAGCCCCCGCGGAGGCAGAGGCCAAAGAGGAAGAAGAGAAGAAAGAAGAAAGCGAAGAAGAGGCAATGGCCGGTCTGGGAGCCCTCTTCGGGTAGTCGTAGACCTTGTCTGCTCACCTTAGGTCAGGTCACGTCTGAGCCGGGGGCCCCGGATTGGGTTATGAAGGGCCACAGGGCATAGACCCCGAAGAGGAACAGAGCCAGTCCCAGGAGCATCAGCCCCCAGAACAGCGCCTGCTGCGCCCTGTTGCCGATGCCGAAGTCTATTATAACTATTCTCACGCCGTTTAGGGCGTGGAATATGACTATGGCCAGAAGCATGAGATCGAAGACCACGAAGGCGGGGGACTGAAGCCTGAGGAGGATCTGGTCGAAGGTCACCTTCCCGGTGTTGGAGTAGTGGAGCACCCAGAGGTGGATGAAGAGGTATATGACCAGGAGCAGCCCCGTTATCCTCTGAAGGAGCCAGGACCACATCCCTATCCCTGAGCCCGGGCTTGTACTCCTTCTCCACGGCCTGGGCCTCGACGTCATCTTTTCCCGCCTCCGAGGATTTTTTTGATGGAGTTCTTTAGCAGCTGCCTCCTTATGGATGTTATCCCCTGGGTGGGGGGCACCTTCTTGGGGCAGACGTCGGTGCACATGTAGACGGTGTCGCATCCCCACACCCCCCGGGGAGAGTCCACTTTCTCTAGGATCTCCGCCTTATCCCTCTCCTTGAACCTGGGGTCTGATATGAATCTCCAGGCCTTGGCCAGGGAAGCGGGCCCCAGGAACTCTGGGTCTCTCTTCTGAACCGGACATGCGGAGTAGCAGAGCCCGCAGAGGATGCAGTTGGTGTAGGGCTCCACCCTCTCCCTTTCCCTCTGGGACATCCTGCTCTCCCCCTCCCCGGGGGCGCCGTCCCTGAACCAGGGGGTTATCTCCCTGTAGGCATTGAAGAAGCCTTTTATGTCCACCACCAAGTCTTTGATCACCTTGAATCCCGGCAGGGGCTCCACCAGCACCTCCCCGGGCTCAGTCTTCCTCACCCTGGGCAGGGCCAGAGGTCCGCGGACGTCCAGGGCGACCACTCTCCCGCCTCCCATGACCTCCCTAACCTGGGTCCTGCACGCCAGCCTGGGGAAGCCGTTTATCAATACGGCGCAGGAGCCGCAGACGGCGCCCCTGCAGGAATACCGGAAAGCCAGGGTTCCGTCGAGCTCCTCCTTTATGGCGAAGAGGGCCTCCAGGACAGTCATGCCCTCCTTCTCCTCCAGCTGGAAGACATCGTATCTCCCCTTCCCCTCCCCCTTCCCACTCTTCTCCCCATCCATGCCCTTTTCCCAGCGGAAAACCCTGAAGACCACCATCAGTATGCCCGCCTCCCAGGCTTGAACCTCGTTATCCTCACGGCCTCGTACCCCAGCTCCACTTTGCCATCGGCGATCCGCGCCAATGTATGCCTCAGCCACGCGGCGTCGTCCCTCTTGGGGTAGTCCACGCGGTAGTGGGAGCCCCTGCTCTCGGTCCTGGCCAGAGCCGAGGCCACCACCACCTCTGCCAGGTCCAGGAGGTATCCCAGCTCCAGGGCCAGGCACAGCTCGGTGTTGAAGACCCTTCCCCTGTCCTGGAGAGACACCCGCGGGTACCTATCTCTAAGCCCCCTGATAGCCTTCAGGGCCTCTGTCAGCCCATCTCTGTCCCTGAATATTCCCGCCCTCCGGGTCATGAGGCCGCACAACCTGCTTCTCAGCCGGTGAACCCTCTCCTCTCCATCCCCGCCTTCATCCTTCTCCTCCCTCATTAACCCATATATCCTGTCCTCCTCTTCACCAAGGCGACCGGGTGGAAACCTCGGAGGGGAGATTTCCCCGGCCTCCTGGGCGGCGGCCCTGCCTGCTCTCCTGCCGAAGACCAGGGTCTCCAGGAGAGAGTTTCCCCCCAGCCTGTTGGCCCCGTGGACGCTCACGCAGGCGCATTCCCCCGCTGCATACAGCCCCGGCAGGGGTGTTCTTCCCTCCAGGTCTGTTGGTATGCCTCCCATGGAGTAGTGCTGCCCCGGCTGCACGGGGATAGGCTTCTCTACTGGGTCTAGGCCGGCGAAGTGTAGGCATATCTCCCTTATCTGGGGAAGCCTCTCATCTATCTTCTCCTCCCCCAGGTGGGTGATGTCCAGGTGGACGTATCCTCCGGGAAATCCCCGGCCCTCCCTTATCTCAGTCTCTATGGCCCTCGCCACTATGTCCCTGGGTGCGAGCTCCATCCTGTTGGGGGCGTACCTCATCATGAATCTCTCCCCCTCGCTGTTGAGGAGGATGCCTCCCTCCCCCCGGCAGGCCTCCGATATGAGGATGTTGGTGCCGTAGAGGGTTGTGGGATGGAACTGCACAAACTCCATGTCCTTCAGGGGCACCCCTGCTCTCAGGGCCAGGGCCATGCCGTCCCCGGTGTTTATCAAGGCGTTGGTGCTCTTCAGGTATACCCTGCCGTATCCCCCCGTGGCTAGGATCACCGCCTTAGCCCTGAAGGCG
>JALUVF010000044.1 GCA_027020915.1 bacterium
TACCCCTGGTGGGGGTGGATCACCTGGAGGCCCATGTCTTCTCCATCTTCCTGGAAAGGGAGGTGGCCTTTCCCTTCGTGGGTCTGGTGGTCTCCGGGGGGCACACCTCCCTCTTTCTGGTGGAGGACTACGGTCGTCTGGCCCTGGTGGGCCAGACCCGGGACGACGCCGCGGGGGAGGCCTTCGACAAGGTGGCCAAGCTCCTGGGCCTGGGCTATCCCGGCGGCCCCGTCATAGACCGCATGGCCAGGGAGGGAGACCCCGGTGCCATAGATTTTCCCCGTCCCATGCTGGGGAAGGGTTGGGACTTCAGCTTCAGTGGTCTGAAAACCGCCGTGGTCCAGTACGTGAGGGAGCAGGGGGAGAGGGTGAAGGACCGGCGGCACCTGGTGGATCTGGTGGCCTCTTTCCAGCAGGCGGTGGTGGATGTCCTGGTGGGCAAGACGGTGGACGCCGCCCGGAGACTGGGAGTGCCCAGGATAGTGGTGGCGGGGGGCGTGGCGGCCAACTCGGCCCTGAGAATGACCATGGAGTCCAGGGCGAAAGAGGAAGGCATGGAGGTCCATTTTCCTCCCCTCTCCCTGTGCATGGACAACGCCGCCATGGTGGCCTTTGTGGCTTCCTACCGGTTTGCCAGGGGGGAGCGTCACTCCCTGGATCTGGATGTCTCCTCCCGGGCCAGGTATCCCCGGGTGGAACCGTGAAGGTGGAGTGGTATCAGGGACACGGCCTGGTGAGGCCCCTGGCCCTCTGGAGGGAAGGGGAGAGGAGCCTGGTGGTGAGGTGGAAGCCCCTGGCCATTCGGAGGGACCAGGAGAACCGGGAGTACAGGGAGTTTGCCGTGGAGCTGGAGGACGGCTCCGTTTACAGGATCTCCCTCCATCCGGGGGATGTGACCATCATCATGCCTGTACCCCGGGGCTGGTGCTTCTGAGGCATTTGCTTTTTCAGGCCCGGCAGGTGGCCATGGAGGAGGGTCTCTCCCTGTAGAAGGAGGAGACAGGATGAGAAGGTGGAACGGCTGGGGGGAAGAGGGGATCACCTACCCGGTCCATGAACTCGCTGTGAGGTTCCTGTTGGAGAGGGTGGGCCCTTCCACTCCCCCTGCCCCGATGGGTCTGGAGGATCTCCTGACCAGGGTGGGGGAGGGGAGGGTGGAAACCTTTCCGTGCTCCACCTCTGACCCCTTCCAGAGGCTGGTCCACTCCTTCGGCCAGAGCTTTCCCGACTGGCTCAAGTTCCGCATGGGTCTGGAGTTCAGGACCCCCGACCTAGTGGCCTTCCCCGGGGAGGAGGGGGAGGTCCTGGAGATAGTGGATGCGGCCAGGAGGGAGAGAGTGGTCCTCATTCCCTACGGTGGAGGGACCTCCGTGGTGGGCCACCTGGAGGTCCTGGACTATGAAAGACCCGTGGTCTCCGTGGATCTATCCCGAATGAAAGGGCTCCTGGAGCTGGATGAGAGATCAGGGGTAGCCCTCCTGGAGGCGGGGGCCACAGGCCCCCAGGTGGAGATGGCCCTAGGGGAGAGGGGCTACACCCTGGGCCACTTTCCCCAGTCCTTCCAGTTCTCCACCCTGGGGGGATGGGTGGCCACCAGGTCTTCAGGCCAGTTTTCCCTGAAGTACGGAAAGATAGAGAGGCTATTCCTGGGGGGCAGGTTGGTTTCTCCGGAGGGCCTCTATCAGGTTCACCCTCATCCAGGGGCGGCCACGGGTCTGGACATGAAGGACGTCATCCTGGGATCTGAGGGAAGGATGGGCATCATCACCCGTTGCCTGATGAAGGTCTCCAGGGTTCCCGAGAAGGAGGTGGTGGAAGGGGCCCTTCTGCCCGATGATGCCAGGGGCATGGAGGCCGTGAGGCTTCTGGCCCAGGCCGGGGTTCCCCTCACCATGCTCAGGCTCAGCCTTTCCAGGGAGACGGAGTGCGTGCTGGCCCTCACCGCCCACAAATGGTGGTTTGGCCTCCTGGAGAGGTACCTGGAGTGGAGGAAGCTCCCTTCCACCAGGGCCCTCTTGCTCTTTGCCGCTTCAGGTTCGGCCAGGGACGTGGAACTGGCCCTCTCCCGTGTCCGGAGGGTGGTGAAGGGTTTGGGAGGAATACTCTTGGGCAGCCTCCCGGGAAAGAGATGGAAGAGGGACCGGTTTCTCCTTCCCTACCTGAGGAACACCCTGTGGGAGATGGGCTACGGGGTGGACACCCTGGAGACGGCCGCCCTGTGGGAGATGGTGCCGGAACTGGTGACCAGGATAGAAAAGGCCCTGGAGGGGGCCTATGCCTTTTCCCATCTCTCCCATGTCTATCCCACGGGCTCCAGTATCTACACCACCTTCATCTTTCCCCTCTCCAGGGATCCCTTGGAGAACCTGGAGAGGTGGAGAACCTTCAAGGGACGGGCCAGCCAGGCCATTGTGGAAGGGGGAGGGGTCATAAGCCACCATCACGGGGTGGGACTGGACCACAAGCCCTATCTGGAGAGGGAGAAAGGGAAGTTGGGCCTCAAGGTCATGAGAGGGGTGATCAAAGAGTTTGATCCCTACGGGATCATGAACCCGGGGAAGCTGGTGGAGTGATGTCCAGGAAAGAGGTCCTGGAGGCCATAGAAGAGCAGGGGAGTTTCGACCTAGTGGTGATAGGCGGGGGGATCACAGGGGCGGGGGTACTGAGGAGGGCGGCCCGGGAGGGTCTCAAGGCCCTTCTCCTGGAGCAGATGGACTTCTCCTGGGGCACCTCCAGCCGCTCGGGCAAGCTGGTCCACGGGGGGCTGAGGTACATAAAACAGGGACAGCTGGCCCTCACCTACCACGCTGTTAGGGAGAGGGAGAGGCTCCTTGGAGCTTACAGGAGGCTGGTTTTTCCCCTGAAATTCGCCATTCCCCTGGAGAAAGGAAAACCCTTCCGCCGCCTCCTTTACAGGGTAGGGCTCACCCTCTACGATCTCTTTGCGGGCAGAAAGTACAGCTCCTTTCAGAGTGTAGAGGAGCTTCATGGGGAGTTCCCCTTCATAAAGAGGGGGCTTGCCGGGGCCTACACCTTCTATGACGCCGAGACCGACGATGCCAGGCTCACCTTCCAGGTCATACTGGAGGCTAGGGCCCTGGGGGCCCTGGCCCTCAATTACGCCCGGGTGGTGGAGATTCTCAGGGATGGCCGGGGCAGGGTGAGGGGAGTGGTCTTTAAGGACCTTCAGGGGGGAAAAACCCACCAGGTGGGGACGGAGGTGGTGGTGTCGGCCACAGGGGCGTGGACGGACGCCTTGGATCCCTCCGTTCCTATGAGGCGGCTGAAGGGGAGCCACCTGGTTCTGCCCGCTTCCAGGCTGGCCTTTCCCTTCGCCTGCGCCCTGATCCACCACCGGGACGGAAGGCCCCTCTACGCCCTCCCCTGGGAGGGAGCCACCCTGGTGGGGACCACGGACATAGACTTCCAGGGGAGCCTGGACCGGGAACCCAGTATCTCTCCCCGGGAGGTGGAGTATCTCTTTGAGGCCCTGACCCACTGGTTCCCCGGGGCGGAGGTGGGTCCTGAAGACGTGATCTCCACCTTCTCCGGGGTGAGGGGAGTGATGGACACGGGAAAGAAGGACCCCTCCAGGGAGACCAGGGACTACATCCTGAAGGAGAGGGGAGGGCTGGTGTCGGTGACGGGGGGCAAGCTCACCACCTTCGACTACGTGGCCAAAAGGATCATGGGCAAGGTCTCAAGGCTCCTGGGCTCCAGGAGGGTGAAAGAGAAGGCCCGGCCGTTGCCCTGGGAGGGAGGTTCCCGGGAGGATCTGGAGGAGTTCCTCTGCCGTTTCCATACCCTGGTGGGGGAGGGGAACCTGGAGGCGGCGGAGCTGGAGATGCTGGTGAGGCTGGGCTCGGTGGTCCATCTCCACGATCTCCTCCTCCGCAGAAGCAGGGTGGGGCTCCTCAGGAGGGATGGCGGACTCCCCCTCCTGGAGGCCCTCAAGGAGCCTCTGAAGAGGGGGCTGGGCTGGGATGAAAAGAGATGGGAGGAGGAGGTGGCCCTCTACAGGGAGACCCTCAAGAACTACCGCATAGGTGAAGGGAATGGGTAAGTACCTCCTGTCCATAGACGCAGGCACCCAGAGCCTCAGGGCCATGGTCTTCGACGCCGGGGGCGGGGTGGTGGCCGGGGAGAAGGTGGTCTATCCCCAGGCCTACTTCTCCGTGAGGCCGGGGTTTGTGGAGAAGGAGGCGGAAGACTACTGGGAGGCCCTGGTGGAGGCCTGCAGGGGTGTATGGAGCCAGGGTGTATCTCCCGGGGACATCCTTTCCCTGTGCATCACCACCCAGAGGGCCACCACGGTCCTCCTGGACGGGGATGGAAGACCGGTGAGGCCCGCCGTACTGTGGCTGGATCAGAGACAAGCCTCCAGGATTCCCGCCATGGGCCTGTACCGCCTCCTCTTCGGTCTGGCGGGCGCCTGGGAGGCCGTGAGGTACTTCCAGAGACGGGCCCTGGTCAACTGGGTGAGGGAAAAGGAGCCCCTGGTGTGGGAAAGGACCAGGCACGTCACCTTTCTCTCGGGCTACCTCAACTACAGGCTCACGGGGGAGTTGGTGGATTCCACAGCCTCCCAGGTGGGGTACCTGCCTTTCGACTTCAAGGGACAGAAGTGGGAGAGGGAGGGACACTGGAAGTACAGGGCCGTTCCCGTGGATCCCGGGATGCTGCCCCTCCTCCGGAAGCCCGGGGATATCCTGGGAGAGGTAGGGGAAGATGCCGCCAGGGCCACGGGACTCCTGGCGGGTACTCCCGTGATTTCCGGGGCTTCAGACAAGGCATGCGAAATCCTGGGATGTGGAGTGGTGAACCCGGAGCAGGCCTGTTTAGGGTATGGCACCACCGCCACCATCAGCGTCAACACCCCTAGGTACTTCGAGCCCATGAGGTTCTCCCCCGCCTATCCCAGCGCCATCCCTGGGCAGTACAACGTGGAGTACCAGGTGTTCCGGGGGTTCTGGCTGGTTACCTGGTTCAAGGAGCAGTTTGCCAGGATAGAGAGCGAGAAGGCCCGGGCCATGGGTATGAAACCCGAGGAGCTCCTGGAGGAGCTGGCCAGGGAGGTGCCGGCAGGCTCCCATGGCCTGGTTCTTCAGCCCTTCTGGACCCCGGGGATCAAGTATCCAGGCCTCAATGCCAAGGGGTGCATGGTGGGATTCAGCGATGTCCACAAGAAGGAGCATATCTACAGGGCCATTATAGAGGGCCTCATCTTCGCCCTGAGGGAGGGAAAGGAGATGCTAGAGAAGAGGGGGCGCCTGGCCATAAGAGAGCTCTACATTGCGGGAGGGGGGGCCAGCAGTCCCCTGGTGGCCCAGTGCACGGCGGACATCATGAACCTCCCCGTTGTAAGGCCCCGGCACCACGAGACGTCGGCCCTGGGAGCGGCCATCCTCTCTTCCGTGGCTATAGGGGTTTACCAGGGCATCCATGAGGCGCTAAAATCCATGACGGGAAGGGGAGAGACCTTCGAGCCCCGGGCGGACAACGTCAGGATCTACCAGGCCCTCTACACCCGGGTTTTCAAGAGGCTCTTCAGGAGGCTCCGGGACGTCTACAGGGAGGTGGATGCCATCTTCCACCAGGGGGAGGGAGAAGGCCAGCCTTCCACCGCTGGCCCCAAAATAGATGGGCGGAGGGATGGAGTATGATCTTTGAGTACACATCACCCAACGACACGGTTTTTACCGTGAGGAACGTCCTGGTGAAGTTCGGCGAGGGGGTGGCAGCCGAGGTGGGATACGAGGCCAGGAGGCTGGGCATGACCCGGGCCCTCATCGTCACCGACCGGTACATCGCCGAGAATACGGAGATGCCCCAGATGATCAAGGGCCATCTGGAAAGGGCGGGAGTAGGGGCGGACATCTACCAGGATACCCCCATAGAGCCCGTGGACACCGGGGTCCTGAGGGCCATAGACTTTGCCTCCCAGGGGAACTATGACGGATTCATTGGTCTGGGAGGGGGGTCCTCCATAGATACGGCTAAGATGATCAACCTCTACACCACCCATCCCACAGAGGATTTCAAGGACTACATAGCCCCGCCCACAGGGGGAGGCAAACCCGTCCCCGGGCCCCTGAAGCCCCTCATCGCCATTCCCACCACGGCGGGCACGGGGAGCGAGAACACCCCCGTGGCCATCGTGGACCTGGAGAAGGAGCAGCTCAAGGTGGGCATCTCCCATCCCTATCTGTTGCCCGACTTCGCCCTCCTGGATCCCGTCCTCACGGTGACCCTGCCCCCTTACTACACGGCCTCCACGGGCATGGACGCCCTCCTCCACTCCATAGAGGCCTACACCAGCATCCCTTACTACGCCAGGGTGAGGCCCCGGTCCCCCGAGGCCCGGCCCGTCTATGTGGGCTCCAACCCCGTCTCCGATCTCTTTGTAGAGAAGAGCATAGAGCTCATAGGCAAATACCTGAGGAAAGCCTACCATAATCCCCATGATCTGGTGGCCCGCCATTGCATGCTCCTGGCGGCCCATCTGGGCGGGGCCTTTGGTAACGCCGGGGTCCACATTCCCCATGCCCTGGCCTATCCCATTGCCGGCAGGAACCACGACCTGCCCCACGGCGTAACCGTCTGCCTCACGGCACCAGCAGCCCTGGAGTTCATCCTCCCCGCCGCCAGGGAGAAGCTGGCCCGGGTGGCCCAGTTGCTGGGGGAGGACACCCAAGGCCTCTCTCTGGAGGAGGCGGCCCTTCTGGCCAGGGAGGCCGTGGTGAGTCTCATGATGGACGTGGACTTCCCCTCGGGCCTGGAGGAGGTGGGATTCACCGCCGAAGACATAGACGGGCTGAGCCAGGGGGCCATGAAGATCCAGAGGCTCCTGAGCTGCAGTCCCAGGAGGGTCACCCTGGAGGACGTGAAGAAGATCTACTACCAGAGCATGAAGAACTGGTAATCCATTCCCTGGGCCCAGAAAAGGGGCGGGGAGTTTCTCGCCCCTGACCCATCAAAAGGAGTAATTCAAGTGGAGCTTCTCGGGGTATTTCACCGAGAAGGTGTAGCTCACCCGGGCCTTGCCGTGGGGGGGCACCGTCACCATCCACTTGAGGAATCCCTTTTCTTTGTCAGGCTCCACAGGGGGCTGGGCCCCCTTGAACTTCACCTGTATCCTCTCATCCTGGGAGACGGGAATCCTCTCCACCACCTCCACCTTTTTGGCCCTGGGTCCCATATTGGTGATGGTGGTCTGGTAGGCCACGGTGATCTCCACCTTGCCCCCGAACTTCTTGTCCAGGAAGCGCCTGGTCTGGACCCGCTTCACCTTCAGGGTCTGGTCCCTGCCGAAGGAGAGCCTCAGGGGTGGCTTGAAGGTGAGATAGGTCTCTCCCACCAGGCTGGGACCCTGATAGAGCTGCATTTTGCCGGGAGGAAGGATCTGGGGAAGAGTCTCTATGGTGGCCACTACGTACACGGCGGGATGGGCCACGGCATAACAGAAACGCTCCACTTTGGGGGTGAGACTCCACTCCTTCACCTTTACCAGGTTGTCCTTTCCCGATTCCAGGGAGAGGGTGCCGGGGGGAGTGTAGAGGGCCACTCCTTCCAGGAGGGTATAGCTGGCTTCCTCTGAGGGCGCCATTTTCTCCTTGGCCATGCCCTTGGCCGCCAGGGGCATGGCCCTCATTATTCTCACGGGCTGGACGGGTCTGAGATAAAGGGGAGTGGGCCTGGGAGGATTCACCCTGCCCCGGGGTTGGGCCGTGGAAAGGACCACATTAACCCCTTTCCAGTCCATGCCCATCTCCTGATGGACCCGGGCCATGAACTGGAGATGCACCCGGTCTCCCGTGAGTCGGGCGGAATAGGTGGGTTTCCAGTAGGCGTTTTTTACCCTGTATGCCACCTGTACAGCAGCAGGGGAGTCACCCTTCACCAGGGCCATGAGCCTCCATTTGTGGGATCTGCGCCAGGTCTCCAGCCCTTTCTCCTTCTGGGCCAGCTCCTTTTTGACCCTTTCCATCTCCAGGGAGAGGGAGGTCATTTTCGAGACCATGGCCTGGACCCTGTTCATGGTCTCCCTCCACGGCAGCCTCTCCCACCATCCCTGGCCTTTTTCTTTTTCCGTGTTTAGAAGGCCTTTGAGAAAGGCCTTCTGGGCCTGGAGGCCCTCCAGCCTTCCCTTAAGTCTCGTCACTTCCCCTTTCAGTTTCTCCAGCTGGGGATCGTCTTTCACTTCCTGGATGCGGACCTCCACCAGCTCCAGGGGTTTGGATATCTGGACTTCTACTGAGTCTTTGAAGATATCGGCGGGGAGATACCCCAGGGACACCACTCCAT
Organism: bacterium; assembly: GCA_027020915.1. Taxonomy (GTDB): domain Bacteria; phylum Thermosulfidibacterota; class Thermosulfidibacteria; order Thermosulfidibacterales; family B14-G1; genus B14-G1. The sequence continues at coordinate 8,305 of JALUVF010000044.1, forward strand.
TACTGGGGGTCACCTTGCCCTGCCACAGGAGGGTGGCGGAGGAGGGATAAAAGGTGACCCTTTTCAAAACCAAAGAGGCCCAAGCCCTGGTGGTCATCACCAGAAAAAGGACCAGGGATAAGGCCAGAAGGATCCTACTCTTCTTCTCCATTTTTCTCCCTCCCCAGAGAGTTTCTGGATATGAGCTCCGATAGGGACGAGATGCGGTCTATGAAGAGGATGCCTTCCAGGTGGTCGATTTCGTGCTGGAGAGCAATGGCCTCCAGGTTCCTGGCCTCAATCTCCACTTCCCTCTCCTGGGGAGTCCATCCTTTGACCACCACTTCCCTGGGTCTTTTCACAAAGGCCACGTAGTCCGGAAGGCTCATACACCCTTCCCTGGTCACTTTCTCCCCTTGGGCGTGGACGATGACAGGGTTGATAAGGATGAGTTTCCCGTGGTTGGCCCGCTTATAGTGGGGGTTCCGGGTGACGTCCACGATGATGAGCCGTACAAGCTCGCCGATTTGAGGGGCCGAGATGCCGATGCCATGGGGTGCGGAGTACATGGTCTCTTCCAGGTCTCTCACGACCCGGAGCACATCCTCGCTCAATTCGGTTATTTCCCTACTCTTTTCCCTGAGAAGGGGGTTGGGATAAGTGATGATTTTTCTCACGCTCATAGATTCACATCCTGGCCGTGGGGATCTCCCGGAGGTTGATATCCACCTCCAGTTCCTTGGCTGTCCCCTGGAGGGCCTCTTTGAACTCGTCCATGTCCGTGGTGGGAGGCACGTCTATCTCCAGGATCATGGCATAGATGTTGCCTTCTTCCCGCTTGATCACCTTGGTCTTCACATCGGCGATGTTTATCCCTCTTTCGGCTATGATGTTGGACACTTTGTATACAATGCCTATCTTGTCCGCCCCGAAGACGGTCACTATGCACCTCTGGGCCTGGTCCCATTTGCTGGTGTCCAGTTCCTGATCGTCCACTTCATTGACGGTGATCCTTAAGCCCAGCTCCCGGCCGACCTCTTTCAGCTTCTCCTGGAGAGAGTCCCTGTCCACTCCCGGCCCGGGTTCTATGATGAGAATCATGGCGAACTGGTTCTTCAGGATGGTCATGCTGGAGTCTTCAATGTTGCATCCCAGCTGGAAGAGTACCTTGGAAACGCCAGCCACGATACCGGGCCTGTCCCTTCCCACAGCGAAAATCACCAGATGGCTCATTTCTTCACCCCCTCTTTCGTTCTGGAGACTCTACCAAGAGATGCCTTTTATTGGCAATAAGGGCGTAGGTGCCCTTTTATCTCGGGCTTGAACCATGCCATTCCTCTAACTTGACATTAGAATATTCGAATATTATAAAGATTCCAGAAACCAGAGGACCCCAGAAGGGCCCCGTGGAGGGGTAGGATGGCCAGAACGGCGGAAGTACCCCAAGATCTTGGTTCCTTCCTTGCTTCACTGTTGGAATCGGGAGCAGTGGACGCCCTCATGTGCCCCAAGTTCCTTTCCGAAGGGAAGGTGGCCCATGCTCTGATTCCCCGGAATGGAAGCAGGGAAGGACTGGCACCCCTTTTCCCCTTCATGCCTGCCAATGGGGGGAGGGTGGTTTCCCGATTCACTACTGAGGACCCTGTGGACAGGCCCGTGGCTGTGGTCCTGAGACCTTGCGAGATCCGGGCCCTGGTGGAGCTGGTGAAGCTGGAGCAGGCCCATCTGGAGAACCTCTACATCATTGGCCTGGAGTGCGGCGGGGTCTATCCCATGGAGAAGATGACTAAGGAGAAGGGAGAGACCCATGGGGAGGCCTATCTTGATGCCCTGAGAAAGGGCCAGGTGCCCCAGGGTGTTCGTGAAGTCTGCAGGGCCTGTGACCTCTTCCAGCCCACGGGGGCCGACGTGGTGATCTCGATCATTGGCCGGGACAAACCTCAGGTGGCCTTTCTCACCGAGAAGGGGCTGGAGCTGGCCTCCAAAATAGGGCTGGAAACCCAGGAGGGGGAGGTCTTCACCCCCCAGTCCCAGGCCCTCCTGGAGGCCAAAGCGGCCAACAAGACCAAGCTCCTGGAGTCAATGAAGGAGAGGATAAAGGGATACCAGGGGCTCCTGGAAGTCTTTGGTAAGTGTATAGGTTGCCACAACTGCTCCAAGGTGTGCCCCATCTGCTACTGCAAGGACTGTTTCTTCGAGTCGGCCACCTTCGACTACGAGCCCCTGAGCTATACCCAGAGGGTGGATAAGAAGGGGGCCCTGAGGGTGCCCATGGACACCATCTTGTTCCATCTGGGGCGCATGACCCACATGGCCACCTCCTGCGTGGCCTGCGGCATGTGCGAGGATGCCTGTCCCATGGGTATTCCTGTGGCCCAGGTCTTCAAGACGGTGGGGGCCGACGTCCAGGAGCTCTTCGAGTACCTCCCGGGCCGGAGTCTCCAGGAGGAGTTGCCCCTCACCACCTACAGGCCCGTGGAGTTCACCGAGGTGGAGGAATAAACCATGGAAGCCAGAGGGCTGCTTAAAGAGCTGCTGGAGATGCCCGGGGGAGACCAGATCCTCAAGTGCATCCAGTGCGGTACCTGTTCCGGGTCCTGTCCCATGTACCAAGCCATGGACTATGGTCCCCGGCGTCTCTTTGCCATGGCCAAGGGGGGAGACTTTGACGAGGTCTTTCGGTCCAACACCTACTGGATCTGTGCCTCCTGCTACTTCTGCACCGTGCGCTGTCCCAGGGGCATAAAGATCACCGACATCATGTACGCCCTGAAGCGCATGGCCGTGGCCCGGGGTTACACCCCCAGGGAAAAATCCGCCTACATGTATCAGGCCTTCAAAGAGACGGTGGAGCAGTACGGCCGCCTATCCGAGGCCCGGATGATGCAGAAGTACCTCACCAAGGCTCCCATGGACGCTATTAAAAACGCCTCCCTGGGGTTGAAGCTCCTTTTGAAAAAGCGGATGGAATTCAAAGTGGAGCCTGTGAAAAACCCTGGAACCTTCAAGGCCATGCTGGAGAAGGCCAGGGAACTGGCCCATGAAGGGTCCTCCCAGGAGGGGGAGGTTCAGTGGAGTCCGGAGGAGGCATAGGCCATGAAGACGGTATTCTATCCCGGATGCACCCTGAAGTCGGCGGCAGGTTACCAGGAGTCCATAGAGGCTGTTCTGGAAGCCCTGGAGATGGAGGTCCCTGAAGTAGAGGACTGGAACTGCTGCGGTGCCACGGCCTACTTCAGCCTGGACGAGATGGCGGCCCTGGTACTCCCCGCCCGGGTCATGGCCATTGCCGAGGAGATGGGGGCGGACCAGGTGGTCACGCCCTGCAATGCCTGTTACGCCACCCTGAGAAAGGCCAGGGCCATCCTGGCGGAAGAAGAGGACCTAAAGGAGAAGGTGAACAAGGCCCTGGGGGTAGAGGGGAAGCTCTACAGGGGCAGGATCCAGGTGAGGCACCTCCTGGACTTCTTCATGGAACCCCAGGTACGGGATACGTGGAAGGCCAGGATCCAGCGCCCATTAAAAGGCCTATCCGTGGCCCCTTACTACGGCTGTCAGTACACCCGCCCCCAGACCGATGGCGAGGATCATCCCGAGCGTCCCGTCACCCTGGATCTATTTTTAGAGGACCTGGGGGCCCGGGTGGTGGACTTCACCGCCAAGACCTACTGCTGCGGGGCGGCCCAGATGGTGGCCCACGAGGATGCCTGCCTGCCCCTGGTGAAGAGGATCCTTCTGGATGCCAGACAGAAGGGGGCCCAGGCCGTGGTGGCCATCTGTCCCCTGTGCCAGTTCAACCTGGATGCTCCCCAGGCCAAGCTCAACATAGGTGAAATGCCCGTGGTCTACTTCACCCAGCTCCTGGGACTGGCCATGGGCCTGGAGGAGAGGAACCTGGGGCTCAAGAAGCTCCTGGTTCCCTTCAAGGTGGCCCTGTGATGGAGGGAGGAGTCATGGCCAGAAGGGACGAGGCCAGAGTGGGTGTCTATATCTGCCACTGTGGAATCAACATCTCCTACAAGGTGGATATAGAGGAGGTGGTGGAGTTCGCCTCCCGTTTGGAGCACGTGGTGGTGGCCCGGGATTACAAGTTCATGTGCTCCAACATAGGCCAGGAGCTCATCATCAACGACATCAAGGAGTACAATCTCAACAGGGTGGTGGTGGCCTCCTGCTCCCCCAGGATGCACGAGAAGACCTTCCGCAACGCCTGCAAGAAGGCGGGACTGAATCCCTACCTCTTCCAGATGGCCAGTATCAGGGAGCTGGTCTCCTGGGTGACGGAAGACGAGGAGGAGGCCACCCAGAAGGCCAAGGACTTTGTTAAGGCCGCCGTGCGCCGGGTGGTCCACCACGAACCCCTCCAGCCCAGGATAGTGGATATCAATCCCAATGTTCTCATCATCGGCGGGGGCATTGCCGGCATGCAGGCGGCCCTGGAGATTGCCGATGCCGGGCGCACTGTCTATCTGGTGGAGAGGGAGCCCAGCATAGGGGGCCACATGGCCAAGTTCGACAAGACCTTCCCCACCCTGGACTGCTCCGCCTGTATTCTCACCCCCAAGATGGTCTCCGTGGGCCAGCACGAAAACATCAAGCTCCTCACCTACAGCGAGGTGGAAGAGGTTTCGGGATACATAGGCAACTTCGATGTGAAGATCCGCCGCAAGCCCAGGTACGTCCTGGAGGACAAGTGCACGGGCTGCGGTGAGTGCGTCAAAGGGTGCCCTGTGTCGGTGCCCAACGACTTTGAGTATGGCATGATGGACAGAACGGCCATCTATAGATCCTTCCCGCAGGCCGTTCCCAACGTCTTTGTCATAGACAAGGAGGGCTTCTCCCCCTGCCGCAACGCCTGCCCCGCCGGGCTCAACGCCCACGGATACGTGAAGCTCATCTCCGCGGGCAAATACGAGGAGGCCTTCAAGCTCATCATGGAACGGGTCATCTTCCCCGCCAGTCTGGGTCGGGCCTGTCCCGCCTTCTGCGAGAGGGAGTGTACCAGGGGACTGGCAGGGGGTCCTGTCCAGATCAGGGCCCTGAAGCGCTTTGTGGCCGACTGGTACTACGAGAATGTGGGGCTGGAGCCTCCCGTGAAGGCCGGGGAGAAGAAGGAGGATAAGCCCGTAGCTGTGGTGGGTGCCGGACCTGCGGGTCTGGCCTGTGCCTATTACCTGGCCATCCAGGGTTATCCCGTCACCGTCTTCGAGGCCCTGGAGAAGCCCGGAGGCATGCTGAGATACGCCATTCCTGAATACCGGCTGCCCAACGACCTGGTGGACAAGGAGATAGAGTTCATCAAGAAGGCAGGGGTGGAGAT
>JALUVF010000045.1 GCA_027020915.1 bacterium
TCTCCCGACTGGATCTCCTCCAGGATCTCCCAGATCTCCTCCCTCACCTCTTCGTTGATGATCCTGGGACCCCGGGTGACATCCCCGTACTTGGCGGTATCGGAGATGGAGTAGCGCATCCCCGAGATGCCCGCCTCGTAGATGAGGTCCACTATGAGCTTCAGCTCGTGGAGACACTCGAAGTAGGCCACCTCAGGCTGGTAGCCCGCCTCCACCAGGGTCTCGAAGCCCGCCTTGATGAGGGCCGTGACCCCGCCGCACAGGACCACCTGCTCGCCAAAGAGGTCCGTCTCCGTCTCCTCGGCGAAGGTGGTCTCGATGACCCCTGCCCTGGTACCACCGATGCCCTTGGCATAGGCCAGGGCCACCTCCAGGGCCCTGCCCGAGGCATCCTGCTCCACGGCCACCAGGCAGGGCACTCCCTTGCCCTCGGTGAAGGTGCGCCTCACCAGGTGACCGGGGCCCTTGGGGGCCACCATGAAGACATCCACGTATTCGGGGGGCACTATCTGGCCGTAGTGGATGTTGAACCCATGGGCAAAGGCCAGGGCATCGCCCTCCCTGAGATGGGGCTCCACAGATTCCTTGTACACCTGGGGCTGGAGGGTATCGGGGATGAGCATCATGATCACCTGGCTCTCGGCCACGGCCTGGGCCACCTCTTTCACATCCAGACCGGCATCCCGGGCCTTCTGCCAGGAGCGGCTCTCTTTATGAAGCCCCACCACCACTTCCACGCCGCTCTCCTTCAGGTTCAGGGCATGGGCGTGTCCCTGGCTACCGTAGCCGATGACGGCCACCCTCTTGTCCTTCAAAAGATCCAGATTGGCATCGGCATCGTAATACACTTTGGCCATTTCCTACCTCCACTCTCGTTTATTTCGTCCATCTGGTGCCGCTGGTCCCCTAAGGCCTGCTCCAGACCTCATCTCCACAACTTCTATCCCATCTCACCACTCAGTGCCCTAAGCCAGCTTCAGGCTCTTGGGTCCCCTCATGACGGCCACCTTCCCCGTCCGCACCAGCTCCCTGATACCGCAGGGTTTCAGGAGCTCTATGGCAGCCTGAATCTTGCCCTCGTCCCCCGTGATCTCTATGACGAAGGTCTCGGGGCTCACGTCCACGATCTTGCCCCTGAAGATGTCGGTGATCCTCATGGCCTCAGCCCGGGCCTCCCCCTTGGCGTTCACCTTGAGGAGGACCATCTCCCGATCCACGAACTTCTCCCCCGTGGCCGTGAGATCCACCACCTTGATGACGTCTATGAGACGCCTGAGCTGCTTCACGATCTGCTCCAGGACCAGGGGATGCCCCGACGTGACTATGGTCATGCGGGAAACGCTGGGGTCCATGGTCTCCCCCACGGACAGGGAGTGGATGTTGTAGTCCTTGGAGCTGAAGAGCCCCGCTATCCGGGCCATGACCCCGGGTTTGTTCTCCACCAGAAGGGCAATGGTGTGCCTCTGGATTCCGTGATCCTCATGCACCATGGGCCACCTCACGAGGGGAAATTAAGGGGCAGGAGCCTCTTCAGCTCCTCCCCGTTCTTTTCGGTAGCGGGCCTGTCCAGGAGCATGTTGCTCACTGCAGCCCCTGCAGGTACCATGGGGAAGACACACTCCTCCCTGTCCACCACCACATCCACTATTACGGCCTCTTTCATCTTCACCAGGCTCTTGAGGAAAGGCTCCACATCCTTGGGATCCTCTATCCTGTAACCCTTGATACCGTAGGCCTCGGCCACTTTCACAAAGTCGGGCTGCACGGAGATGTCCGTCTGGGAGTACTTCCTGTCGAAGAAGAGCTCCTGCCACTGGCGAACCATCCCCAGGAACCCATTGTTGAGGATGAGCACCTTCACGGGGATGTCGTACTGGGCCACGGTGGCCAGCTCCTGGATGTTCATCTGGAAAGAGCCGTCTCCGGCTATGTCTATCACCAGGGCCTCGGGATTGCCCAGCTGGGCCCCTATGGCAGCGGGAAAACCGAAGCCCATGGTGCCCAACCCCCCCGAGGTGATGAACTGACGGGGCCTCTTGTACCGGTAGAAGAGGGCCGCCCACATCTGGTTCTGGCCCACCTCCGTGGTGATGACGGCCTCCCCCTGGGTCACCTCGTAGAGCTTCTCTATGACGTACTGGGGCTTTATCACCTTCTCAGAGTAGGTGTACTGGAGGGGATGCTGGGAGTCCCACTCCTTGAGCCGGGCAAGCCAGTCCCTGTGCTGCCCCTCCCAGTCCACATCCATCTCCTTTAGGAACTCCAGCATTTGAGAGAGGATGTTCCCGGCGTCGCCCACGATGGGCACGTTCACCTTCACATTCTTACTGATGGAGGTGGGATCCACGTCTATGTGGATGATGCCCAGTCCCCCTTCCCGCTCGTCCCGGGCCCTGGTGGCGAAGGCGTCCAGTTTCCCCGTCACCCGGTCGTCGAATCGGGCCCCTATGGCGACGATGAGATCGCAATGGGATATGGCCATGTTGGCCACATAGGTGCCGTGCATGCCCAGCATGCCCAGAAAGAGGGGATGATCTCCGGGAAAGCCCCCCAGACCCATAAGGGTGAGAGTGACGGGGGTATGGGTGAGCTCGGCCAGCTGGCGGAGTTCCTGGTGGGCCCCGGCAATGATGACCCCACCCCCGGCATAGATGATGGGCCTCTTGGCCCTGGCCATGAGCTGGGCCGCCTTCCTGATCTGCTGGGGATGACCCCGGGTGCTGGGATGATAACCCCGAATGTGGACCTTCTCGGGATACTCGAACTCCGCCTCTCCCACAATGACGTCCTTGGGTATATCCACGAGGACAGGCCCCGGCCTGCCCGTGGTGGCGATGTAGAAGGCCTCCCTGATGGTCCTGGCCAGGTCCTTGGTGGACTTCACCAGGAAGTTGTGCTTGGTGCAGGGCCTGGTGATTCCCACGATGTCCGCTTCCTGGAAGGCGTCGTTGCCTATAAGGATCGTGGGCACCTGTCCCGTGAAGACCACCACGGGGCTGGAGTCCATGTAGGCCGTGGCTATTCCCGTCACCGTATTGGTGGCCCCGGGCCCCGAGGTGACAATGGCCACCCCCGGTCTCCCCGTGGATCGGGCATACCCGTCGGCAGCGTGAACGGCACCCTGTTCATGCCTGGTGAGGACATGCCGGATCTGAGGGTAGTTCACCAACTCGTCGTAGATGTTGATGACGGCACCCCCGGGGTACCCGAAGACGAGATCCACCCCCTCCTTGAGGAGGCATTCCCAAAAGATCTGATATCCCTTCAACTTAGCCAAACCACCGCCCCCCTTCTCTCCTTCATCCTTCCCCGTAGACGGCCCCCGTGCTGGCAGAGGTCACCAGCCTGGCGTAACGGGCGAGATACCCCTTCTTCACCTTGGGCTCGGGAGGCGTCCAGGCCTCCCTCCTCTTGGCCAACTCGGTCTCGTCCACCAGGAGGTCCACCCTCCTGCCGGGGATATCTATCCTTATCCTGTCTCCGTCCTTGATGAGTCCAATGGGCCCTCCTTCCATGGCCTCGGGAGAGATGTGGCCGATGCAGGGGCCCTTAGTCCCGCCGGAGAAGCGGCCATCGGTGATAAGGGCCACCGATTCAGAGAGGCCCAGTCCCACAATAGCTGAAGTGGGGGCCAGCATCTCCCTCATGCCAGGTCCCCCCTTGGGTCCCTCGTACCTGATAACCACCACATCCCCGGGCTTGATGGAACCCGAGGATATGGCCTCCATGGCCGCCTCTTCGGAGTCGAAGCACCGGGCCGTACCCTCGAACCGCATCGCCTTCTCACTCACCGCCGACTGCTTCACCACAGCGCCGTCGGGGGCCAGGTTCCCCCTGAGGATGGCCAGGCCCCCCTCGGGATGATAGGCCCTGTCCAGGGGACGAATGACGTCGTCGTCCAGGATCCTGGCCCTGCCGGCCACCTCTTTTATGCTCACCCCAGCCACGGTGGGGTTGTCCGCCACCCTGTCCAGAAACCGGTTCAACACCCCGGGAATCCCCCCGGCAGCGTCCAGGTCCTCCATCATGTAGTCTCCCGCCGGACGGAGCTTGGAGATGTTGGGGGTCTCCCGACTGATCCTGTCGAAAGTCTCCAGGCCCAGATCCACCTGGGCCTCGTGGGCCACGGCCATGAGGTGGAGGACCGTGTTGGTGGACCCACCCATGGCCATGTCCACCCTGATAGCGTTCTCGAAGGCCCCCTGGGTCAGGATATCCCTGGCCCTCACACCCCTCTTCAGCAACTCCACAACGGCCACACCGCTATCGAAGGCTATGCGCCTCTTCCTGGCCAGCACGGCAGGGGTTGTGGCACAGCCCGGCAGAGACATACCCAGGGCCTCGGTCATGCAGGCCATGGTGTTGGCCGTGTAGAGCCCCTGGCAGGCACCGGCCCCGGGACAGGCCTCCATCTCGCAGCGGGCCAGCTCTTCCTCGGTGATCTCCCCCGCCCTGAACCTTCCCACGGCTTCGAAGGTGTCCCTCACCAGGCTCAGGCGCTTATTCCCGATCCTCCCCGACAGCATGGGCCCCGCCGTCACCACCACCGTGGGCAGATTCAAGCGTCCGGCAGCCATGAGCATTCCGGGAGTGATCTTGTCGCAGTTGGTGAGCATGACCAGGGCATCCAGCTTGTGCGCCTCCACTATAGACTCTATCATATCGGCGATAAGCTCCCTGGAAGGCAGGGAGTATTTCATCCCCGAGTGGCCCATGGCCACACCGTCGCAGATGCCAGGTACAGAAAAGAAGAAGGCGTAGCCTCCCCCTGTATGCACCCCCTTTTCGATCCATCTTTCAAGATCCCTCATGCCCACGTGGCCGGGGACTAGGTCGGTGAAGCTGCTCACCACCCCGATGAAAGGCATGTCCAGGGCCTTGGTGGGCATCCCCGTGGCGTAGAGGAGGGCCCTATGGGGAGCCCTGTCCACTCCCTTCTTCACTTCGTCGCTTCTAAACATCCATACCCCCCGATAACCTATAGTATAACTCAAGCTTTCTACCTCTCTGGGTCTCCAGAGGCAACGGTTTGAAGCCCCAACCCGGAAAAAATTGTCAGAGGGCCAGCTCTCCCTTCTTCACCATGGAGATGATCTCATTCATCTTGTCCTTCAACTGTAGCTTGCGTCTCTTGATGCTCTTGATCTCCACCTCTTCCTCAGGAGAGAAGAACTTCTTGCTTGCGTAGATCTCCTCCAGCCGGGCCTCCAGCCGGGCGTGCTCGGCCTTGAGCTGCTTAAACTCATCGTTGGTTTCCATAAGCCTCTCTATAATCTCCTGCTCCGTCATCCTCCACCTCCTGGATTTTGAGTCTCATAACCCAGGCATCCTCTCCGTCCTCGTAATGCCTGGGTCTCATGCCCACCACCTTGAATCCCACGCTCCGGTAGAGGGAGAGGGCCGGCCTGTTGCCTTTCCTCACCTCCAACACCACCTCCCGTCCACCCAGTTCCCTCACCCTCTTCAAGGACTCCTCCAAAAGGAGACGCCCAACCCCCCTCCTCCTCCACGGAGGATCCACGGCTATGTTGGCAAGATAGGCCTCCTCTTCCACCAGCCAGTAGCAGGCGTACCCCACCACCATCCCCTCTTCCACCCACACGAAAAAGTGGGAGAAGGGGTTCTCCAGTTCCCGGGCAAAGAGAGACTCCCTCCATGGATAGGAGTAGGAAGCCCTCTCAATCTCCACCACCCGGGGGAGATCCTCCAAACGAGCCCGTCTCAGTCCCATGTAGACACCATGACTCCCCTGCTGGCCTCTGCATCGGAAGGCCTGATATAGAGAGGGGCCAGGGTGAGGGGATCCTCCCCCTCATCACCCCTCTCCCAACGCTCCCAGGCCAGCAGAGCCCCTCCCAGGGCGGAAGGGGGATGGGGATAGAGGCCGTGGAGACCAAAGGCCTCCACTCCAGGTCCCACAAAGAGCACCTTACCCTCCATGGCCCGCCACCTCTCCACGTCCAGGGCCATGTCAGGGGTGATGCGTTCCATCCGTCCCCCCAGCCACCGGAACAGGGCCCCGTAACCCTGGCCCCGCCGGGCATCCACTATGGGAGCCAGAATCTTGCCTTCCAGCGGACACACCCGGGCCAGGGCCTCGGTGACGGTGCAGGCATAGAGGCTCACCCCCAAGGAGAGGGCCAGCCCTTTGGCAGCAACCACAGCCAGACGAATACCCGTAAAGGAGCCGGGGCCCCTCACCAGACCCACAGCTCCTATCTCGTTCTTTTCCCTGTTGGCCAACTTGAGGAGGGTATCTAGAGCCGCGAACATCCCCCTTGCAGTGGCCCTTCCAAGACAAAGCTCCAGGGTGGCCAGAGGCCTGCCCCCCTCCAAAAGAACCAAGCTGCTGGAGGGAGTCGCCGTGTCCCACCCTAGAAGGAGTTTTCCGTTGGACATAACCGATGTTTTAACCACTATCCCTCACAAGCCATTTTGTCAATATTTATCAACTTGATGGAATCCAATCCCATGTGCTATAGGAGACCTCCATGGCAGGGGAGAACCTCCAGATGGTGGTGACAGGAGTGGGAGGACAAGGGGTGATCCTCCTCACCCGTATAATAGGCCAATGGGCCCTCCAGGAGGGATACGGGGTTCTAGCCTCCGAGACCCACGGCATGGCCACCAGGGGAGGAAGCGTCACTGCCCACATAAAGATCGGCCAGCACCATTTCCCTCTGGTGGCCCGGGGACAGGCCACAGTGGCCCTGGCCCTGGCTCCGGGAGAAGAGGAGAGGGCCAAAGAGTACCTGTCACCCCAGGGAATCCTCCTCACCAACCGGGAGGGCCCTCCCCGGGAAAGGGTCTTGCCCGTCCCCGCCAGCAAGATCGCCCTGAAGGAGCTGGGATCACCCCTCTTCGCCAATCTCATCATGCTGGGAGTCATGGGCAGAAGGGTCCTGGACACCCCCCAGGAAAGCCTCCTAAAGGCCTTGAAAGAGGTGACCCACCCCAAATACTTCAAGGATAACTCCAGGGCCCTGGAGTTGGGTTACAAGGAGGCCAGCCATGCTACAACCTGAACTGGAAGGCATGTCCAGGGGAGAACTGGAACTCCTCCAGCTGGAGCGGCTGAGGAGGACCATCCAGCGCATAGCCGAGAACAATCCCCGCTATCACCGGTACATCGGCAGGATCCATCCCCAGGACATCAAGAGTCTTGAGGACCTGGAACACCTGCCCTTCCTCACCAAGGACCACCTCCGGGAGGGATACCCCTACGGCTTCACCTGTGCCCCCAGAGAGAGGTTCCTCAGGTTCCACATGTCTTCGGGGACCACGGGTACACCCATCATCAACTTCTACACCAGGAGCGACATCAACCAGTGGGCCGAAATCATGGCCCGCTGCTACACGGCGGCAGGGGTGACCCACAGGGACGTCATCCAGATCACCCCGTCCTTCGGGCTCTTCAACGGCGGTTTCGGCTTCCACTACGGGGCCGAAAAGCTGGGGGCCATGATCATCCCCATAGGAGCGGGAAGGAGCATGCTCCAGCTCAAGCTCATGAAAGAGCTGGAGGCCACTGTCCTCTGCGCCATCGCCTCCTATCCCCTGCGCCTCATAGAAGTGGCCAAGGAAGAGGGTTTCGACTTTGCCGCCACCAGGCTTCGGGTGGGCATCTTCGGGGCCGAGGTGTGGAGCGACGAGATGCGCCGGCGCATCGAGGAGGAGATGGGCATCGAATCCTTCGACATCATCGGCATGACGGAGACGGGAGGCGTGGGCATGGGCATAGACTGCCAGGCCCACCAGGGCATCCACATCTGGGAAGACCACTACATCGTGGAGATCATCGATCCAGCCACCGGCCGGGTCCTTCCCGACGGGGAGGAGGGAGAGATGGTGGTCACCACCCTCACCCGCCAGGGCCTCCCCCTCATCCGATACCGCACCCGGGACATCACCAGGATTCTATCCCGGGAGAAGTGCGCCTGTGGCCGTACCTGCCTCCGGGTGGACAGGCTCAAGGGCCGCACCGACGACATGCTCAAGGTGAAGGGGGTCAACTTCTACCCCATGCAGATCGAGGCCATCCTCATGCGCCACAAAGAGGTGGGGCCCGAGTACCAGATCATCCTGGAGAAACGCAAGGGCAAGGACCACGTGAAAGTAGTCCTGGAGACCAAGCCGGGAGTGGAGAACGGCGGGCTCCAGGAGCACCTGGCCACCCACCTCTACGACTTCCTGGGCTTCAGGGTGGAGCTGGAACTGGTGCCCGAAGGCACCATTCCCAGAAGACCCGGCAAGGCCCTGAGGGTGATAGACAAACGGGAAGAGGCCAACGCCTAAAGAGGCCAAAGCCGTACACCCCGGTTGTCGAGCCGAGGGAGACACCCCTTCCCCCTGAAGACCTCCCGTTGCCCCTTTACGGTCACACTGTGCTATGTAAAGGGCCATGTGGATCTTCTACACCCTCCTCACGGCCTTTCTCTTGGCGTCCTCCGACGCCATCACCAAGGATCTGCTCACCCGCTACTCCCCCTGGCAGGTGATCCGGGCCCGCTTCCTTCTGGCCCTGGTCTTCCTGGCTCCCCTGCCCTTCATCTACGGATTTCCCTCCCTGGACGGGACTTTCTGGCTGGCGGCGGGAGTGGACCTGCCCCTGGAAGTCCTGGCCCTCCTCCTCTACCTCAAGGCCATCGAGGTCTCCCCCCTCTCCCTGAGCCTCCCCTTTCTCTCCTTCACCCCCCTCTTCCTCCTGGTCACATCCCGGATAATGCTGGGGGAGCATGTATCCACCCCGGCCCTCACGGGCATCCTGGCCATGGTGGTGGGCTCCTACCTCCTCCAGGTGGGCAAGGTGAGGGAAGGGCTCCTGGAACCCATCAAGGCCCTGGCCCGGGAGAAAGGCTCCATGCTCATGCTGGGGGTGGCCTTCATCTACTCCATCACATCCAACCTGGGAAAGGTGGCCATCACCCACTCCTCACCCCAGTTCTTTGCCACCTTCTTCGCCCTGGAAATGGCCCTCATAGCCCTGGTCATCCCCTACCACAGGGGGGACAGAAAAACCTGGAACATCAAGGACAAAGCCATGATCCTCATGGCCCTCTTGTTTGCCCTCCACTTTCTCTTCCACACCCTGGCCATAGACCTGGCCCGGGTCTCCTACATGATACCCCTGAAGAGGACCTCCATTCTCTTTGGAGTGCTCTACGGGCGAATCCTTTACAAGGAAGAGGACATAAAAGAACGCCTCCTGGGAGCCTCCCTCATGGTGGCGGGGGCCCTCCTCATCTCCCTGGCGCCCTGAGGGTCAGGTCCTCAACTCCAGCTCCCTGTAAGTCTCGATGAGCCTGTCGGTGAGGACCTTCAGGGCAGGGGAGAGCCTGACGGGCAACTCCTCCTCAGGATAAGCCTCCAGGGTCTTCAGTCCCTCCGGAAGCCTGCCCACGGCCTCCAGGCACCGGGAGCGGATCTCCTTCAGGGAGGGCAGATCGTAGACCACCTCCCCCTCCTCCATGACCTTCACCAGCAGGGGATAGGTCTCCTCCCGGAAGGAGACCTCCTCCCCTTCCAGGGCGATCACGTCCTCCTTCCACACCCCCTGGCCGTCCACGACCCGATAGACCTGTTTCCTCCCCGGCAGGGTCACCTTGCCCGCAGAGAGCTTGATCTTGGGGCCCATGTCGTCCTCCACCAGCTTGTAAACCCCCCCCAGGGAGGGAGCGTCCCTGCTGGTTCCCATCTCCGTCCCCACGCCGAAGAGATCCACCACGGCACCCCTGTCCAGCAGATCCTGGATCTTGTACTCGTTCAGGTCCCCGGAGAGAAGGATCCTGACGTAATCCAACCCCGCCTCGTCCAGGATCTTCCTCACTTCCCGGCTCAGGGCCACCAGGTCCCCGCTGTCCAGTCTCACCCCCCGCAGGCGGTGCCCCCGGGCCTCCATCTCCCTGGCCACCAGGATGGCGTGCCTGGCCCCCTGGAGGGTGTCGTAGGTGTCTATGAGCAACAGGGCGTTGGTGGGAAAGTCCTGGGCGAAGGCCCTGAAGGCCTCCAGCTCCGTCTCGAAGGACATGATGTAGGAGTGGGCCATGGTGCCGTAAACGGGAATACCAAAGACCTGCCCCGCCAGGGTACAGGAGGTACCGGCACACCCTCCGATATAAGAGGCCCGGGCCACCTTGAGGGCGGCATCGGCCCCGTGGTCCCTGCGAGGGGAAAAGTCCACCACAGCCCGTCCCCGGGCCGCCTGGACCACCCGGGAGGCCTTGCTGGCGATCATGGACTGGAAGTTGATGGTGTTGAGAAGAAAGGTCTCGATGATCTGGGCCTCGATGCGGGGAGCCGTCACCCGCAACACCGGCTCCTTGGGAAAGAAGAACTCCCCCTCGGGAATGGCCCAAACCGTGCCCGTGAACCTGAAGCCCCGGAGATAGTCAAGAAACTCCCGGGAGAAGAGACGAAGGCTGGCCAGGTAGTCGACGGCCTGGGGTGTGAAGCGGATATGGGCCAGGTAGTAGAGGACCTGTTCCAGACCCGCCGCCACCAGATAAGACCTGTGAGGAGGGAGATGGCGGATGAACAGATCAAAGGTAGTCTCCTGGTTCTTTCCCCTCCTGAAGTAGCTGTCGGCCATGGTGAGCTCGTAGAGGTCCGTGAGGAGGGCCATGTTCTCGCCATCCACCCATCCCAGAACGGGCTGTCTACTCATGCCATCCTCTCCTTGTCCATGATCACCACGATCTCGGCGAATACCTGCCACAGGGCCTTGTCAATCTTGGAATCCAGGGGCTCGTCGGGGTGAAAATCCACCCCCATGGCCTCCAGGAGCTCCTCCACATCCAGCCCTTCATAGAGCAAAAGGCGCTTCACCGTGGCGGAAGCGGCCTTCTTCATTGCGTCCCGGCTGGGGAAACCCCGCCCCTCTATCATGGAGAGGGCCATTCTCAGCACCTCCTCCTTACCGATCACTCCCACCATGCCCTCCCGGAAATCCCTGCCTCGGCCCTCTATCCCATAACCCAGGACCACCCATCCCTCAAGCCCCATCTCGTCTCTTGACACTCCAGGGCCGTGGTCTTATAAGACTCCCACGTTCCCGGGTAGCTCAGCGAGGCAGAGCGGGCGGCTGTTAACCGCCTGGTCGGGGGTTCGATTCCCTCCCCGGGAGCCATTCTTATTTCCTCCGATACCCTCCTGACTTCCCGGGAAAAGGCTAGAATAATCCATTCAAAAAGCTGCCAGGGACGCCCGGACGTGGATATCCATGAACTGAACAGAGAGATTGAGGATTGCACGAGATGCAGACTCCACGAAAGCAGGACAAAGGTCATCTGCGGTGAAGGAAACCTAAAAGCCGATATCATGCTCATTGCCCAGGCACCGGGGGAAAAGGAAGACGCAGAAGGCGTGATGTTCATAGGCCCCCCGGGAAAAGTGCTGGACCAGCTCCTGGATCAGGCCAGAATCCCCAAAGATGGCTATTAAGCTGGCAAAGTGCTCTAGCACCACCCCTGAGTTCTGGCTGATCCTCTAAATGAAGTACAATCCCTGGAAAGCCGCCAGAAAAATGGAGCGGGCTACAGCTTTCGGGGAAATTACCATATTCCCCTATAAGCCTGGAGGCTGGAACTAGAATCTTAAACCTAGCCGATGGCAAAGGAAGAGCCAGAGGTTGTTTTATATATACAAAAGGTATATATTGCATTCCAGGAGGCAGGGCTTGGTAGAGTTTAGGTGGATTGAATGGAACATCCAACACATAGCCAGGCACGGAGTTGAGCCCGAGGAAGTAGAGGAGGTCATCCTAACCGGGGTCACGAGAAAAGGAAGGGAGAACACCCTGCTGGCTATGGGTCCTACCTCCGAGGGCAGGTTGTTATTCGTGGTCTACAAGAAAGAGGGAAACAGGGTGTTTGTGATCACCGCAAGGGATATGACCGAAAACGAGAAAAAGAGTTGGAGAAAGAGATATGGGAAAAAGGGAAGAAGACCTTAAAAAGCTGGAAGAGCTCAGGGCTTATTATGATAAGGGGGACTTCTCCGAGCTTATTGAGAAGGGAGAAGAAATGCCCAGTCCATTCACGGAAGAGGACTACGAGGCGTGGAAGAAGAAGAGGAAGATGAGGCAGATATCCCTGCGCCTTCCCGAGGATCTGATAACCGAGATAAAGAAGGAGGCCGTGAAACACGGCATAGGGTATCAAACCCTCATAAGGTTGATTCTGACGAGCAGATTCGGGAGATCCCCGGATTCCTTCAGACCAATGGGCAATAAAGAACCTTCCCCAGAATCACCATCACCCCAGAAGGCCGGTACCTAAGCCTCATTTCCCCGGTCAGTGGGCAACGACTTGGTAGAAATAGCCAATGCTCTTAGTGAAATTCCCTTACTCATTCCACTTCGCAGGTGGTATAAACAGGCCTTGCACAAACCTTTATCCCACTTCGTAGGTGGGGTAGATGGAAGCAAGCAAGTTTCAGGGAAGGGAAACCCACTCTACCCTACCGCCACAAAAATTCCTTGATTCCCCCTTCTGCTAACGGTAAATTACAAAAAACCCATAAGATATAGTGTAATAATTCTTTGAAGCAGGGAGACAGCACCTATGTATACAACTTCTTCCAAGAAAAAATGAGCTATGACAAAACTCCCAACAGATTGGACCATGAGCAACAGCATAGTATCGACAGGACTTGTGGCCCCGTTTCCAGCTGGTTTTGCAGTAGCAGATCCAACACAAATAATAGCGATACAGAGAGCTAATGAGCGATAAGTCTTTATCAGATTTAAAAGACGCATTGAGAACCTTCGCCGCAGAAAGGGACTGGGAAAAATTCCACACCCCTAAAAACTTAGCCATGGCACTGGCAGTCGAAGTTGGAGAGCTAATTGAGCATTTCCAGTGGCTTACTGGAGATGAAAGCAGATCTCTAACTCCCCAAAAACTAGATCAGGTAGAAGAAGAACTGGCGGACGTTTTCATCTATCTTGTAAAGCTATCCGACACGTTGGGGGTCGATCTGATAGACGCCGCATTTCGCAAAATAGCTATTAACTCAAAGAAATACCCAGCTAAACGCGTTAGAGGCAGCGCTAAGAAGTACACAGAATATTAGAAAAGAGGCAAAATATGGGGCATAAACTCTACGTCTTCACCGCCGGGAATCAAGAAGCTAGAAAACATTTACATGATACCATAGAAAACCCCATTGATTTCAATGAGATTGAAGAATTCTTCGGGAATGATGACAAAGAACAACTCCGACGCATTGATAAAGAGAACAGACTATATGCATGGGGAGCCATTCCAGGGAAAAATAACACAAAACTATGGGAGAAACTTAATCCAGGAGATTATGTACTTTGTGTGTATGATAATACGTATCATTACATTGCAAAGGTGTTATATAAAGTTAGGAATAAGCAGTGTGCCGAGAAGCTATGGGGCCACGATCCAAAAGGACAAACATGGGAGCTTATGTATTTTCTTTCTAAGCCTGAGAAAATAGAAATTCCAATATCACGATTATCGTGTTACTTAAATAAACGCTATATGGGATTTACCAAAATATCAGAGGACAAAATACGTAGCATCAAAGAAGAGTTTGGAGATATAGAGAAATTCGTTAAGCAAGTACTCCTAGACAGGAAGGGTGAGGCATTGGAAAAGGATGAGAAGCAAGTAAAGTCAAAGGTATGGGAAGAAGGAAACGATAAAAGCAAGAAACTTGAAGAGGTCGAAAAAATTATATCATACATTAAAAGTAAGGGATTTATTTACGAGCCTTGGCAAATAGCGCAATACATCACTGCTATCCGGACTAAACCTTTTGTAATTTTAGCTGGTATATCTGGAACAGGAAAGTCCAAACTGCCTGCACTTGTAGCGGAAGCAACAGGAGGAGAAAGCAGGCTCATACCCGTCCGTCCTGATTGGACCGATAGTTCGGATATCCTCGGCTACGTTGACTTACAAGGTGATTTTCGCCCTGGCTCATTGTTAGAGGCAGCTCACGAAGCCATGTGTGATCAAGAGAAATTCTGGATATGTATAATTGACGAGATGAACCTATCTAGAGTTGAGCATTATTTTGCCGAAATCCTTAGCAAAATCGAAGATAGAGATGGGAATCCACAATCAGGGTATAAAAGTAAACCTCTACTTGGGAAATCTCTCAAAGAAACTGATTCCGAATGGGCTAATGTGGTTTTGCCTCCAAATTTTTGTATTGTGGGCACAGTAAACATGGATGAGAGTTCTCATGGATTCAGTCGTAAAGTATTGGAT
Organism: bacterium; assembly: GCA_027020915.1. Taxonomy (GTDB): domain Bacteria; phylum Thermosulfidibacterota; class Thermosulfidibacteria; order Thermosulfidibacterales; family B14-G1; genus B14-G1. The sequence goes on from JALUVF010000045.1 coordinate 14,244, forward strand.
CGCGCTTTCACTATTGAGTTTTCTGAAGTTGAGCTTGATACTTTAAACCTTGACACGAAAGGGGCAGTAGAAACAGCAATCGATTGGCCCCCCAAAAAATGGTTTCCAAAAGCCATAAGATTGGCAGAACTGATGAAAGATATAGATGAGAAGGACAAAAATGAGGTAATTAAAGCCGTTGAGGCTCTCAAAGAAATAAACGCTCTACTCACCCCTGCGCAGCTACAGATAGGCTACAGAACTCGAGATGAAATAGCTTTATTCTTAATCCACGCAAAGGATATTCAAGACTCATTTAGAGAAACAAACGGCGAAAATGTAGATCCACTTGATCTAGCATTTCAGATGAAAATTTTGCCAAGAATAGTAGGTGGTAGCGCTGTTATTCAGGAAGTTGTACTAGGACTGCTTGGATGGGCAGTGAACGGCACGCCGTTTAAAGCTGAGGAAGACGGACGGCCTACCCTCGAAAATTGGAAGGATGAAGGTCGACCCACGAAAATTCCTAGAACTCGATATCCACGTCTGGCCGCTAGATTGTGTTTAATGTGGGAACGGCTACTTGCGGAAGGTTATACATCTTACTGGTTATAACCTGCATGAAAGATCTCTTTAGAATAGAAACGGACAAAGTTATCCTCATCTGGAGTGGTCCTGATATCCATTCTAGGGAATTGCCAGGAGAAACAGAAACTCCTGTCGGGCGACTCGTCATATCCTTGCGCCGCCATAACTCAACCTTTGAAAGCAACACATGGCGAGACGGGGTGCCCCCCGAAGTAGCAAATAATCCATTATTACACATTGGACCCCGTCTGTATGAAGAAACAAGTTACACCGTATATTTACGAAGCAAAACCAACGAAAAAGTAGAGCTAAAACATCGAGATCCAGCCATCCTCCGCGGATTGAACGAAACAGATGAAGGAAAGACAATCCATGGCTCTATAAATTTTCGAGGCCAAGTCGGTCGAAGCCTCTTCTCCGTTTTTTTAGGAGGAAGGCCCGAACTTGATTTTGAAGTAGAAATTTTTCCCAGCAAACTTGACTACACAACCGACTATGAAGCACTTCTGGCAGACGTACAGGATATACTCACAGCGCTTGTACTAGAATACCTACAATCCACATTTCATCTGGGCTTAGCCACTCAATCCAAAACTCCGACACGGCTCGAGTGGATAATCCTGCTGCGTCATGTGCTCGAAAAACTCGAACGTGGCTTGCGTTATATAGAACAACACCCACACCGAAGCCTTACGAACAAAATTGCCATGGATAAAGCTCATTCTGTCCAGAAGGTTAGCTCAATACTTCTCAAAGCTATTATCCAAGGGAAAGGGTCGGGCTCTTATATAGATACTCACTCCGGTGTGAAGATGAGGGTCAAACTGCCAACATGGTGCCCTCGTTCTACATTAGATACGCCAGAGCACAGATGGTTTGCTACCCAATTAGCCAGGATACGAAAGCGCCTTGCAGAAATTCATAGAGAAGAAAAGAGGCAGGCTTCAGAGGGCAACGAAAATGATAAGAAGAAAAAGATAATAAAAGAAATCTCCAGCCTAGAAAATAGAATTGCGAGTCTACAAAAAATTGACCCCATAAAATCAGCCACAGGATCACCTCCATCAGGGTTCGCTTCACTAACATTGCAAACAGCTCCAGGATATAAGGAAGCTTACCGGGCATGTTTGATATTGCTGAAAGGACTGCGTGTGTCCGGAGGGCCTGTAGGACTATCCATCAAAGAGATCCATCTTCTATACGAATATTGGTGCTATCTTTCCATCATCCGCCTCATAGCTGATTTGCTTGGCAAACGAATTCCTGTTGAACGATTGGTTGCTGTAGAACGCGATGGCCTAAGGATACGCTTAAAACATGGCTATCAATCAATCGTGTCCTTCGAGAATGACGATTCTCGTAGAATCGAGGTTACGTACAATCCTACCTTTTCAAAGGAAAGTTCCCTCCTTCCTCAAAGACCCGATATAGTTTTGACCTTCCATCATCCAGACTGGCCACCAATGAGATTGATTTTGGATGCTAAATATCGAATAAACCTTTCTGAAGACTACATTAATCAGTTTGGTTCACCAGGGCCACCCCCTGACGCGATTAACGTGCTGCACCGCTATCGGGATGCAATTTTGGAAGAGTCGAACTCGGAAGGGCCCCGATCAGAACGAGTAAAAAGGAGCGTGATAGAAGGAACCGCGTTGTTTCCATATGTAGATAAACTAGACAATTTCAAAAGCAGCCGACTCTGGCTTTCTTTGGAACGCTTGGGCATAGGAGCGCTTCCGTTTCTTCCAAGTGAAACTCGTTATGTAGAAGAATGGCTTATGAAAGCACTTAAGCGTGGAGGTTGGTCAACAGCCGAACGAGCAATCCCTCATATTGCCCACGAACAATTACGCTCCTGGAGAGAGGCTGCAAAAGAAATTGTGCTGGTAGCGGTTCTTAGAGGAAGCAATCCTAAAGAACACCTTGACTGGATATGTTCCAAAAAACGTTATTACACACCTCTTACCCAAACTCAACGCCGCCAGTTTGCAGCCCGTTGGATCGCAATATATTCCCCTTCATCACTGCGAAACGGAATAGGAGCAGTTACCCATGTAGCAGCTGTGGAGAAAATAGAAGTTCTAAAGCGGCAAGACATCCCCACCCCCTGGGACTCAAGGCAAAATGCTGAGGAGTTACAGGTGATCTATCATCTTGATAAAATCACTCACCTTGAAAAAGTAATTGAAAACAGGGGGCACAACGGGCGAGGCATGCGATTCTCTCAAAACAGGTGGACTTCCCGATTAGGTCTGGAAAGAGCAAAAGAACTTCGTGAGCTATTCATGGAAACAAAACCTGAATGGAGGCTATACGAAGAACTCAAAGCAGCCAATGTAAAGTTCAATATTAAGCCAGGGAGACCCACCTTAAGAAGCGATGATGATCTTTCTGGCCGCTGTTGGTTTGTTATAGAGGACTTACTCATACAATACAGGGGCAGCGCGGGTTTCATGATAAGGCACAAACCGTTTTCCGATGAGTATGTGCCAACAGTGTCTGCAGTTCTTGAAAAAATTGGACAAATGCAGGGTCGATCTAATGAAGTGGCCCTGGTTATTTGAACCAATTTGGGGGTAAGTTAAGCTTCCCAGCTCTAGGGTTTTTGTCAATGCCCTTCTTACTCCATCAGACCGCATAGGACAAACCCTCCCGTCCCTCTCTGTATACTTCATCCGGGGTCCTGTGGCCCAAAGCCTGGTGCAGCCTATCATTGAAATTGGTTGTAGCAAGGAAGCTTACCACATGGTCCGATTTTCTGGAGGCAGTTTCATGATTTACACCAGCTTGCTCAAACCACCTCCTATGTTGACATATTTCTCGCATTTAGCCGGTATTAATTGACAATTTGTCAACAACACCTTACATTTAAAACCAAAGATACCAAGGGGAGGCGCCATGGCTGAGGTGGGAACAAGAATAAGAAAATTGAGGGAGATGGCGGGCAAAACCCAGGAGAAAGTCGCCAAGGCCCTTGGGGTGAGCAAATCAGCAATTTCCAAATGGGAAAAAGGGGAGCGCACCCCTTCTTTAATGATGTTGGAACGGATTAGTGATCTTTTCCAGATCAGCTTGGATACCCTCCTTAGTCCTAGAGAGCCCGAGATTGCTTTCAGGGGGGGGAAATCGGAGGACAGGACCAGGATCCAGGATGTTCTGACCTTCTGGTTGGATCGGGTGGTCGATATTCTGGGAGTCGTGGAAAACTCGGAAGTTTTGTCTGCTTTGTGGGATAGAAACCTCTTGCCCAGCTACTCTCTTGAAGCCTTCTCTGATCAGCAGCGTGTGGAAATTATAGAGGGTGAAGCCGAGCAGATGAGACTCAAAATAGGTAAGGCTCTGAATGATGAAATAGGGAGCTTCTCAAAGGTTATTGAGAAGGAAGGCAACCTTTTCGTTTTTAGACTTCCGCTGCCAAGGGGAGTGAGTGGCGTCTCTGCCCGTTACAGGGAAGTTAGCCTTATTCTTGTGTCTTCTCTTGAACCTAGGGTGAGGCAGAAGTTCACCCTTTGCCACGAAGTAGCTCATCTGCTTTTCCACATTCCAAGCCAGGGAGGCGCCTTCATCTCTTTTACCCCTGAGGGGAAAAGAAAGCCCAGGGAAGAAAAAGAAGCAGATGTCTTCGCAGGCAGGTTACTGATACCCAGGGATTCGCTGAAAATTTTGAAAAGGCAAAAGCCGCCAATGGTTTTGAGATTTGTAGAGGTATTAGAGGTGCTGACTTCAGTGTCCCGTGCAGCGTACCTTTACAGAGCTTTTGAAGAAGGTTTCATTTCTGGAAAAACCTATGGCTGGTGTAAAAAGCAGCTCCCCCACCTTGAGCCTGGAATGGGCGAAACTGTGCTATCGCCGAAGTTCGAGCTAATGGTTCTGAAGGCCCTGGCTGTCCAAGATATTTCCTTGAAAGAAGCATCCGTATTACTGGACCGGGATTACGTGTCCGTAAATCGCATGATGGAGGAAGTAGTTGGAAAGGTCGCTGCCTGATGAAGTCGTTCTACTCGATGCCGGTACCCTCATTACACTGGATTGGAAATATGAATTGTTGGAGCTTTGTCCAAAGGAGCCCAACATTGGAATCCACATTCCTAAGTTGGTTCTGGCAGAGTATAAGCCTCCCGAGGAAAAGTTAAGTTACCTGGAGGCCTATTCCAGAGTTTATTTGGAGGAGGTTAGAAAAGTAGAAAACTACGATGACAGAGTGGTTGAGCTTTTTTATGATGTCTGGTCCAAGATAGGAAAGAGCCCTGAAAGAAGAACTAAAAACAGGGGAGAAGCCTGGGCGGTAGCTCTGGGGATAAGGCTGCTTGAGTTAAGGCTGTGTTCCAAGGTGGTTTTCATAACTAGTGAAAGACCCTTAAGCCGGGAGAGGTTCATGGAGATTGCGGAAGAAAAAGGGTGTCATAGAGGTCAGTTCATTGTCGAGAAAATAGAATATTTGTTGATTCTCTTAGGTTAATGCATTGTTAGAGAAAGATGGTGTAATGTCCCGAAAGACTGGACCATGTGGGTTGGCTCTAGACCGAAAGCACATAAAGAAATAGCCTGGCAAATTAGCCTGTTTAAGGAGGAGGGAAGTGAAAAGGTAACCCCACGCTGGGGAATCTCAAATTGCTTCCAAAGTAGTCTGTAATGAGGGCTTTCCCCTACACCTGCGCACCAAGCTGCAAAACCTGCTGGGCCAATCTCCTGACCCTTGGATGGTAATGGGCGGAATAGTCCTTGAGTTTCTCAGGATCAATGCTTTCCAGGTCTATCTCGTCTACCCAGGACCTCAGGAGATACTCCGAGGGACGGCGGACATGGATCCAGTCCAAAAGAGCCCTTTCGGGTACGGCGATCCTGGCCTTGGCTTCCCCCAGTCTCTCTATTCCAAAGTGCCTGGGAATATTGGTGATGGCCGAGTATTCGATGTTGTACTCCACCCTGGCGCCACCGTAGGATTCCATGAAGTGGACCCTTTTTAGCCTCCCCACCCTGGTAACCACGGCGGTGCACACCACAGGTCTCTGGAGGATGAGGTCCCAGTAGTGGAGGGCCCACTCCAGGCTCACATAGGCGGCAGGCTTGATGTAGCAGGCCACCTCTTCCACGGGGGGCCACTGGCCCGTGAATTTGCACTTCAACACGTTGAGGTAAACCCCCTGGCGATTCTGGCGATGAGCCTCTTTCTCAGGGCCCTGTTCAGTACCTGGGCCGAGTACCTCCCCTTTCTAAGACAGGTGTCCAGATCCCCCTTTCGAAAGAGTGGGGGCAAGAAGGCCAGTAGCTCGTCGATCTTTTGGTTTTTTGTCTCGGTAACCATCATGGTTTTCGGCCTCTCCCTCTCCTCAGAGCAACTAGGCTAGGGCAGAATTTACGGACCTTAAGATTCTCCCGTAGCCTTCCCTTCTCAAGGACTCCAGCTCCTGGTGGTCCAGAAACCTCCTGAGGTCCCTATCCAGGAGCTCCATGAGCTGCTTCTCGGAAGGCCAGCCCTCGCCCCCCATGATGGGAGACCGTTCCCATGTTGTGACCCCGTAGATCTCCCTGCGAAGGTGGATGTCTTCTTTGGATGGAGAAAGGCCCAGCACATCCCTCAAGAACCAGATGTCCCAGAAGTCCCTGCCCTTCACATAGGATCTGGCAAGGACAGCCACCACCTTGTGGGCCAGGGTAAGGACCTGAATCAGCTCCCCTTTCTTGTTTTACATGCATCAGCTTCTCATTTTAACTTAACACGCATAATTTATCATTTTTGATAAATTATGTGACTCCATTTAGTTAGAAAGCTGGATCAGGAGCTCTTAGAAAAGAAGGGGCAGGAATTAATAAGCGGGGCTCTTCCAGTCCATGATCTGGAGGTGATGAGACACATAAAATGACTTCAAATTTGACTCTCATCCAGGAGAAAACAGATCCTCTCGTCCTTCTTCTTGGGATAGAGTTAGTAGTAGGCCTGAACCAGCCGATCCATGTCCAGAAGCTCCACGGGAAACAATGGAAGCCTTATTCCCGGCGATGCTCCGGGATGGCTGCCCTCACAAGGGGGCGTCTTTCATCCAGTCCCCTCAGCCTGCCTTGAGGAAGGAGCTGGCGTGGTGCCTGCGGGCCTGGGTTGAGAGGACGGTTTTCCTCAGGCGGATGCTGGAAGGGGTTATCTCCACCATCTCGTCCTCCTTGATGAAGGTGATGGCCCTTTCAATGGTCATGGGCCTCACGGGCCGCAAGACCACGTTGTCGTCCTTGCCGGCGGCCCTCATGTTGGAGAGCCTCTTCTCCTTGCAGGGGTTGACGTCTATGTCCCTGTCCCTGTTGTGCTCGCCAATGACCATCCCCTGGTAGACAGGGGTGCCGGGCTCGATGAAGAGCTCCCCCCGGGCCTCGAGATGGAAGAGGGCATAGGCCACGGCCACCCCTTCCCTGTCACAAACAATGGACCCCGAGAACCGGGTGGGTATCTCCCCCCTGTGCTCCTGGTAACCGTGGAGGTAGGAACTCATGATGCCTGTGCCCTTGGTGTCGGTGAGGAACTGGTTCCGGTAGCCGATAAGGGAACGGGAGGGCACCAGGAACTCCAGCCTCACCCGACCGGAATCCCTCTGCTGGAAGTTGATCATCTGCCCCTTCCTCTGGGAAAGCCCCTCGGTGACCACCCCGGCGAACCCCTGGTCGCAGTCGATCAGGAGATGCTCTATGGGCTCCAGGAGCCTGCCCCCCTCCTCTTTCAGGATCACCCGGGGGCGTCCCACGCAGAACTCGTACCCCTCCCGGCGCATGCTCTCGATGAGGACCGCCATCTGGAGCTCGCCCCTGCCCTTCACAATGAAGCCCTCCCCCTGGGAAGCCTCCTCCACCCGTATGGAGACGTTCTTGAGAGACTCCTTGAAGAGCCTCTCCCCCAGCTTGCTGGACTGGACGAACCTTCCTTCCCTGCCGGCAAAGGGGCCCGTGTTCACCGTGAAGAGCATGGAAACGGTGGGCTCCTCCACCTCGATGCGAGGCAGGGCCCGGGTAGAGTCCCGGGAGGCGATGGTGTCTCCGATGCACACCTCCTCTATGCCCGCCAGGACCACGATGTCTCCCGCCACCACCTCTTCCACCTCCCTGAAACGGGGACCGTGGTACACCTGGAAACTGGTGACCCTGAGGGGAATCCTTGCGCCCTCTCGGTCTATGCAGACAAGGAGATCATTGATGTGGGCCCGGCCCTGGAAGACCTTCCCCACGGCCAGTCGATTGAGATAATCGGAGTAGTCCAGATCCGAGACCAGCATCTGGAAAGGGGCCTCGCCATCACCCCGGGGGGCAGGAATGGAATCCACCACGGCGTCCAGGACCGGGGTCAGATCCTGCCAGTCCTCCTCCAGGGCGCCCTTGGCCACCCCTTTCCGGCCTATGGTGTAGAAGACGGGAAAGTCTATCTGCTCGTCGGTAGCATCCAGATCTATGAAGAGATCGTAGATCTCCTCCAGCACCTCCCGGGGTCTGGCGTCCTTCCTGTCCACCTTGTTGATGAGGACCATGAGCTTCAGGTTCCGCTCCAGGGCCTTCCTGAGGACGAATCGGGTCTGGGGCAGGGGGCCCTCGGCGGCATCCACCAGAAGGAGGGCTCCATCCACCATGGAGAGGGCACGTTCCACCTCTCCTCCAAAGTCGGCATGGCCCGGGGTGTCCACGATGTTGATCTTCACCCCCTTCCAGTGCACGGAGCAGTTCTTGGCGGCGATGGTGATCCCCCTCTCCCGCTCCAGGTCCATGGAGTCCATGACCCGCTCTTCCACATCCTTGCCTTCCCTGAAGACCCCGCTCTGCCTGAACATGGCGTCCACCAGGGTGGTCTTGCCATGATCCACATGGGCGATGATGGCTATGTTTCTCACTGCCTCGTTCCTTCTCAAAGCGGTGAACCTCCCAATTGATTAGGGGGCCAGGCATTCCTCCCCTGCCCCTCCCGTTTCCCGGGGGGGCAGCCGCATCTATCACAATAGGCCGGGGAGAACAATAGAGGAGCTGTCCCGGGAGTTCCCGGCTACCCGAGCGTCCCTCCCCTCAACCGGAGCAGCACGACAGCCTTTCCACGTCTTTGGAGAAAGCCTGGGCACATAGCTTAACGCCCTCGGCCTGGGTCAGATAGGGGTGAAACATGGCGGCCAGCTCCGAGACACCTATCCCGTGGCCAATGGCCAATACCGCCTCTATGACCTGCTCCCCACCCTCCGGGGCGGTCAGGCTTCGCCCTTCCTGTACTTTTGCAGGAAGAGCCTCTCCCCGGCAAAGATGGCCAGTATCCCTATGAAGGAGGCGTAGATCACCATCATGTCCCTGGAGGCCTTAACCACAAGGAAGACCCCCAGGATCACCGCGTCAAAAACGATGGCGGCGACCAGGATGGGGGCCCTGGCGCCAATCTCTTTGCGCAAGTACCTCAAGATACCCCAATGCACGGCCATGTCCATGACAATGTAGAAGACCGCCCCCAAGGATGCGATACGGCTCAGGTCGAAGAAAACGGTGAGGAAAATGGCTATCACCAGGGTGTAGACCAGGGTGTGTTTCTGAATGCCGCCGGGCATGCCAAAGTGGCTGTGGGGCACCAGTTTCATGTTGGTGAGCATGGCCAGCATGCGGGAGACCGCAAACATGCTGGCGATCACCCCCGAGATGGTGGCAACAATGGCCAAGATCACCGTGAACCAGAGGCCGTATTCGCCGAAGGTGGGCCGGGCCGCCTGGGCCAGGGCGAAGTCCTTGGCCGCCACGATCTGGGGCAAAGTGAGATTGGCGGCCACGGCTATGGAGACCAGAAAGTAGATGACCACGCACACCAAGATGGAAATCACGATGGCCCGCCCCACATTGCGATGGGGATCCACGATCTCCGAGCCGCTGTTGGTGATGGTGGTAAAACCCTTGTAGGCCAGAATAGCCAGAGCCATGGCCGCTATAAATCCTGCCGAAGTGGACTCCCCAGCGTTAGCCAGGCTTCTTTTGAAGGAGAAACCGGCCACCCAGAGAATGCCAACAGCGAAAACCACGATGCCCCCTATCTTGATGAGGGCCATGATGAAGGAGAACAACCCTATGGTGCGATTCCCGGAGATGTTCAACAGAAAAGCAAAAAGGAGCAGACCGGACCCCAGAAGGGGCACTATCCAACTATTGGGGCTCACGTTGAACAGCTGCATGGTATAAGTACCGAAAGTGCGCGCAACCAGGCTCTCGTTTATAACCATGGAGAAATACATGAGAAGGGCACCAGCCGCGGTCATTGTACCTTTTCCATATGCCTTTTGAAGAAACATGGCTATCCCACCGGCAGAGGGATAGGCGTTGGACATCTTCACGTATGAATAAGCGCTAAAGGCCGTCACTACAGCTGCAGCCAGGAAGGCCAAGGGGAAGAGGGGCCCCGCAAGCTCCGCTATCTGCCCAGTCAATGCCAGTATCCCGGCGCCGATCATGACCCCGGTGCCCATGGAAACGGCACCGACCAGAGTCATGCTGTCTCTCTTGTACTCCGAGGAGCCGGTATGTTGTGAGTGTTCTTCCATGTGTCTCCTTAATTCTAAGGGTTTATTTTCCTTTTTCAATGCCAGCTGCCTTTTTTCTTGCGGCTTCAGAATCCTCCTTTCTTGATCATCCAGGATGTACTCTGTAGAACTTTTCCTGGTGATTTAAACCATCTCAAGGAGGCAAAGGGTGTACGAACTGCCCACCATCAACCGTTTCGCCGTGGTGCTCTTGCCCAGTGAGGAGTACCTGAAGTGGACCCAGACGTGTGCCCATCCCGACCCGAACCTCACCCTGGCGGACCTGTGGGACGATCCCTCTGTCTACCTCATCCCCGAGGTGGAGGACCTGGAAGCCTGGCTCAGGAAGCACTACAGGGTCATGTTCGAGGAGGAACTGTCCTCCTGGGACACCAGGGAGGAGCACTGGCCCGAGGACCGCTCCTTCGACGCCTTTCTCCGGTTCTTCCACCTGATCTTCGCCTCCTCCGTCATAGATCTGGGCAAAGGGAAGATCGTGAGGGAGGAGATGTGAGGACCAGGTCCTGAAGACGGGAGGACTCATCAAGGGGAGGGGGTGCTGGTCGGGGACCACAGAAGTGGAGAAGGTACCGGGCGTAGTGGAGCCTGATGGGACCCGGAAGCCCAGGAGATCCCTCACTCATCCAGGCTCAATTCCACGTCGCCGCCGATGTAGACCACCTCTTCCCTGGGAATGAGGAACCGGGCCCGGATGGGGGGCACCACCCGGTAGAGAAAGGAAAAGTACCTGAGGAGAAGGTTCTTCCTGGGGGGCATGGGCACCGTCACCTGCCAGTCGCCGAAGACGTAGCGTCTCTCGTCCTGAAAGTCCAGGGAATCCAGGACGTGGGGCACGTGGACAAAGGAGCGCATGTAGCCCTTCTCAATGATCACCTCGTACACCTCCACTCCCTCCCTGGCCACCTTCCCCAGAAGACGTTTGTCGTAGTCGACCCCCCAGGGATAGGACCGGGTGATTACGGTCACCAGGATCACCTGCTCCCTCAAAGCCCCTCCCTTGACCTCCAGGATGAGGGACGGGGGCACCCTCTCGGGATCCCGGGCCATGTAAACGCTCACCCCAGGCAACACGGTGAGATCCTCATCCTGGAGCCTCTCCACGAAGTCCCTTCGGAACTCTTTGGGCAAGCGGCCGTAGAGGAGACGGGAACCCCTGAACCAGGAGAGCATGGTGGCCGCCAGGAAGGCGCAGATGACCAGGGGAAACCAGCCACCCGTGGGGATCTTCCCCAGGTTGGATCCGAAGAAGGTGGTGTCGAAGACCAGAAAGATGAGAAAGAGGGGCACGTATTTGAGAAAGCGGGAGGACTCCTGGTAGTTCTGGAGATAGAGGCATCCCGCCATGTTGAGGGTGTTTCCGATGAAGGCTCCCGTCACCGCCAGGCCGTAGGCCGCCCCCAGGGCCGCCGAGCTCCTGAAGAAGAGCACGGTGAAGAGGCAGGCCACCATCATGAGCCAGTTGACGGGGGCGATGTAGATCTGGCCGGGGTACCGGGGGGAGGTGCTCTTGATCTCCAGCCTGGGGAGGTAGTGGAGCTCCATGGCCAGCTTGTAGGTGGTGTAGGAGCCCGTGATTATGGCCTGGGAGGCGATGATGGCCGCCAGGGTGGCCAGGACCAGCATGGCGAAGTAGACCTTCTCCCCTTGGGCGTAGCTCAGAGCAAAGAAGAGGTTCTCGTGGCGGGCCGTCCTCAAAAGGAAGGCCCCCTGGCCGAAGTAGTTGGAGAGGAGGCAGAAGGCCGCCACGGCCCAGGCCAGGCGGATACCCGCCCTGGAGTAGTGGGACATGTCGGCGTACATGGCCTCTCCACCGGTGATGCAGAGAAAGACGATGCCCATGACGGCAAAGGTGACGGCCAGGGGCTTGTGGGCCAAAAAGAGGAAGGCGTACTTGGGGTTGAGGGCCTCCAGGACCCAGGGGGTCTTGAGGATGTTGAGCCAGCCCAAAAGGGCTATGGCCGAAAACCAGAGGACCATGACGGGGGAGAAGAGGTGGGCGATCTTCTCCGTGCCCCGGCGCTGGATGGAGAAGAGGGCCACCAGGACCACCACCGTGAGGGGCACCACCCAGGGGTGAAGCCTGGGGAAGACCACCTGAATACCTTCGAAGGCGGAAAGGACAGAGATGGAGGGGGTGATGATGCCGTCACTGAGGAGCAGGGCCCCGCAGAGGAGGGAGAGGACCGTGGCCATGGAGACGACAAAGAGGACCCTCCTGTTGGCCAGCCCCCTCTCCTGAAGGGCTTTGGCCTCTTTCTTGATAAGGGTAAGGAGGGCAAAGGTGCCTCCTTCCCCCTCGTTGTCCAGTCTCAGGGCCAGATAGGCGTACTTCAGGGTGAGAAAGAGGAAGGAGAGGGTGATGAGGGAGAGGACGCCCATGACATTCTCCCGGGTGGGCTTGATCTCCCCGAAGACAATGGCCATGACGTAGAGGGGAGAGGTGCCGATGTCTCCCAGGATGCCTCCCATAGCCATGTAGGCCATAAGGAGGACGGAGGCCTTCTTCGCCGCTTTCTCTCTATCCTTCAATCTCCGGGCGCCTCCTCATGGGCCCTAAGAACCGGGCATATTGGTGTAAAGGACGGTACCGTCGGGCAGCCTCACCCTTCGAATGGGGCGGTAGGACCGTCTCCCACCTCCCCCGGTCCCCGGCTTCACCTCCACCCTCTCTGTGGGATAGAGGGAGAGGATCCTCCTCACGTACCTCCGGGTCTCGGGATAGGGAGGCACACCCCCGTGGCGCTTCACTGCGGCAGGACCGGCGTTGTACGCGGCCAGGGCCTTTCTCACGTCACCGTTGAAATAGTAGAGAAGGTCCCGGAGATAGGAGGTGCCCGCCTTCACGTTCTGGACCACGTCCCAGGGGTTGCTGGCCCCGTAGATACGGGCCGTCTCGGGCATGAGCTGCATGAGGCCCACGGCCCCCCTGGTGGAGAGGGCCTGGGGATCGAAACCCGACTCCACCCGAATAAGGCTCTCCACCAGTCTGGGATCGAGGCCCTTGGCCCGGGCCTCCCGGCGGATGAGCCTCCTCAGAAAGGCGGAGGGCCTCCCCAGGCTCCTGAGGACCCGGGGGGCCTGGGGGCTTCCCCCCTGCCAGAAATCGGTGATGTGCAGGACCCCGTTCTTGTCCACATAGGTATAGAGCCGGGCCTCCACCAGGCCGGTGGAGAGAAGGAGAAAGGAGGATGCCACGGCCACCCCCAAGGAGACCAGGCTAATCCACCTCAAAGAGGGCCTCCACAAAGGCCTCGGCATGGAAGTCCTGGAGATCATCCATTCCCTCCCCCACCCCGATGAGTTTGATGGGGATGGAGAGCTCTCCGGCTATGGCTATTATTATACCGCCTTTGGCGGTGCCGTCCAGCTTGGTGAGGACCAGACCCGTGATGGGCACGGCCTGGGAGAAGAGGCGGGCCTGGGAGAGGGCGTTCTGACCCGTGGTGGCATCCAGCACCAAAAGGGTCTCCTGGGGGGCGCCGGGCACCTCCTTGGCCGCCACCCGGGCCATCTTCTTCAGCTCCTCCATAAGGTTCACCTTGGTGTGGAGACGGCCGGCGGTGTCGATGATGACCACATCGGATCCCCGGGCCTTGGCCGCCTGGAGGGCATCGTAGACCACTCCCGAAGGATGGGCACCGGGCTGGTGCTTCACCAGGGGCACCCCCACCCTGTCGGCCCAGATCTCCAGCTGCTCAATGGCCGCCGCTCGGAAGGTGTCCCCAGCCACCAGGAGAACCTTCTTCCCCTGGTTGGTGATACGGCGGGCCAGCTTGGCAATGGTGGTGGTCTTACCCGTGCCGTTCACGCCCACCACCATGACGACCCAGGGAGGGGGACCCACTTCCAGTCTCCCCTGGGCCTTCTGGAGGATGCGGAGGATCTCGTCTTTGAGGGCCTCCATGACACCCTCTTTGCCCCGCACCTCCCCCCGGGCCATCCTCTTCTCCAGGGCCTTGACGAGGTGCCGGGTGGTCTCCACCCCCACGTCGGCAGAGATGAGAACCTCCTCTATCCTCTCCAGGTCCTCCTGGGTCACCTCCCCCCTGAGTCCCAGGCTCTCCTCCAGCCTCCTGGCGATGCCCTGGCGACTCTTGAAGAGGCCTTCCTTGAGACGCTGGAAGAGGGGCGACTCCTTGAGGGCCTCCTCCAGCAGGGGAAGCCACTTCTTGGCCGTGGGCGACCCCTCCAGAACCTTCTTGATCTTCTTCAGGGTGGGTTTCACCTGGCGGCGGTCCCCCTCGGGCAGGGCCTGGTAGGCCTCCAGGGCCCACTGGACGGCCTTCTCAGCGTCCCCCACCTCCAGGGCCGCCCGGGCCAGGAGATGGGCCGCCTCGGGGGACCCTTTCAGGGCCTCCTCCCCCATCTCCTCCAGGAGCCTGAGGGCCTCCTGGGCATCACCCTCCTGCCAGGCCCCCTGGGCAAGGAGAAAGAGGGCCTCCTGGCGAGTCTCCCCCTCCAGGGCCCTTTTTAACGTCTCCCGGGCCTCAGACACCTTCCCCGAGGCCAGGAGCACCCGGCCCTTTCCCAGGGCCCCTTGGGCACCACCCACCCGCTCCCACGCCTCCAGGGCCCCTTTCCAGTCCTTGGATCCCTCCAGAACCCGGGCCAGAGAGGCCCACAGGTCCGGGGCCTCTCCCAGTTCTTCCAGGACTCTGCGGGCCTCTCTGGTACGGCCTCCCTTGATGTAGGCCTCGGCCAGCTCCTTCTGGAGCCGTGGCATCTCTCCCTCCGAGGCCCCCTGGGCAAGGATCCTCAGGGCCGAAGCCACCTTATCCCACTCCTCCTTTTGCCGGGCCAGCCTGGACACCAGGGCCGCCGCCTCCCGTCTCTCATCCCCCTTCCCGCCGGACAAGACCCTGTCCAGGTAGTTCCTGGCCGCCAGGAGGTTGCCCATCTGGTGGTAGATCTTGCCCACGAGGAGATATACCCGGGGATCCTTCTCCCTTTCCAGGGACATGAGGTGGCCCAGAGCCTCTTCACCCCGCCCTTCCTGGAGGAAGGCCTCGCCCATGAGGAGTTTTATCTCCCTGGACCAGGGGTGGCGGGGATAGAGGGTGAGACACTCCTGATAGCCCCGGGAATCCCCCAGAAGCCCCTTTAGAAAAGCCAGCCAGGCCTGTTCCTCCTTCCTGGCTGCGGATAGATCCCCAAGGAGATCCCGGGCTTCCCCTCCTTCTCCTTCCAGACACAACCTGTAGGCCTCCAGGGCCTCTCTCAGGGGGGAGGGAGCCTTGGCCAGGAGGGCTCCCAGCCTCTCCTTCTCCCCGGACTGGTGATAAAAACGAACCAAAGAAAAGTAGGGGTCCCACCCCCCTTTTCCCTTCTTGATCTCCTTTTCCCACTTCTTGACCTCTTTGGAGCCCTTCCCCCCCTTATTGAACACGGCCAACGGTTTCACCTCCTCATCAAGGGACAAAGCCCTGCACCAGTCTGAAAAGTCTTGCCACTTCTCAAGGAGCCGGCTAAAGATTCTGTCCATGCCTCATATCACGCTGGAAAAAGGCTTTAAAGAGGCCCTGGAAAAACTCCAGGACAGGGGTATATTCCTGGGCCGAGGGGAAGGCCTCCTCCTGGCCCAGGGAGAAGCCGGCACCTATCCCATCCTCATCCTCCCCCGCAGAGAGGGCACCCTTCTGCGCCTGGACAAAGGCACCCACTTCCTGGATCTCTCCCAGGCCCATAGCATCATCCACAGACTGGCCCAGGAAATAGGGGGAGAGGCCATCCAGTCCACCCTGGATCCCCAGGCCCGACCCCGCCCCCTTCCTCCCTCCTTCGCCACGCCCAGGAGGTGGATACAGGGGGGAGGGCTCGCCGGTCTCCTGGGACCCGTAGAAAGGGTAGAGGTGGAAATCGGTTTCGGCAACGGCGAGTTCCTGGAAAGGCTGGTAGCCCCAGGGAAAGGGGTGGTGGGGATGGAGATCTCCAACTGGGCCATAAAACGAGCCCTAAACCGGCTCCAGGGGAAGGGACCCCACGTCATCCTCAAGTCCCCCGGCGGCTGGGCCGTGAAGTGGCTCTTCCCACCCCGGAGCATGGACGCCCTCTACATTCTCTTTCCCTTCCCCTGGCCCAAGAGGCCTTCCCGGCGCCTCATTCAACCGGCCTTTGTCCGGGCTCTGGCCGAGAAAGTAAAGCCCGGGGGCAGGGTGGTCCTGGCCACGGATCACCAGGACTACGCCAGGCAGATGGAGGAGTGCTTCTCCTCCTCACCCCACTTCCACCAGGATGAGCCCCCCGGGGAGATTCACACCAAATACCTGAGAAAATGGCTGGCCCAGGGTCTCAGCATCTACAGGATGGCCTTCGTCAACAGGAGGCCTCCCCCGGAGAGAGCGCACGAGATGCCCTCCCTCCAGCATCCCGTAGAGGTGGAGGGAATCGATCCCATAAGACTGATGGAAGGTTTCCAGCCCTGGGGTTTCTCCACAGAAGAAGGGTTCTTCAAAATAGAGAGGGCCTATGTGAATCTCCAGGAAGGTAGCCTCCTCTTTCGTACCACCCTCCAGGACCCCGACCTGGCCCTCCACCACCAGTTCCTCCTCTGGAAAGACGGGATACTGGACCTGATGCCCACCTGGGGAGAGACTGTTCCCCCTCCTCTGGCCAGGGCCATGGAGAAAATGGGCCAATGGCTCGAGAAAACAGGTTAAGGTTGAGGTTAAGGTCAAGAATAAGAACAGGCCAAGGTCAAGGCCAAGTTCATCTACACCACCTACGAAATGGACAGGAGGTTGTACCAGACAAAAGCAGGTTAAGGTCAAGGCTGAGGCCAAGAAAAAAGCCAGAGGTTGCTCAACCTCGACCTCAGACTCAACCTGCCCTCACACCTCCCATCCCAGCTCCCGGGCCAGGGCCTTGGCCACCTCTCCAGCCTTTCCCCTTAAGGACCAGGTGGCCAGGGGCGTTAAAGGGGTCTCCTCGGGATTGATCTCCACCACAAGGGCGCCACGGGACCTGGCCACCTGGGGCAGGGAAGCCGCAGGATAGACCACCCCCGAGGTGCCCACCACCAGGAAGAGATCGCACTCTTCCGCCGCCCCCATGGCCTCTTCCAAAGCATCCACGGGCAGGGACTCCCCGAACCAGACCACGTGGGGCCTGAGAAGGGCACCGCAATTCTCACATTTGGGAGGGATCTCCGGCAGGGGCACCCGCCTGTCCTCCTTCACCGTGCCCTCTCTGGTACACCTCACCTTCCAGATGTTGCCGTGAAGCTCCACCAGCTTCCGGCTTCCCGCCTTCTCATGAAGGCCGTCTATGTTCTGGGTGATGAGGAGAAAATCCGGGACCTCCCCCTCCAGCCGGGCAATGAACCTGTGGGCGGGATTGGGCTCCAGGGGAGCAATGAGCCCCCGGCGCCAGTCATACCACTCCCACACCAGTTTGGGGTCCCGGGCAAAGGCCTGGGGAGTGGCCAGCTCCTGGGGACTGTACCGGCGCCACAGCCCATCCTTGCCCCTGAAGGTGGGCACTCCACTCTCGGCGGACACCCCCGCCCCCGTGAGAACGGCCACCCTTCGAGCCTCTACCAAAGCCTTAACCAGCTCCCTGGGAATTCTCATCTCCATCCTTCCCCCTCCCATCCTGGGTCTCCCCTCTCCCCTTTATACTCAAAAGCCACAAGACCAGGAAATAGGAGAAGACAGCCGCCACCACCCCCAGCACCAGGGAACCCACCACAAAGGGCAAGCCCTCCCTGAGCAACAGGCCAGGAGCCTTGGCCAACCAGTCGTTCCAGGAGAAGGACTTCAGCTGATGGGCCAGGACGCCAAAGGGCATGGGAGTGTAGCAGGACGGGAAAAAGGAGAGCAACCAGCGTCCCACCACGTAGGAAGCCCCGTAGATGGGGAAGAAGGTCCAGGGGTTGTTCACCAGGGAACCCAGCAACACTATGGAGAAGGGGAGCCTGAAAAGCCAGGAGAAGAGGATGACGGTGACAGTGTGGAGCCCGTAGGTGGGGGTGAAGGCCACAAAGACGCCCACGGCGAAGGCCACGGCCTTGGTCCTGGGGGGAGCATCCAGGGAAAAAAGGGCCCTAAAGGCTTCCCTCAGGCTTTTGGGCCTCCTACCCCTTGCCTTAGCCCTTCTCTCCTGGATCCCGGGCCCCAATCCCCCTCCCCTTCAAGGCCATAAAGGTCTTGGCCACTTATAGCCGCCTGGATGAGAAAAATAAAACCCCGACCAAGGAAGAAGGGAAAGGAGACTAAGGCCCCAGCCTCTTCATCATTTCCGAAGAGGAATGATCCTTGGGATCGCCACAGATGACCACCCTGCCCCCGTAGGAGAGGACCGTATCCCTCTCAGGCACGGACTCCTCGGTATAATCGGTGCCCTTGGCCTGGATATGGGGTTTAAGGCGCAGCAGGATCCTGTCCAGGGTGAAGTCGTCAAAGAGGAAGACGTAGTCCACGGCCTCCAGGGCCGCCACCAGCTCCAGGCGCTCATCCTGGGGTACCAGGGGCCTGGGAGGCCCCTTAAGGCGCCGTACGGAAGCGTCGGAGTTTACGGCCACCACCAGGAGATCACCGTGCTCCCGGGCCGCCTCCAGATAACGGACATGACCGACGTGAAGGAGGTCGAAACACCCGTTGGCCATGACCACCACCCGCCCCCTGGCCTTCTCCTCTGCCAGAATGGTCTCCAACTCTCTTAACTTCTTTATCTTACCCTTGCTCTTTCTCATACTGACTCTTGGCCGCTTCCAGGAGCTCCCCCTGGGCCACAGTGGCCGTGCCACTCTTCATCACCACTATGCCCCCGGCGTAGTTGGCCAGCCGGGCCCCTTCCAGAAAGGAGGCCCCTGCCGCCAAGGCCAGGGTGAAGGTGGCAATCACCGTATCACCGGCCCCCGTCACGTCGGCCACCTCATCGGTCCCGAAGATGGGGATATGATAGACCTCCCCCGTGGCCAAGAAGAGGGCCATGCCCTTCTTTCCCCTGGTCACCAGGACCGCCCTGTCCCCTGTGAGCTCCAGAAGCCTCCTCCCCGCCCACTCCACGTTCCCATTCTCTATCCGGTCCACCCCCAGGGCCGCCGCCGTCTCAGGCTCGTTGGGCGTGGCCGCCGTCACACCCTTGAACTCCAAGACCCTGTACCTGGAGTCCACGGTGACGGGACACCTCTCCACCCAGGAGGGCAGCAGTCTAAAAAAGCGGGGGGAGATCACGCCGTATCCATAGTCGGAGACCATTATGGCATCAACCTGGTCCGCCCTCTCCAGGAAACGGGCTTCCACTTCCTCCACCACTGCGGAGGGCACCTCTCCCCGGGGTTCCTTGTCTATCCTCACCACCTGCTGCTTCACCGTGTGGTGTCCCCCGGCCAGGATCCTGGTTTTGGTCACCGTCCTCCACCCCGGCACCACCACCACCCCCGAAGTGTCTATCCCCTTACCCTCCATGATCTCCAGGAGCCTGATCCCCATCTCATCGTCACCCACCACCCCCACGGGCAAGGGGATCCCCCCCAGGGAGTGGATATTGTGGAGGGCGTTGGCCCCTCCTCCCAGGGCAATCTTCTCCGAGTCGTACCGAAGGATGAGCACAGGAGCCTCCCGGGAAACCCGGGCCGTATATCCCAGGATATACTGATCGGCCACCAGATCCCCCAATACCAGGATCCTGCGCCCCACGAATCGCCGCACCAGATCCACCAGATCCATGGCTCTCCCCTTGCCATAACAGGGGGAAAAAGGCAACGCCGGGGCCTTCCCACATAAAAAGGGGCGGGCCTGGGCCCGCCCCTCTCACTGTCTCTCCAAAGGTTAGAACTTGACGAACACCTTCTGGGCAGAGCCGCAGAGAGGACACTTCTCCGGGGGCTCACCCACCACGGTCCAGCCACAAACGGAGCAGATGTAGATGTCACCCAGCTCCACGTCCTTGCCGGAATCCACGGCCTGCTTGGCCTGGGCGTAGAGCCCGGCATGGACCTTCTCGGCCTCCAGGGCCCAATGGATAACCCGCACGGCACCCTTTTCGTCCTGGAGCTTGGCCACGGCGTCATAGGCGGGGTACATCTCCTCCACCTCGAAGTTCTCCCCGTTCATGGCCTCCTGGAGGTTCTCGCTGGTGGAACCCAGGTAGCCCAGGGTCTTGAAATGATTGCCGGCATGGGCCTCTTCGGCGAAGGCCACGGCCCTGAAGAGCCTGGCCACGTTCTTGTAACCCTCCTCCTCGGCCTTCCTGGCAAAGTGGAGGTACCTCATGTGGGCCTGGCTCTCACCGGCAAAGGCGGCCTGAAGGTTGGACTCCGTCATCTTCCTCATGGCACACCTCCTCACTTCTTGCAGCTAGAACCAGATCGAGAACCACAGCCCTTCTTGGGAGCATCCTGCCTCTCAAACTCGCTCCCGCCACACTCCTTGCACTTCCTAGGCTTGCACCTAGACTCCCTCACAGCACCACAACTGGTACACCTGTACACACCCATCTCTATCCCTCCTCAGGCTCAAACATGTCTTTTGCAGCACCACAAACGGGGCACACCCAGTCCTCGGGCAACTGGTCAAAGGGTGTCCCCGGGGCCACTCCGTTATCCGGATCTCCCTTACCGGGATTATACACATAACCACACACCGTACATACGTATTTCATAGTATCACCTCCCCATGACATTATAATCTTGCAAAAGGCGCCTTTGGCATCCTACTCCGGGATCTATAGGGTCAATTCTTACACCCGGGGCATAACCCGTAAAAATAGACACACATTCCCACAATGCCGTACTTGTCTCGCACCTCGTCGGGCACAGGAGGCATGGGCACCTCCTCCAGGGGAATGTCGTCTATCTTCCCGCACCTGACGCAGAGAAAATGATGATGAGGTTCTGTGAAGGGATCGTATCTCTTCTTATGGGGCTCGATATTCACTTCCATGAGCTCCCCCAGCTCGCAAAGGGTCTCCAGGGTCTTATAAATGGTGGCGTAGGAGATGGTGGGATAGCGCTCGATGAGCCTCTTATACACATCTTCGGCAGAGGGATGGCTCCTGTTCCCCTCCAGGACCTCTATTATGGCCAGTCTCTGGGGAGTGATCTTCAGTCCCCTGCTCTTCAGTTTCTCCACAACCCTCTCTTTGTTATCCATGGCTTCACCCCATCTAAAACTTCTACTATTTTGAATATGTTTCAAAGAACAATCTTTGTCAACCCCCTTTCGGGGAAAAAGCTTTTGTTTTATCTTAACCTTTTAGTCTAGGTCCCAAACTTTCACAAGGAGGTTCTCAAAATGCTGCGATATCAAGAACCCCTCTTCAGACCACCAAGCGAGGCCCGCTCCCTCATCCTCCAGGCCACCCTGGGCTGCTCCCACAACAAATGCACATTCTGCTACATGTACAAGGCCAAAAAATTCCAGATAAGGCCCTGGAAAGAGCTATATCAGGAAATTGTGGAGGCGGGAAGAGAGTATCCCTATATGAAAAGGGTGTTTCTCGCCGACGGAGACCCCTTAGTCCTTGAAACATCTTATCTTTTGAGAATTTTGGAGGCCCTGTACCAGCACATCCCCGCCCTGGAGAGGGTATCCATATACGCCACCCCCCAGAACCTCTTGGAGAAGAGCCCCCAAGAGCTGCGCCTCCTCCGGGAAAGGGGTCTTCACCTCATATACCTGGGTATTGAGAGCGGGGACGACCAGGTGCTGGCGGAAACCAAGAAGGGCGTCAATGCAAAAGAGATGGTGGAGGCCTGCCGCAAGGCCCTGGACGCCGGATTCGTCCTCTCCACCATGGTGATCCTGGGTCTGGGAGGGGCCCGCAGGTGGAAAGAGCACATTATGAACACTGCGAAAGTGGTGAACCGGATAGGCCCCCACTACCTGGCAGCCCTCACCCTCATGGTATTCCCGGGCACCATCCTCCACCGCCAGGTGAGAGAGGACGAGTTCCCCATGCCCACCATGCGCCAGATCATGGAAGAGATGGCCTTGCTGGTGGAACTGGTGGAGGTGGAAACCGTCTTCAGGTCCAACCACGTCTCCAACCTGCTGCCCATAAAGGGCACCCTCCCCAGAGGCAGGGAGAAGGTTCTCGCCCAGATCGAGGCCGCCATACCCCTGACGCCGGACACACCCCTGCCCACGGAGTACCAAGGGGCCTTCTGAAAACATGACGGGAGGAAATTTGGCGTCCCCTGGGGGATTTGAACCCCCGTCGCCGCCGTGAAAGGGCGGTGTCCTTGGCCGGGCTAGACGAAGGGGACGCCCTGGTGAGCCGCCCAGGACTCGAACCTGGAACCAACGGCTTAAAAGGCCGTTGCTCTGCCACTTGAGCTAGCGGCCCCCCTCAAAAAGCGGAGGTCTATGTAGCAAGAGCCACTCCCAGGGTCAAGCCCCCCGGCGGGCCCATGGATTTTTTTTCGATTTTTTATTAATTTAACCGACCCAGGGGGATTGTAAAGTGCTGCTAGAACTGAGGGCCAAAAATTTCGCCCTGTTTCACAGGGTAGAGGTTCGATTCTCGCCCGGCTTCACCGCCATCACCGGAGAGACAGGGTCGGGCAAGTCCCTGCTGGTCAACTCCCTCTCCCTCCTTCTGGGCAAGAAGGCCGATACCCTATGGATCCGGGAGGGAGAAGGAGAAGCATGGGTGGAAGGGATCTTCTCCCTGGAGGGGCTTCCCCACATCAAGGCCCGACTAAGGGAGAGAGACATCCCTGTGGACCAAGAACTCCTGGTGAGGCGTACCATATCCCGGGAAGGAAGGAACCGGGTCTATGTGAACGACGTCCCCGTCACCCTCCGCCTCCTCCAAGAGGTGACATCCGGCCTGGTGGAGATCCAGGGGCAGAGGGAGAGTCTCTCTCTACTGAAAGCCCAACACCATCTGGACCTCCTGGACGCCTTCGGGCGCCTCGCACCCCTGGTAGAGGAATACACAAAAGCCTACCGGACATACAGGGCCCTGGTGAAGGAGAAGGAGGAAGGGGAGAGGAGCCGGGAGGAGCGCCTGAGGCGTATGGATTACCTGGCCTTTCAAATCGAGGATATTGAGAAGGCTGCCCCTCGCCCCGGCGAGGAGGAGGAGCTGCGCCAGAGAAGGGAGTGGCTACGCCAGGGAGAGCGATTGCGGGAGGCCTTGACCAAGGCCCTTCACCTCCTGGACGGAGAAGGCCCCTCGGTGACCCAGGGGCTCCGGGACACCCTGGGCCTCCTGGCCCCCCTGGCACCTACCAGCCCGGATCTAAAGGGAGAAACGGACGGCCTGGAAGAGGCCCTCATCCTGATCCAGGAGGGGTGCAGCCACCTGGAGACCCTGCTGGGAAAGGTGGTGATAGACCCCCAGGCCCTGGCCCAGGTGGAAGAGAGGTTGGACACTCTCCACCGGCTCAAGAGCCGCTACGGACCCACATTAGAGGCTGTACTGGACTATCTGGAAAAGGCCAAGGAGGAACTGGCCCAACTGGAGTCCATCCAGGAGAGGAGCAAAGACCTGGAGGAGGAAATCCACCGGGCCCGGGAGAAGGCCCTGGTCCTGGGCGGGAGGCTGGGCACGGCCCGCAGAGAGAGGGCCATAGAGATGGAGGAGAAAGTGGAAGAGACTCTGGCTAGGCTCATGATGGAGGAGTGCCGGTTCCAGGTCCGCTTCAGGAAGCTGGAAGGGCTCGGGCCCCGGGGACTGGAAGAGGCAGAGTTCTTCATCAGGCCAAATCCGGGGGAACCCCTTAAACCTTTGAACAGGGTGGTTTCAGGAGGGGAGCTCTCAAGGATATCCCTTGCAATTCGCAGGGTTTTATCGGATATAGGGAAGATTCCTATCCTCGTTCTAGACGAGATAGACGCTGGTATAGGGGGAATCACCGCCCACAAGGTGGGGGAGATGTTGGGGGAGCTAGGGGAGATATACCAGGTGATCTGTGTCACTCATCTGCCCCAGGTGGCCCGCCACGCCCACAACCAGCTTGCCGTCTTCAAGACGAGGGAGGGAGAGAGGACGGTCACCAGGATAAGGGCCCTCTCCCCCGGGGAACGGGAGAGAGAGCTGATGAGAATGGTGGGAGAGGAGGGTGCGCCTCCAGAGGTCCCTGACTCTGGCAAGGTAGCCCCTTGAAAACCGAGGAGAGGGAACCCGGGAACCCCCGTCTCTCCACAGGAGGTGAAAGGTCAACATGGTGGTGATAGACCAAGAGAGGTGCAAAGGCTGCTGCCTCTGCGTGGAGGCATGTCCCCACAGTCTTCTCATGATCAGCGAAAGGGACGTGAACAAGGGAGGATACCACCCCGTGGTCTGCGTCTCCCAGGAAGACTGTACGGGATGCGCCCTCTGCGCCGAGGTCTGCCCCGATATATGCATAGAGGTCTACAGGTGAAGCCATGAGGGAGTTGTGGAAGTGTTGCGACGCCATTGCGGAAGCGGCCGTCAGGGCCGGATGCAGGTTCTTTGCAGGCTATCCCATCACCCCCCAGAGCCCTATAATGGAGTACCTCTCCTGGCGCATGTCCGAGGTGGGCGGGGTCTTCATCCAGGCCGAAAGCGAGCTGGCCGCCATCAACATCGTCCTGGGAGCCGCCGCTTCCGGGGTGAGGGCCATGACCGCCAGCTCCAGTCCAGGGGTCAGTCTGATGCAGGAGGGCATCTCCTACATGGCTGGCTGTGAGCTCCCCGCCGTCATTGTGAACATGAACAGGGGAGGACCTGGCCTGGCGGGTATCCAGCCCAACCAGGGGGACTACTTCCAGGCCACCAAGGGGGGCGGCCACGGCGACTACAGGACCCTGGTCCTGGCCCCCTCGTCCACCCAGGAGGCGGCAGACTTCGTTTACCTGGCCTTCGAGCTGGCCGACAGGTATCGCAACCCCGTAGTGGTCCTGGGAGACGCCTTCCTGGCCGGGATCATGGAGGGGGTGAAGATGCCCCAGGAGTGGGCCCCTCCCTTCCAGGAGAAACCGTGGGCCCTCACAGGATGCCAGGGCAGGGAGCCCCAGCTCATAAAGTCCCTCTACCTGGGCCCGGGGGAGTTGACGGAGCACGACTGGAAGCTCTGGAGAAAGTACAAGGAGATGGAAGAGAAGGAGGCACGGTGGGAAGAGTTCATGCTGGAGGAGGCCGAGCTGGTGGTGGTCTCCTACGGCACCGCCGCCAGGATCACCAAGACGGCCATCAAATGGGCCAGGGATAAGGGCCTGAAAGTGGGCCTCCTGAGGCCCATCACCCTCTATCCCTTCCCGGAAAAGCCTCTCAGAATGCTGGCCGACAGAGGGGCCCGGTTCCTCACCGTGGAGCTAAACACGGGCCAGATGCTAGAAGATGTGGAGAGGGCGGTGAGACAGGAGGTGGCCTTCATGGGACGGCCTGCCTCGGTCTTCTTCCCGGAAGAGATCCTGGAGAAGATAGAGGAGATCCTGTGATCTCCCTGAAGGCAAGAAAAACAAAAGAGCAGGAGGAAGGTATGACCAGGACGTTGCTCTTTGAGATCGGCACAGAGGAGATCCCCGCAGGGTTCATGGAGCCTGCCCTCTCCTTCATGGAAAGATACATGACCAAGGCCCTGGAGAGCCACCGCATCGACCACGGGGAAGTGATCACCATGGGCACTCCCCGCCGCCTGGTCCTGGTGGTGAAGGGGGTGGCTGAGACCCAGCGAGACAAAGTGGAAGAGGTCATGGGTCCACCGGCCAAGGTGGCCTTCGACAACAAAGGGAAACCCACCAAGGCAGCCGTGGGCTTCGCCAAGGGACAGGGCGTGGCAGTGGAAGACCTCAAGGTGAAAGAGACCCCCAAGGGGGCCTACGTCTATGTCCTGAAGGAGGAGAAGGGGGGAAGGACCCTGGAGCTTCTCCCCAGCCTCCTGGAGCAGCTGGTGAGGACCATACCCTTCAAGAAGTCCATGAGGTGGGGAGACAAGGAGCTGCGCTTCGCCCGCCCCATCCACTGGTTCCTGGCCCTTTTCGGGGAGGACGTGGTGGAGTTTGAGATAGAGGGCATCAGGAGCGGCAGGACCACCTACGGCCACAGGTTCCTGGCCCCGGACCCCATAGAGCTGGCCCACCCCGACGACTACCTCCCCTCCATGGAGAAGGCCAAGGTGGTGGTGGACCACGGGGTCCGCCGGGAGATCATCTGGGACCAGGTCCGGAGAGAGGCTGCCAAGGTGGGTGGAGTACCCCAGGAGGATGAGGAACTCCTGGACGAGGTGAACTTCCTGGTGGAGTTCCCCGTGGCCACCTGCGGTACCTTCGACCAGGAGTTCCTGGAACTGCCCCCAGAGGTCCTCATCACTCCCATGAAGGAGCACCAGAAGTACTTCCCCGTCTTCGACAAAGAGGGCAGGCTCATGAACCACTTCGTGGTGGTGAACAACATGCTCACGGAGAACATGGACCTCATCACCCAGGGCAACGAAAGAGTCCTGAGGGCCCGACTGGCCGATGCCCGGTTCTTCTTCCAGGAGGACAAGGAGACCCCTCTCATGGAGATGTTCGAGAAGCTCAAGGACGTGGTCTTCCAGGAGAAGCTGGGCACCTCCTACGACAAGGTGATGCGATTCCGCCAGCTGGCCCTCTTCATGGCCGAGAAAGTGGCCCCGGAAAAGCTCGACCTGGTGGACCGCACGGCCCTCCTCTGCAAGGCCGACCTGGAGAGCCAGATGGTCTACGAGTTCCCCGAGCTCCAGGGGGTCATGGGCCGGGAGTACGCCAGGCTCCAGGGAGAACCCCAGGAGGTCTACCTGGGCATCTACGAGCACTACCTGCCCAGGTTCGCCGGGGACGACCTGCCCACCACAGTGACGGGGGCCCTGGTGGGCATCGCCGACAGGATAGATACCATCGTGGGCTGCTTCGGCATAGGGCTCATCCCCACGGGCTCCGAGGACCCCTACGGCATCCGCAGGGACACCCTGGGGGTGATCCACGTCATCCTCTCCCAGGGATTCCGCCTCTCCCTATGGGAGCTCATCGACAGGGCCCTGGAACTCCTGGGCAACAGGGTGGAGAGGGAGCCCCGGGAGGTGAAGGAGGAAGTCCTGAACTTTCTGCGCCAGAGGCTCTACCACCTGTGGGTCTCGGAGGGCTTCCGCCATGACCTGGTGGATGCCGTCCTCTCTGCAGGCTTCGACGACCTGGTGGCTGCCAGGAAACGCCTGGAAGCTCTCCAGGCCTTCAGCCGGGACCCCAACTTCGAGGCCCTCATGACCACCTTCAAGAGGGTGGTGAACATCCTGCCTCCCGGCTTCACCGGAGGGGAGGTGAACCCCCACCTCTTCCAAAAGGAAGAAGAGAAGAACCTCTATGAAGCCCTCATCCAGCTGGAAGGAAAAGTGAAGGAACTGGTAGCCCAAGAAAACTACCTGGAGGCCCTCAAGACCATCGCCACCCTCAAGGAGAGGGTGGACGCCTTCTTCGACGGCGTCCTGGTCATGGACAAGGAAGAAAGGATAAAGACCAACCGCCTCTCCCTACTCTCCAGGATTGCCCATCTGTTCACGGGTCTGGCCGACCTGTCCAAGGTGGTCCTGAGTAAGTGAGAGGCCTCGGCAGGATTCACCCCATGGGGAAGGGTTCTCGCCCTTCCCCCCTCCTCCCTCCTCCAGGGAGACCGAGGACATGAGGACCATAGAAGACCTCATCGAAGACTTCATCAAGAAAGAGTCCTCGGCAGGTATCATCCTCATCTTTGTCACGGCCCTGGCCCTCATACTGAAGAACTCCCCCCTATCCCAGTGGTACAACGCCCTTCTCCATACCCCCGTAGAGATCCGTTTCGGGGCCCTCCAGATAGCCAAACCCCTGCTGCTGTGGATAAACGACGGCCTCATGGCTGTCTTCTTCTTCCTCATAGGCCTGGAGATCAAAAGGGAGGTCCTGGAGGGTCACCTCTCCTCCTGGGCCAAAGCTGCTCTCCCCCTCTTCGCCGCCCTGGGGGGCATGGCCGTCCCCGCCCTCATCTACATCCTCTTCAACAGGGGAGACTCCTTCGCCTTGGTGGGATGGGCCATTCCCACAGCCACCGACATCGCCTTTGCCCTGGGGATCCTCTCCCTCCTGGGGAGCCGGGTCTCCGTCTCCCTCAAGATCTTCCTCATGGCCCTGGCCATCATCGACGATCTGGGTGCCATAGTCATCATTGCTCTCTTCTACACGGCCAAGCTCTCCCTCGCCTCCATGGCCGTGGCAGGGATCGCCCTGGTAAGCCTCATAACCATGAATCGCCTGGGGGTGAGCCGAAAGGCAGCCTACATCATTCTGGGGGTGGTGCTGTGGGTGAGCGTACTCAAATCGGGGGTGCATGCCACCCTGGCAGGGGTGGCCCTGGCCTTCACCATTCCCTCCACCTCCCGGGATCGAAAAGGGAGAGAATGCCACCTGGCCAAGGAGCTGGAAGCGGACCTCCACTACTGGGTGGCCTTCTTCATTCTCCCCCTCTTCGCCTTTGCCAATGCAGGAGTGGATCTGAGGGGCATCTCCCTGAAAGAGATGACGGGACCCGTACCCATGGGCATCATGGTGGGCCTCTTCATAGGAAAGCAGTTGGGGGTCTTCTCCTTCAGCTGGCTGGCCGTAAAACTGAAACTGGCCTCCCTGCCCTCGGGAAGCAACTGGGTCCAGTTCTATGGGGTGTGTGTCCTCGCGGGCATCGGCTTCACCATGAGCCTCTTCATAGACTCCCTGGCCTTCACCAACGACCAGGTCTATCAATACGCCGACAAGCTGGCCATCCTCATAGGCTCCCTCCTCTCTGGCGCCTTGGGCTACGCCATCCTCGCCCTGGTCAAAGGCCACAGGACATCCGCGGAAACCTGACGGGCCCTGCCTGGAAGCTGGACGGCAAAAGACTATTATTAACCTTGTGCAGTCAACCCCCTTCCTCAGGAGGTGAACCATGACGGCAGAGAAATGGGTATTCTTTTTCGGCAAAGGCCGAGCGGAAGGGGATGCCTCCATGAGGGACATCCTGGGAGGCAAAGGGGCGAATCTTCACGAGATGACCCGTCTGGGGATCCCCGTACCTCCAGGGTTCACCATATCCTCTCAGGCCTGCGTCTATTACCTGGAAAAGGGAGAGTGGCCCCCGGGCCTGGAAGACCAGGTGAAGGAGCACATGGCCAGGCTGGAGAAGGTCATGGGCCGGGGATTTGGAGAGAAAGGCCACCCACTTCTGGTCTCGGTCAGATCGGGGGCCCGGGTCTCCATGCCGGGCATGATGGACACCATTCTCAACCTGGGCCTCAACGATGAAACGGTGGAAGGCCTGGCCCAGGTGACGGACAACCCCCGCTTCGCCTACGATTCCTACAGGCGACTCCTGCAGATGTTTGGCGAGGTGGTGAGGAACATCCCCCACCAGAAGTTCGAGCAACAGCTGGAGGAGGTGAAGAAGGGCCGGGGAGTCACCCAGGACGTGGAGCTCACCGCTCAGGACCTCCTGGAAGTGATCCGGCGCTACAAAGAGATCTTCCGGAGGGAGGGTACATTCTTCCCCCAGGATCCCTGGGAACAGCTCAAAGAGGCCGTCGAGGCCGTCTTCCAGTCCTGGAACAACGAGAGGGCCCGGACCTACAGGCGCATCCATGACATCCCCGACCAGTGGGGAACGGCGGTGAACATCCAGGCCATGGTCTTTGGCAACCTGGGAGAGGATTCGGGCACAGGGGTCTGCTTCACAAGGAATCCAGCAACGGGGGAGAAAGGTCTCTTCGGCGAGTTCCTACCCAACGCCCAGGGGGAAGACGTGGTGGCGGGTATAAGGACCCCTTTGCCCATCTCCAGACTCAACGAGTGGATGCCCCCGGTGTACCGGGAGCTGGTGGACCTGGCCCAGCTCCTGGAGCGCCACTACCGGGACATGCAGGACATGGAATTCACCATTGAGAGGGGCAAGCTCTACATCCTTCAGACCCGTTCGGGCAAACGCACGGTGAGAGCCGCCATACGCATCGCCGTGGAGATGGTGGAGGAAGGCATCATAGACAGGGCAACGGCCCTCCTGAGAGTGGACCCGGAACAGCTCCGCCAGATCCTCCACCCCGACATTGACCCCAACGCCGTCTACTGCGTCATCGCCCGGGGGCTCCCCGCCTCCCCGGGAGCCGCATGGGGCAAGGTGGTCTTCTCCGCCAAAGAGGCAGAAGAGTGGGCCGCCCGGGGAGAGAAGGTGATCCTGGTGAGGCAGGAGACCTCCCCCGAAGACATCGGAGGCATGGACGCTGCCCAGGGGATCCTCACGGCCCGGGGGGGCATCACCTCCCATGCCGCCGTGGTGGCCAGGGGCATGGGCAAGTGCTGCGTGGTAGGATGTGACGCCCTCATCATCAACGAGGAGGAGGGCTACTTCCTGGCCGAGGGAGTGAAAATAAAGAGGGGAGAAGTCATCACCCTCAACGGCTCCACGGGGGAGGTGATCCAGGGAAAGGTGCCCCTGGTGGAAGCCGAACCTGGTCCCTTCTTCACCAGGCTCATGAAATGGGCCGACTCGGTTCGGACCCTCAAGGTGAGGGCCAATGTAGACACCCCCGAAAACGCCGCCCTGGCCAGGAAACTCGGGGCTGAGGGCATCGGGCTGTGCCGCACGGAGCACATGTTCTTCGAGAAGGACCGCATCAACGTGGTGAGGGAGATGATCCTGGCCGAGACCACCCAGGAGAGAAAGAAAGCCCTGACCCGTCTCCTGCCCATGCAGAAGGAGGACTTCAAGGGCATCTTCCAGGCCATGGAGGGCCTCCCCGTCACCATAAGACTCCTGGATCCACCCCTCCATGAATTCCTGCCCAAAACCCCCCAGGAGATGGAGGCCTTCTCCAGGGAGAGGGGTATACCCCTGGAGAGGGTCCGGGAGAAGGTGGCCCGCCTCCAAGAGTTCAACCCCATGCTGGGCCTTAGAGGATGCCGCCTGGGCATTCTCTTCCCCGAGATCTACCAGATGCAGGTGAGGGCCATCTTCGAGGCCGCCTGCGAGCTGGTGAAAGAGGGGGTGGATGTGCGCCCCGAGGTCATGGTGCCCCTGGTGGCTCACGTGAAAGAGATGCGCATCCTCAGGGACCTCATCGAGAAAGAGGCCCTGACCGTCATGAAGGAGCAAGGCGTGAAGGTGGGCTACCTCATCGGCACCATGATAGAGCTGCCCAGAGCAGCCCTCACCGCCGACGAGATCGCCAGAGAGGCGGAGTTCTTCTCCTTCGGCACCAACGACCTCACCCAGACCACCCTGGGCATCTCCAGGGACGATGCCGCCAAGTTCCTGCCCCGGTACGTGGAGCTGGGCATCTATCCCAGGGATCCCTTCACATGCCTGGAGGAAGAAGGGGTGGGCCAGCTCATCGAGACGGGGGTGGTGAAGGGCAGAAACAGCCGCCACAACATCAAACTGGGCATATGCGGGGAGCACGGTGGGGATCCGTTGTCCATCAGGTTCTGCCATAGGATGGGCCTGGACTACGTGAGCTGCTCCCCCTTCCGCATCCCCACGGCCCGACTGGCCGCCGCCCAGGCCCGGGTGAGGGAAGACCTCATGAAATGGGAGGAAGAAGCGGCCTAGAGGGGTGAATAGAAAGGGGGGTGTTTTCAGGCACCCCCCTTTCCTGGCTTTCCGGTAGACCTACTTGGTGGGAGGCTTGGGAAACTCGTTGGCCTTCTGCTCCCCTGCCTTCACAGCCTCTCCTGCCTTCTCCTTCAAGCTGGCAGCGGCCTTGCCAGCCTCTTCCTGGACCTGGGCCTTGGCAGCCTCCGTTGCGGACTTCACTGCCCCCTCACCAGCCTGCTTGGCCTCCTCGGCAGCAGGAGCAGCCTTCTGAGCCGCCTCGGTAGCCTTTTTAGCAGCCTCGGGGGCCTGGGCCTTGGGAGCCTCTTTGGTCACCGTGGCCTTGGCCTTGCCAGCGGGGGCCTTCTCTTTCTTTTTGCCACAGCCGGCCAAGGCCACCACGAAGACCAGCGCCAGGGTCACTAAAAGTACTTTACGTTCCATAATCCTCTCACCTCCCCTTTTTCTGGAAAAAATTATCCTCCCATGGCCCCCCAAGGTCAAGGGCTCATTTCCCACAGCCTCCAGGCCTGTCCTCCAGCTCTTTCAGCAGGGTGAGGATCTCCTCCCTGGAGAATCCATACACCTTTCCGCAAAACCGGCACTCCACCCGGGTGCCTCCCTGCTCCAGGAGCCTCTTCAGGTCCTCCCTCCCCAGGGCAATGAGGGTCCCCCGGGCCCTCTCCCGGGAGCAACGGCAACGCCATTCCACGGCTCTCTCCACCCAGGCATAACTCCCCCAGGGAGCCAGGGCCTCTTCCAGGACACCCCTGGGGCCCTTCTCGGCCATGAGCCCGCTGATGGAGCCCAGGGAGCCGAAATACTCCTCCAGGCGGGCCAGGTCCCTATCGGGCACCTCCCCCACGGTGTGGACCAGAAGCCCCCCGGCCGACTCCACCCTTCCCTCAGAATCCACCTTCACCCCCAGGGCCACAGCCGAGGGCAGCTGCTCCGACCTGGCCAGATAATGGGCCAGATCCAGGGCCAGCTCTCCCGACACCAGGGGAATGGAAGAATGGTAGGGCTCCCCTATACCCAGATCCTTCACCACATGGAGAGTCCCCCCTCCCACGGCCCCCTTCACGTCCAGCTTACCCTCCACGGGTTCCAGATGAACATGGGGATTCACCACGTATCCCCTGACGGCTCCATGGGCATGGGCCTCGGCAAAGATCTCCTGGATGGGCCCTTTGCACACCACCTGAAGGGAGACCCTCTGGGGGGTATCATCCTCCAGAAAAGCCGTCATCAACAAAGCCCCCATGAGGAGACGACCAAAGGCCGCCGTGGCCGTGGGCCAGGTATCCTGGGCCGTCCGGGCTGCCTCCACCACTCCCCTCCCTTCTACGGCCACCCCTCTCAGATTGACCCCACGGGCCAGACACCTCACGAGAAGCCCTCCAGCCCCGCCCCTCATATCACTCCCACCTCTCTACCCGCCTTTTCAAAGGCCTCCAGGGCCCGGTCCAGGTCTTCTCTGGTATGGGTGGCCATGACCGTGGCCCTGAGCCTGCTGGTGCCCGGAGGCACTGTGGGAGGGCGAATACCCGCCACGAAAATCCCGTATTCCAAAAGCTTCATGCTCATCTCCATGGTCTTGTCCTCGGGCCCGATAATCACCGGGACGATGGCCGTCCCCTGGTTGGTCACGGAGAAGCCCAGACTGTTAAGGCCATCCACCAGATAAAAGACGTTCTCATGGAGGGTCCGGCGTCTTTCCGGCTCCTCCTGGACCATCCTCACCGCCTCCAGGGCCACGGCCATATCAGCGGGGGGCAGAGCCGTGGTGAAGATGAAGCTCCTGGCCCGGTTTATGAGGTACTCCCTGAGAACCCCACTGCCCGCCACGTAGGCACCGAATCCCCCCAGGGCCTTGCCCAGGGTCCCCATCTGGATGGGAACCCTTTCGGTGAGCCCGAAATGCTCCACCGTTCCCGCCCCCCTCTCCCCCAGGACCCCCGTGCCGTGGGCCTCGTCCACCATGAGGATGGCCCCGTACCTCTCGGCCAGCTCCACCATATCGGGCAGGGGGGCAATGTCACCATCCATGCTGAACACCCCGTCCACCACCATCATGCGCCGACGGCCCCTCTCCCTTTTAAGGAGGTCTTCCAGGGCGTCCATGTCCCTGTGGGGGAAGACCACTATCCTGGCCCGGGAGAGGCGACAGCCGTCGATGATGGAGGCGTGGTTCAGCTCATCGGAGAAGACCACGTCCTCGGGACCCAGCAGGCTGGAGATCACCCCCACATTGGCCATGTAGCCACAGTTGAAGACCAGGGCCGCCGGGGTGCCTTTGAACCGGGCCAGGGCCTCCTCCAGCTCCTGGTGAAGGGTCATGGTGCCCGAAACCAGCCTGGAGGCCACGGCACTGGTGCCGTACTCATCTATGGCTTCTTTGGCCGCCCTTCGCAGTCTAGGATGGTCCGCCAGGCCCAGGTAGTTGTTGGAACACATGAGAACCACTTCCCGGCCGTCCACCACCACCCTGGGGGACTGGGCCGTTTCTATCACTCTCAGGAACCGGTATCGGCCCCCCTTTTTGATGGCCTCCAGTTCCCGGGAGAGGATGGAGTCAAGATCCCCTCTCAATCCCATCTCCTCCTGTCCTCCAGGGGCTTGGCCCCTTCCAGCTCTCCGGGGGCCAGGGTATCTATGGCATCCACCTTGAGGCGAAAGAGTTCTGAAGCCCTCCTTTTCAAGGTCTCCAGCTCCCCGGGGGAGGCTCCCTCCGTCTCCACCAGGAGAGTGAGGCTGTCCCTCACCCCTTCCCTGTCCACCACCACCTGAAGTTTCTTCACCCAGGGAAACTCCCCTGCCAGGGCCTTCACCTGGTGACCGTGAATGAAGAGGCCCCTCACCTTCACCGCGTCCCCCACCCGGCCCATGAAACCTGCCAGACGGGGAGAGGTCCACCGGCCACACGGGCAGGGCTCCTCCAGGAGCTTTGAGAGATCCCCCGTGCCAAACCGGATAAGGGGATAGACCTCGTTCAGAAGGGTGACCACCACCTCTCCCACCTCCCCTGGAGATAAGGGTTCCCCCGTGGCAGGGTCACAGATCTGGACCACCACGTCCCGGGCCAGGTGAAGCCCATCCTTCCGGGAGCACTCGAAGCCTATGGTCCCCACATCAGCCGTACCATAGCACTGGTAGGTGTCTATGCCCCACTCCTCCTGGAACATGGTTCTCAGAGAGGGAGGCAGGGGCTCGGCAGAGACCAGGGCCCTCTCCACGGGGAACCCCTCCGGATCAAATCCCTTCTCCCTGGCCACCTCCAGGAGGGCCCCCAGGAAGCTGGGGGTCCCCACGAAACCAGTAACTCCCAGCCGGGTAATGACTTCCACCTGGAGCTCCCTGTTTCCCACCCCCGTGGGTACCACCACGGCCCCCAGGGCCCTGAGGCCAGCATCGTACATGAACCCTGCCGGGGTGAGGTGATAGGAGAAGGTGTTCACCACCAGGTCCCCTGGACCAAAACCCGCCGCCTCCAGGGCCTGGGCCCTCCTCCAGTAGTCTTTTCCAGCCCCCTGGGGATCGAAGATGGGCCCCGGAGAGACAAATATCCTGGCCAGCTCCCCCATGTCCACAGCCAGAAGACCGCCAAACGGCGGGTCCTGGGCCTGAAGGGCGGCCAGTTCCCCCTTTTTGAGAAGGGGGATCCTGGCCAGGTCCTGGATTCCCCAGATCTGGGCGGGGGCAATCCCGGCCTCCTCCATGCGCCTCCTGAAGGCCGGACTCCTCTCCCACGCCCAAGCCACCACCTCTCTCACCCTGGAATCCAAATCCATGGGTTCACCTCCTCAATCGGGCAAAAAGACGGCCTCCGTCTTGGCCACCACCAGCTGCTGGAGGCGGTAGATGGAGGCAAAGGAGTCTTTCAGGATCTGGCGCTCCCTCTTGGTGAGAAGGGAAGGGTCCACGTGGTTGTGAAGGGGCTTCCCCTCTCCCAGGAGTTGAAGGTGGTTCCTGATCCTCAATGAGAGCAGGAACTGATAGGTGAACAGGAGCTCGTCGGCCATGTCCCGGGAGAGGGTCCCCACCTGGGCCAGGGACTCTATTCTGTCGAAGGTGTTTGTATCCCTTATTCCCTCCACCAGGGCCAGGGACCTCACCCCCTCCACTATGGGCAGGCATCCCCTGAGCTTGATGTCAATGGCGTTCTTGTGCTCCCCCGACTTCTCCACGATGAAACGGCCGAAGAGGCCTATGGGGGGCTTTATCTCGGCGGAGGACTTGCCCATGCGGGCCACGAAGCCGGGATAGCTCTTCACATACTCAAATATGATCTCCCAGAGGCGGTCCACCAGTCCCTTGTCCCCGTAGACGCCCCTGAGGTCGAAGAACATGCTGGTCTTCAGCATCACCTCCCGGGAGGGATGGAGGAACCACTCCCGGAGTCCCTTCTCCCAGGAGTCCAGGGAACGGCGCCACAGGGGATTGGTGGCCATCATCTTACCGGGGCACAGGGGAAAACCACAGGCCTCCAGGCCGGAGACCACCCTTTCCGCCAGCCTCTGGAAGTATCCGTCGGCGTCTCCATCCCCTTCCTGGACCACAAAGACCATCCCGTTGTCCTGGTCCGTCCTCAAGGTCTGTTCCCTTCGGCCGCCACTGCCGAAGACCATGAAACAGAAGGGTGCCGGGGGAGGACCTTCCTGGGCCTCCAGCTCCTCGAGAGAGATGTCCACCACCCGGGAGATGACCAGGTCGTTGAACTCGGTGACCACCTCGCAAATCTCCCGAATAGAAGCGTTGTCAGCGATGAGGGCCTCTATGATGACGGGCACCTGGCGGTGGGTGTCTCTGAGCTCCTCTATGGACCTGGCCTGGGCCGTCCTGTCGGTGAGTTCCAGTATGTCCTCTGTCTTTGAGTGGAGGAGCTCTCTCTGGGTGAGGATGGCTATGGGTCTGCCACCATCGTCCACCACTATGAGATGACGCACCCTGTGACGGAGCATGAGGAGGAGGGCCTGATAAGCAAAGTCATTGATACCAATGGTCAACGGGTCGGGAGTCATGATCTCTCCCAGGGTGGCTCTCTCCCGCCCAGCGGCCAGGAACCGGGTCACCATGTCCCTGTCGGTCACGATGCCCACGGGCCTTCCCTCCCTCATCACCACCAGGGAGTCCACGCTCTCTTCCCTCATAAGCCTGGCCCCTTCTTCCACGGACATGTCCTCCCTGGCCAGGACCAGCTCCTTCTCCCGAAGCACGTCCCCCACCCGCTGGCGCAAAAGGGAGGTATCCATCACCCCCGCCTGGGCCTCCCCGGGCAGCACCCGGGGCAGATCCTCGTATATGCTGGCCATACGCCTGCCTATGAGCTTGCTCAGCTTCTGGTAAAGCTCGGGATGCTTCTCCATGAGCCGGGAGAGGCCCTCCCAGGGGAGGCAGTAGATGAGGGTCTCCTCCACGGCCTGGGCAGAGTAGGGGTAGGGTCCCCGGGTGATGAAGGTCTCCTCTCCCAGAACCTCCCCTTCGCCCCTGTACCCCAGGACCACCTCCCTCTCCTCCTTCTCGATAAACACCTTCACCAGGCCCCACCTGATGAGGAAGAGGGCAGGCTCGGGCTCCTCCCCCTTCTTCACGATGAGGGTCCCGGGCCTGAATCTCTTCTCATAGAGATGGTGGAGGAGGTCCGCCAGATCTTCCGGAGGTATCCTGTCGAAGGGTCTCACTTCTCTCAAAAAGTCGAGCTTATCCATCATCTCGCCCCTTTATCCAGGAGATAATTTCCCTAAAAACCCTTATCTTCTCCAGGTCGTCCTCGGGCAGTTCCCGGGGATGCACCTCAAGGGTGATAGTCCCTCTGTATCCCGTGTCCCTTAAAAAATCCACAAATTTCTTCAATTCCAAACACCCTTTACCCGGCCAGACATGCTCCCTCCAGGGATAGAAATCACTGAAGTGGATATGGTTGACCAGGCCGTCCCTGTTTAAAATCTCAAAGGTTTCAACGAGATCCCATCCCCAGGTCCCTGTATGGGTGGTGTCCATGGTGACATGGAGTCCCCTCTCCCTGGCAAACTCCGCCATACCCTCCCGGGTATTTGTAGAAAAGAGGTTTAGCTTGAGCCCACCCAGGGGAAAGGCCGGCATAATTTCCAGGGAAAGGGCAACGCCTCGACCCAGCCGGGAGAAGTCCCGAACCCCCTTGAACCACCTAAGGTACTTAATTTCCGGAGGAAACCTCCTGGGCGGATGGAAAACAACCTTTGGAATCTCCAATTCCCGGGCCAGAGCCACGGTCATCAAAAGGGATTTGATCTTTTCCCCGCTACTCCCCTCCACCAGAAAAGGGGCATGGATCGCTCCCATGGGGGCCACCATGGCCAGACCCATGAGGTACTCCTGGACCCCAGGCCTGCGATACACCTCGTTGGCCACCAGCTCCACGCCGTCGAATCCCGCTCTGCTGGCCAGATAGAAGCTCTTTTCCAGGGGAGAGGTGTATAGAGAACCCGTGGACAGAAGCACCTCTACTTTAGCAGCCATGGAAGAGTTATACTTTAAGAGGGCCTTATAAGCCAGACTTACAAAGGTTTAGAGACAAAAAATTTTTCTTGACAAGGCTAAAGGAGTTGACTAATTCATAACAAAAGCCGTTTGCTCTTTAAAGGGCAAGGGGGTGAACCTAAAAGGAAAGGAGGTGAGATGGCTCTACAATCGGTGTTTTTGTTTTCAAACTGTCTTTACCACTTCGAAAAGGAGGTAGAAGGAGATGATTAAACCCCCAAAACAGTTAATATGGGCCTTCGTCATTCTTTACGTCTATGCCTTCGGCTGGTGGCTCATTGAGGCTGCCAACCCCGGAATCACCACCAAGATCATCGGTGGAGCCCCCGCCCCCGTGTGGTACTGTTGCTTTGGAGGTCTCTACCTGGTGAACCTCTTTGTCGCCTGGATGGTAGGAACGGTGTAGGGGAGGTGGAGAGATGCATCCTTACGGAGTCGGTGTTGATCCTGTCGTAATCATCG
>JALUVF010000046.1 GCA_027020915.1 bacterium
GGGCATCAGGCCCAGAGTGGTGGCCACGGATCACGGCCCCATCTGGAGAAGGGAGGAGGACATCGCCTGGATTCTGGGCCTCTACAAGAAATGGGCTCTCCAGAAGCCCACCAGGAAAGCGGTGATTGCCTACGACACCATGTGGGGGAGCACGGATCTCATGGCCCGGACCATGGCCGACGGCCTGGCCGCCGGCGGCGCCAAGGTGAAGCTCACCCCCCTGAGCGGCTCCAAGAGAAGCGATGTGGCCACGGAGGTCCTGGATGCCGGTGCCCTTCTGGTGGGTTCCCCCACCTTGAACAACAACATGTTTCCCTCGGTGGCCGATGTCCTCACCTACCTCAAGGGCCTGAGGCCCCAGAACCTGATAGGGGCGGCCTTTGGTTCCTACGGCTGGAGCGGGGAGTCGGTGAAGCAGGTGAGGGAGGTCCTGGAGGCCATGAAGGTGGAGGTGGTGGGAGAGGTGAAGTCCAGGTACGTGCCCACCAGAGAGGTGCTCCAGGAATGCTACAGTCTGGGCCTTCAGATAGCCCAGAGGCTGGAAGAGGAGGGAGAGTGACATGGCTGTGGATTCCAAGGCTTTCAGGGCCCTTTCTTATGGCCTCTACGTGGTCACCTCCAGGGACAGGGAGAGGCTCAACGGCCAGATAGCCAACGCCGTCATCCAGGTGACCTCTAAGCCGGCCCAGCTGGCCGTGGTCCTCAACAAGGAGAACCTCACCCACGACTTTGTGGCCAGAAGCGGTGTCTTTGCCGTGTCCGTACTTGACGAAGATGCCCCCATGCCCTTCATCGGTCTCTTCGGTTTCAAATCGGGCAGGGAAGTGGAGAAACTCTCCCAGGTGAACTACCGGCTGGGAGAGACGGGGGTCCCCCTGGTGACGGACCACGCCGTGGCCGTCATGGAGGCTAAGGTGGTTAAGACGTTGGATGTGGGCACCCACACCATATTTGTGGGGGAGGTGCTGGGGGCCCAGGTGGTTAGGGGGGGTACCCCCATGACCTACGCCTACTACCACCAGGT
Organism: bacterium; assembly: GCA_027020915.1. GTDB lineage: Bacteria > Thermosulfidibacterota > Thermosulfidibacteria > Thermosulfidibacterales > B14-G1 > B14-G1. Next base: position 1,025 of record JALUVF010000046.1, read on the forward strand.
GAAGGGGGGCAAGTCACCCAGGAAGGCCCCCACCTACGTGGAGGAGGCCTCTAAGGCTGAAGGCCAGGAGGGTACCAGGTACGTCTGTGACGTGTGCGGTTACGTTTACGATCCCGCCAAGGGGGATCCCGACAATGGCGTGCCTCCCAACACGCCCTTCGAGGCTTTGCCGGCGGATTGGGTCTGTCCAGTATGTGGTGCAGGTAAAGAGAGTTTTTCTCCTGAAGGCTGAAGGAGCTTTGGGATCGACCCGGGGCCTTTCCCTGTGAAGGGCCCCATTTTGTCTTTTCCGTGACCTCATGCTGAAGGGCCTTTCTGCCCTTTGGTAGTGTCTCTTTATTGAGGGTGCCCTGTTTCCCCTTGACTCTCAATCATGATTTTGATAGCTAAATTTACAAATAAGGCTTTTTAGGCCTAAATTAGTTCAGAGGAGGTTGGACTGATGGATGCCGTTCTTCTTTCCCGGCTCCAATTCGCCGTGGCCACCTTCTTCCACTTCCTCTTCGTCCCCCTCACCCTGGGACTCTCCATCCTTACGGCCATTTACGAGACCATCTACGTGAGAACGGGGGACGAGGAGTACAAGAGGATGGCCAAGTTCTGGGGCAGGCTCTTCCTCATCAACTTTGCCCTGGGTATCGTCACGGGGATCACCCTGGAGTTTCAGTTCGGTACCAACTGGTCCCGCTATTCTGAGTACGTGGGGGACATTTTCGGTTCCCTCCTGGCCACCGAGGCCACGGTGGCCTTCTTCCTGGAATCCACCTTCATCGCCGTGTGGCACTTTGGATGGCGGAGGCTCTCTCCCAGGGCCCACTGCGTCACCATATGGCTGGTGGCCATAGCCTCCAACGTCTCGGCCCTGTGGATCCTCCTGGCCAATGGCTGGATGCAACATCCCGTGGGTTACGTCATCAAAAATGGAAGGGCCGAGCTGGCCAGTTTCGCCGCCGTGGTCACCAATCCCTTTGGATGGCTGGAGTTTCTCCACACGGTGAGCGGTGCCTACATCCTGTCGGGCTTCTTTGTCATGGGCGTGAGCGCCTACCACCTGCTGCGCAGGAGGAACATCTCCTTCTTCACAAGGTCCTTCCGGGTGGCCCTGGCCTTTGCCCTGGTTTTCTCCCTCCTGGAGGTGGTGGAGGGCCACATCCACGGGGCCGAGGTGGCCAGGACCCAGCCTGCCAAGCTGGCAGCCATGGAGTCCCTGTGGGACACCCAGGCCAGGGCCCCCATGGCCCTCTTCCTCATCCCTTCTCCCGGCCGGGAGAGAAACCTGGTGGAGGTGGGCAGGATCCCCGGTCTCCTGAGTCTCCTGGCCTACAGCGACTCCGGTGCCGTGGTGAAAGGCCTCAAGGACTTTCCCAGGGACGAGAGACCCCCTGTGACCATCACTTTCCTGGCCTTCAGGCTCATGGTGGGGTTGGGGATACTCTTTGTACTCCTCTTGGTGGCGGGTTGGTTTTTGAGGAACAGGCTGGTGGAGTCCTCCAGATATCTGAGGATCATGCTCTGGGCCATACCCCTGCCTTATCTGGCCCTGGAGCTGGGATGGACAGTAGCCGAGGTGGGTCGGCAGCCCTGGATCGTGTATGGGCTCATGAAGACCTCGGATGCCGTCTCTCCCATCAGCCCGGGGCAGGTGGGGGTCTCCCTGGTGGCCTTTATCCTGCTCTACGGTTTCCTGGGTCTGGTGGATTTCTATCTTTTGGCCAAGTACGCCAGGAAGGGGCCGGAGCCCGCTCCGGTGGAGACTAACTGAGGAGGGAGAGACCATGTTGGAGACCATCTGGTTCATACTCTGGGGAGTACTCTGGGCAGGCTACTTCATGCTGGACGGTTTTGACCTGGGCGTGGGTACCCTCATGCCTTTCCTGGCCAGGAGCGACCTGGAGCGGCGGCTCATGTATAACGCCACGGGTCCCTTCTGGGACGGCAACGAGGTGTGGCTCATCACGGCGGGGGGAGCCACCTTTGCCGCTTTCCCCAGGACTTACGCGGTGATGTTCAGCGGATTGTACACGGCCCTCCTGCTCATTCTCTTTGCCCTCATCGTGCGGGGGGTGGCCTTCGAGTTCAGGGGGAAGGAGGAGAGCCCCACGTGGAGAAGGGTGTGGGACACCTGCTTCTTCGTGGGGAGCTTCCTCCCGGCCCTCCTTCTGGGCGTGGCCTTTGCCAACATCTTCAAGGGACTGCCCCTGGACGCCAAGGGCATCTATAGAGGGACCGTCTTCACCCTCCTCAACCCCTACGGCATTCTGGGTGGCCTCCTCTTTGTACTCCTCTTCCTGGTCCACGGGGCCCTCTGGCTGGCTGTCAAGACCGGGGGTGAGCTCCAGGAAAGGGCAGGGAGCCTGGCAGGGGGACTCTGGTATCTTCTCCTGGTTGTGGCCGTGGCCTTCCTCGTGGCCAGCAGGTTCGCCACCGGTCTTTACAGCAACTACTACGAGACTCCCCTTTTCTTTGTGATTCCCCTTCTGGCTGTGGTGGGACTGGTGCTCACCAAACTCTTTGTTGTCCAGAAGAGCTGGTGGAGGGCCTGGTTCGCTTCGAGTCTCACCATCGTCTCCTGCACCTTCTTCGGGGTGGTGGGCCTCTACCCCAATATGATCCCCTCTTCCATAGATCCCGGGTACAGTCTCACCATTTTCAACTCCTCCTCCAGTCCCCTCACTTTGAAGATCATGCTGGCTGTCGCCCTTGTGTTCGTGCCCATAGTGGTTGTTTACCAGGTCTGGACCTACAGACTCTTCAGGGACCGGGTTACGGAGAAGGATCTGGGTTACGAAGAGGCCTATTGACTCTCTCCATCCCCTTTCCCGGCCCAGCCCCGGTGCCGCCTGTGGCATCGGGGCTTTTGAACGGGTCGAAGCTCAGAGGAACACTCCTCCTTTGAGCATGGCTATGCCCAGGCCTATGAGAATGAGGCCGCTGATCACCTCCACCGCCCGGAAGAACCGGTGGAAGCGCTGGAGGGCCTTGACGGCGTAGCCGAAGAGGAGGGCGAAGAGGAGGAAGGGTATGGCCAGCCCCGCCGAATAGACGGCCAGGAGGACGACCCCTTTGGCTATGTGCTGTTGGGTGGAGGCGTAGGCCAGGATGGAGGCCAGGATGGGTCCCGTGCAGGGGCTCCACCCCAGGGCGAAGGCCATGCCCAGGATGAGGGCGCCCAGGACGCCTCCATGCATCTTCACCTCGTGGAACTGTATGTGCTTCTGGAGGAAGGGCAGGCGGAGCAGGCCCATCATGTGGATTCCCAGGATGATGACCAGGACTCCCAGGACCCGGGAGATGATGTGGAGATACCTGTTGAGGAGCTCCCCCAGGAGGGTGGCCGAGGCCCCCAGGGCCACGAATACCGCGCTGAAGCCCAGGATGAAGGCCAGGGTGGGAACCAGGATTCCCGTTGCAGAGAAGGCCCCGTCCTTCAGCTCCTGGACGGAGTATCCCGTGACGAAGGAGACGTACACGGGCATGAGGGGGAGGACACAGGGTGAGAGGAAGGAGAGGAGCCCCCCTCCAAAGGCCGCCAGGATGGAGACCCTCACCATGTCTGCCATACCTCACCCTTTCGAGGCTGGTAGCCCCTTACGAAGCTGGCGCCGTCCATGGCCTTCTTTCCGGGGGGTTGGATCTGGAGGATCTCCACGGCCCCCTCTCTACAGGCCACTATCAGGGTTCCCTTCCTGGGATGGGCCTCCAGGACCTCTCCCGGGGCTCCCTGGAGGCCTTCCACCACTCGGGTGCGCAGGACCTTCACGGGGCCCCTGGGGCCGGGGAGGGATGCCCCCGGGGTGGGACTCAGGCCCCGGACGGTGTTGTGGAGTGCCCTGGCAGGCGAATCCCAGGTGAGGCGGGTCTCTTCTTTTCTTATGGGAGGGGCGTAGGTGGCCTCCTCCTCCCTCTGGGGAAGGGCCCTCTTCTCGCCCCTCTCCAGCATCTCTATGGCCTTCATCAGGAGACCCGCCCCTTCTACTGCCAGGCGGTCGTGGAGTTCCCCGTAGGTCTCCTCGGGGTGGATGGGGGTTCTCTCCTGGAGGAAGATGTCGCCGGCATCCAGGCGCTCGTTCATCCACATGATGGTCACTCCCGTCTCCCTCTCGCCCTCCATGAGAACCCTCTGGATGGGAGCGGCTCCCCGGTACCTGGGCAGGAGGGAGGGGTGGATGTTGAGGCAACCCAGGGAGGGGATCTGGAGGATGGAGGGGGGGAGGATCTGGCCGAAGGAGACCACCACGATGAGGTGGGGATCCAGGGCCCTGATCTCTTCCGCCACCTCCTTCAACTTGGGGGGGGTGATAACGGGGAGGCCCAGTTCCAGGGCCTTCTCTTTCACAGGGGTGGGGGAGACCTTTTTGCCCCTGCCTCTGGGCCTGTCGGGCTGGGTCACCACCAGGGCCACCTTGTGCTTGGAGGATGCCAGGGTCTCCAGGGCGGGAAGGGCAAAGGAGGAGGTGCCCATGAAGACTATTTGCATGCCCCCTCCTTCCAACACCACGGGTCCAGTTCGGGAAAGAGGCAGTCCTTCTCTTCCAGCACCTTGAGGAACTGGCAGCACTCCTCGGAGAACTCCTCCTTTTCCAGGGCTTCACGGATGCCTCCGTAGAGGTCCATGAAGGCCTGGAAATGGGCGGCCACCCGGCCCTCGGCATAGTCTCTGGCGCTCCATGTGGTGATGAGGAAGGGCCAGTCGGAGCTCTGAAGCAAAAGGAGTTCCCGGGCCAGCTGGGTGATGGCGTCTCTCATTCTTGGATGGAGCTCCTGTTCCCTGGTCTCTTCCAGGAGGGTGAAGAAGAGGTCTTCCGCCTGGTAGATCTTCTCCCACACCCACTGGGTCCATTCGTTGAGCCAGATGTAGTGGAACCCTCCCTCTCCCCATGAGCCCTCTGGAAGGGATACGGCCTCTTTGGGGGCGTGGGTCTCCAGGTATTCCCCGCAGGTGGAGGGTTTGATCTCTCCGTCCTCGTTCAGTTTTTCCAGCACCGCCTCCAGCCACAGGGGGCCTTCGAACCACCAGTGGCCGAAGAGTTCGGCGTCGTAGGGTGCCACCAGGATTCCCTCGGGGTGGTCTTTGAGGGCATTCCTTATGAGAGAGACGAAGTGGTCGGCATGTTCCTCGACGGCCCTTCTGGCCTTGTCGGGTTCATAGATCTCTTTGGACGCCAGGTCCTTGTCCGTTCCTGTCACCCGCCAGTAGCGATGTCCCCCGGGGAAGTGCTTTTTGTGGAATTCCAGGTATCTGAAGTCTCCGGGGTAGCCGTGGTCTCCACTCCAGACCTGGAGGGCGGTGACGGGATCCCTGCCGAAGGCTACGGCCCCCTCTTCCTTGCCCGGTGAAACCACGTAGTAGGGATAGTAGGGAGAGCGCTCCTTCTCCTCAGGGGTGTACTCCTTTTCAAACTGCTTCCACAGGAATTTCAGGGCCTCGAACCGGGCCATGTAGGTGCCGATGGCCTTGCCCCCTCTGATGAGGTGGGTGTCTACAAAGAAGTACTGGATGCCGTTCTCGTACAGGAACTCCTCTATGCCCTTCCTGTTGTAAGGCTCGTCCGAACCCAGGGGGGGCTTCCAGTTGTAGGAGGGCCGGTAGCCGCATTCTGGAAGCCAGATGCCCCTGGGTTCCATTCCGAAGTGTTTTTCGTATATCTCTATGCCCGTCTTTATCTGGGCCTCTATGGATTCATCCCTTTTCAGGAGAGGCAGGTATCCATGGGTGGCAGCGGAGGTGATGATCTCCAGTTCTCCCTCTTCCTGGAGGGTCCTAAATCCCCAGATGATGTCCCTGCTCCAGTGGGATAGATACTTCTTGAGAAGTCCCCCGTAAAAGTCGAACCACATATCCGCCAGGTTGGCCATGTCGATGAGTCCACACTCCTTGAACTCCTTGGCGTTCTCCCTGGCCGACTTGATCTTGAGGTTCAGATAGTCCACGAAGTTCTCTTTGAAAGAGTCGTGGCTGAGTTGCTCTGCCAGGACGGGGGTGATGCCCATGACCACCTTTACAGGCACCTCCTTCTCCCACAGTCGGCAAAAGACGTCCAACAGGGGAAGGTAGGTCTCTGCTGCCGCCTCGTAGAGCCAGTCTGTGCCATGGGGCCAGGTGCCGTGCTGGAGTACGTATGGCAGGTGGCCATGAAGCACAAAAGTGAAGTAGCCTCTCTCTGAACCCTCCCTCATCGCTCCTCCCTGAACAGGATTTATTTCATTCTTGTTGTTTTCTTCCCTTTCCTAGGGGGAAAATTTTTACACTCTATACACTCCCGGGAAAAGATTATCCAGTGCATAAAGGGGTTGGTGGTGTAAAATCTCTAGCTGTAAGCTGGGGTTTTTAAAGGAGATTTGGGGTCCTCCTCTCTTTTAAAATGGGATGTTGTTTGTAGTTGAGGGCCTTTCAAGACCCGTGGAGATGGGGATGGGGAGGGGGCCGGTGGACCTTGGCATTGTGCCTGGTCTCCCCCTTTCTGGGAGGGGAGGATGATCTTTATCCTGGCTCCAAGGTGTGTTTTATATATTCCAGGGCATTAAAATTGTGGAGGGGGCTACTTCCATCCTGTTTAGGAGTCTTTTCATGACCTGGGTCCATGGGGATAGAGAGGAGAGGGACTGGAGGCTGGGTGAGGCAGAGGGGGATCCGGGAATCTCTGAGCTGCTTCTGAACCACCCCCAAAGGAGCGAGGAGAGTCTGGAGGGTGCCTCTTCGGGGGGGGGGGGAGGGTCTCTTTCGGGTCTTCCAGGGGGCAGGTGTTCCTGGGTTTCCGGAATCAAGGGCAGGCTCTTCCTTTCCATGCTGGCTCTGGTGGTGGTCTCCCTGGTGGGTGCCCTCTTTGTGGGAGGAGGGATCCGGGGGATGGCCCCACCGGGTTCAACAGGGGTCCATGGGGCCATGGGCCTGGTGGTGCTTGGCCTCTCCCTTTTGGCCGTCCTTTTCCTCTTTTACCGGGTCCTGGCGAGCCACATTGAGGAGGGCTTGAAGGAACTCCATTGGACCCTGAAGGGGATGGTGACGGGGGAAGAGACGCCATGGGAACTGCCGGAGGAATTCTCCCGGGTGGTCGAGACGTGCAGGGGGTATCTGGGATCCGTAAAGGAGGACCAGAAGGAGAAGGAACTCATCAACGGCATCCTGACTGAGGCCGTCTCTGCCGCTACCCTGAGAGGCTTTTGCAGGAAGGCCGTGTCTCTGGTGGCCTCCTACGGCCGTCTGGAACTGGTGAGGTTGGTGGGGATGCGTTCCGGGGGGAAGGGGTGGGAGACCCTCTCCTCCTTTCCCTTCAGGGAGGAGGGAGAGGTGGAGAGGGGAGTGGGAGAGGCGACCATCCTTTTCTTCCGCCAGGGCAGGATATGGGGAGGACTGGAGGTGGCTCCCATGCCTCCCCTTTCGGAGATTTCCAGGTGGAACCGCATCGCCCATTCCCTGGCCGTCGCCATGGCCAGTGTCTCCTACAGGGAGCGGGTGGATCAGCTCTCTCTCATTGACGAGTTGACCGGATTCTATAACAGGAGGCACCTCTTCGTCTCCATCCAGAGGGAGATCAACAGGGCCCATAGATACCGGCATCCCTTCAGCCTTGTCATGATAGACATAGACGACTTCAAGCAGGTGAACGACACCTATGGTCACGCTGCCGGGGACGGGGTCCTCATGGAGATCGGGAGGTTGGTGAAGGCATCCATCCGGGCCTCGGATCAACCCTTCAGGTTCGGGGGGGAGGAGTTCGTTCTCCTCTTGCCGGATACCCCCCTGGAGGGGGCGGAGCGGGTGGCAGAAAGGCTGGTGGGGGAGGTGAGGGAAAGGGAGATGGATCTGGGAGGGGTCTCTATCAGGCTCACCATCAGCGCGGGTGTGGCCTCCTATCGCCCCGGTGACACTCCATCCACCCTCTTGAAAAAGGCCGATGATGCCCTGTACAAGGCCAAGAGAGAGGGGAAGAACAGGTTTGTAGTCCATAAGGAGGAGGTTTAAGGTGGCCTTTCCAGTGCATCGACCCAGGAGGTTGAGGGGATCTGAGAACATAAGGAGGATGGTGAGGGAGACCCGGCTCTCCGTGGATCAGCTCATCCAGCCTTTCTTTGTCATCTACGGCAGGGACGTGGCCAATCCGGTGGCCTCCATGCCCGGGGTGTACCAGTTCTCCGTGGATCGATTGATTCCCCAGGTGAAGGAGACCTGGGAGCTGGGCATACCCGCTGTACTCCTCTTCGGCGTACCGGAACACAAGGACCCTGTGGGCTCCGGGGCCTATGAGAGAGAGGGCATCATCCAGCGGGCCGTGAAGGCCATAAAGGATGCCGTTCCCGAGATCCTGGTCATCACCGATGTCTGCCTGTGCGAGTATACGGACCACGGCCACTGCGGGGTGGTGAGCGAGACGGGGGAGGTGCTCAACGACCCCACCCTGGAGCTTCTGGCCAGGGAGGCCCTCTCCCACGTGGAGGCGGGGGCGGACATTGTGGCCCCCTCGGACATGATGGACGGCAGGGTGGGGGCCATCAGGCGGGCCCTGGACGGGGAGGGTTATACCCACATTCCCATCCTCTCCTATGCCGTGAAGTACGCTTCGGCCTTCTACGGTCCCTTCCGGGACGCCGCCGAGTCCGCTCCCCGGTTTGGAGACAGGCGTGCCTATCAGATGGATCCCTGCAACGTGAGGGAGGCCGTGAAGGAGGCCCAACTGGACCTGGAAGAGGGGGCCGACATGCTCATGGTGAAGCCGGCCCTGCCTTATCTGGATGTGATTCGAGTCATCCGGGACACCTTTCCCCAGGTGCCCCTGGCGGCTTACAACGTGAGCGGGGAGTACTCCCTCATCAAGGCCGGTGCCCGGCTGGGGTGGATAGACGAGGAGCGGGTGATGATGGAGACCCTGCTGGCCATAAGGAGGGCGGGGGCCGACATCGTCATCACCTACTTCGCCAGGGACGTGGCCCCGTTGCTGGGCTCCTGATCCCCCCTTTCAGGGGCCCTTTTCTCCTCTGGTTCAAAGGGGCCCCATTTTGTCCAAATTATAACAAAATCTGGGTTTATATAAATTTTAATTTTGCATTCCTTAGAATCTTGTAGCCTTATTTAAAGCCATCTATAGGGTTAAACGTCGTGTCATCATGGATAGACTTGGCTGAGGGCCTTTTACAAGGGTTGCAATAAAAATCACAATATGCTAACCCTTGGCCGGCTTTAATCCCGGTGGAGGGTGGAATCATGTATCAGCACATCAGTCAATACACACCGGTCCTCCTCTTTTTTGTTTTAGCCATCGGTTTCGGTCTTGGGGCCCTGTTGTTCGCCTTCCTGGTGAGGCCCAACAGGCCCGATCCGGAGAAGCTCTCTCCATACGAGTGCGGCATCCCCCCCCTCATGTCCGTCAGGGAGAGGATACCCATCCGTTTCTTCATCATCGTTATGCTCTTTCTCCTCTTCGATGTGGAGGCGGTCTTCATGTATCCCTGGGCGGTGGTCTATGAACGCATTGGGTGGTGGGGATTCATCGAGATGTTCCTGTTCATAGCCATCCTGCTGGTGGGGTACGTCTATGCTTGGGCGAAAGGAGCGTTGGAATGGGAGTGATAGAGAGGAAGCTGCCGGATACCCTTTTGACCCAGCTCATCGACAAGGTGGTGAACTGGGCCAGGCGTTCGTCCCTGTGGCCCATGACTTTTGGACTGGCCTGCTGCGCCATCGAGATGATGGCTGCCGGTGCCTCCAGGTACGATTTCGACCGTTTCGGCGTCATCTTCAGGGCCACCCCCCGTCAGTCGGATGTCATGATCGTTGCGGGTACGGTGACGGCGAAGATGGCTCCCGTCCTCCGCAAGGTCTACGATCAGATGCCCGAGCCCCGGTGGGTCATCTCCATGGGGACGTGTGCCAACACCGGGGGGAACTTCGACACCTACCACGTGGTCCAGGGGGTGGATCAGATAGTGCCCGTGGACGTCTACGTCCCTGGATGTCCCCCCAGACCCGAGGGACTCATGTACGGGGTGATCTTGCTCCAGGAAAAGATCGACCAGATGAAGGTCTTCAGGAAGTGAGGTAGAGCCATGGCAGAGGAGAAAGAGAAGAAGGTCACCCGGAAAGAGGAGAAGGAAGAGGCCGAGGCTACTGCCCGGGGGGCCGGCGAGAAGGCGGCTCCCAAAAAGGAGGCGGCCGAGAAGAAGGCTGCACCTAAAAAGGAAGAGGCTCCCCAGGAGCCTCAGATTGATGTGGACTCCCTGCCTCTGGTGGCCAGGGTGAAAGGCGCCAAGGGGGGCCTCATCGAGGACGTGAAGTACTTCAGGGGGGAGATCACCTTCGTGGTGAAGAGGGAAGGGATCCTTGAAGTGTGTGAATTCCTCAAGGGGGATCCCGAGTGCCAGTTCGACTTCCTCACAGAGGTGATAGGCGTCCATTATCCCAAGCGGGAGGAGAAGCCTTTGGAGGTGGTCTATCACCTCTACTCCACTACCAAGAAGCACAGGGTGAGGCTCAAGGTGCTCCTGGCCGAAGATGAGGAGGTGGAGAGTGTCTTTCCCGTCTGGAGGTCGGCCACCTGGTACGAGAGGGAGGCCTACGACATGGTGGGCATCAGGTTTGCCAACCATCCCGACCTCAAACGCATCCTCCTCCCCGACGACTGGAAGGGTCATCCCCTGAGGAAGGACTACCCCCTCCAGGGTCCTCCGGGATACCGGGAGGCCTGGATCAAGGCCCACTGTGCCAACACCAACAAACTCTGAGGGTGGAAGAGATGCTGGAAAAGGGATTGATGGATAAAGGCTCCGTAGAGGGACAGGTGGTTGACGACCTCATGAGGGAGACCCTCAAGACCCGGGAGATGTGGATAAACATGGGTCCCCAGCACCCCAGTACCCACGGGGTGTTGAGGCTTATCCTGGCCCTGGAGGGGGAGAGGATCGTGGACACCGAGGTGGTCATCGGTTACCTCCACCGGGGCATGGAGAAGCTGGCCGAGGCCAGGACCTACCCCCAGTTTCTCCCCTATACCGACCGTCTGGACTACATCTCCTCCCACGCCATGAACTTCGGCTATGTCCTGGCCGTGGAGAAGCTCATGGGCATAGAGGTGCCGGAGAGGGCCCAGTACATCAGGGTGATGATGGCGGAACTCACCAGGATCTCCAGCCACCTCCTGTGGCTGGCCACCCACGCTCTGGACATTGGTGCCATGACCGTCTTCCTCTACTGTTTCCGGGAGAGGGAGATGATCCTGGACCTCTTCGAGATGGCCTGTGGGGCCAGGCTCACCACCACCTATTTCCGCATCGGCGGGGTGGCCCACGATCTTCCCGACGGCTTCATCGAGCAGGCCCGGGAGTTTTGCAGGGTCTTCCCCAGAAAGGCCAAGGACTACGATGACCTTATCCTGAAGAACCGCATCTGGCTCTCCAGGACGGTGAACGTGGCCAGGATCTCCGGCGAGGAGGGTCTCAATCTGGGTCTCTCCGGCCCCAACATCCGGGGCTCCGGGGTCTACTGGGACATAAGGAAGGACGAACCCTACTCCAACTACGACAAGCTGGACTGGGAGATAGCCGTGGAGCACGGCTGCGACGTCTACGCCCGGTACCTGGTGCGTCTCAAGGAGATGAGGGAGTCGTGCAAGATCGTCTCCCAGTGCCTGGACATCCTGGAGAAGCTGGAGGGTCCCGTCATGGCCAAGGTGCCCAAGGTGATCAAGCCCCCCGAAGGGGAGGTTTACGCCTCCGTGGAGGCCCCCAAGGGGGAGCTGGGTTTCTACGTGGTGAGCGACGGATCTCCCAAGCCTTACAGGCTAAAGATCAGGGCCCCCTCTTTTGCCAATCTCATATCCATTCCCACCATGGTCAGGGGGCACATGGTGGCCGACGTGATAGCCGCCATTGGGAGTATCGACGTGGTCCTGGGCGAAGTGGACAGGTGAGGAGGTAAGAGATGGCGCAGGAACTGGTACTGGTTGTCATAAAGATGATAGTGGTCTTTGCCGTGGCCCTGCTGGTGGTGGCCTATCTCACCTACTTCGAGCGCAAGATCATCGGCCACATGCAACTGAGGCTGGGACCCATGAGGGTGGGGCCCCATGGCCTTCTCCAGCCCATAGCCGATGGTCTCAAGCTCTTTGTGAAAGAGGACATCGTTCCCCACGACGCCGATAAAGGGACCTTCTATTTCGCCCCCATTCTCAACCTGGTGTGCGCCCTGGTCCTCCTGGCGGTCATTCCCTTTTCCTACAACTTCATGGTCACCCGGCTGAATATCGGGGTGCTCTACGTTCTTTCTCTGGCCTCCGTGGGGACCATAGCCCTCCTTCTTGCAGGCTGGGCCTCGGGTTCCAAGTACCCCATCCTGGGGGGGTTGAGGTCGGCGGCCCAGATCTTCTCTTACGAGATCTTCCTGGGCTTCTCCATCATGGGGGTGCTCATGATCTCCGGTTCCCTG
>JALUVF010000047.1 GCA_027020915.1 bacterium
GGGCGGAAGACGGGTACTACCAGTCCCTGTCCCGGCCTTACCATGCAGCCAACGGTCCTTTTAAAACCCTCACGGAGTTAATCCTGGTAAAGGGGGTGACCTATTCCATGTTCTGGGAAAAACCGGGATTATGGAGGTACTTCACCATATACTCCTCGGGCAGATATAATCCCCAGCTCTCTCCTATGCACCTGGAAGAGGCGGATGAAGCCTCTCCCCCGCCCCTAAAGGAGGACCATGTGTACCGCTTTTGCGTCTACGTTGAAGGGGCCAATGGAAAACCCAGAAGGGCCTTGATATGGTGGGGAAGGCATTCAGGGGGAGACTGGGAAGAGGTGGATAAGCTGGTATGGTGATACCTGGAGAGAGACTGGTAATCTACGTGGGGTTGACAGGGGTCGAGCTGTGGAAACTGAAAGTCTCTTTTTTCCACTCTCAAAAGGTGGAGACTCACCAAGTCTTCCCTTCCATAGAAGATGTTGATGTCCAGGGGAGGGGCAAGGTTTTCCTGATTCTTTCTTCAAAATACGCCTTCTCCATGGTCCTGGAGTATCCTGTGGAAGTGAAAAGCCGTCTGGATCGAGTTCTGGAACTGGACCTCGTCGACAAGGTGCCCTTCGACCCAGCCGATGTTTACTGGGGATACTGGATCCAGGGAGAAGGGGAAAATCTGAGAGTGGTGGTCTCTTTTGCCTTCAAGAAGGACGTTGATCCCATAGTCCAATTTTTAAAGAACAAGGGGTGGTCATTAGGGGGGATAGTGCCTTCTCACTTTTGCATCTCCCTTTATGCCCGATCCAGAGGCCTGGAGCAGGGGGTGTTCGTGTTGGATCAGACCTCCCGGGAGCTGGATGCCGTGGTACTATCCAGGGAGGGAGCGAGACCTGCTCCTTTAAAGCGAGATCGAGCAGCGCTTTTGTCCGGAGACTTGCCTGAGGAGGATCTCTCCAACATCAGGGAAAAAGTGGTTCTTGAGGTCTTAAACCAGGTTGTTATGAGGAGGGTACAGGACAGGCTGCCCCACATAGGTCCCGGAAGATTCAGGAAAGACATAGTAATTCCCCTCAGATTCCTGGCTTATGCAACGCCAATTCTACTTCTGTTTTTCACCTATTTCTGGGCGGGCAGACAGATACAGATGGAACAAATGAGAATTAAATCCTTAAAGAGGGAAGGGGAACAACTACAAAGAAAAATAGATGAAAAACAGAAAACACTGAACAGCATCAAGAGAAACATCGCTCTGAGCGATAGAATGAACAGATTCAGTAGCAGAGGAATACATGCGTTAGAAGTGCTGAGTAAGCTTACCGAACTCATACCGGCAAATTCCTATCTAGACTACCTGGAGTTGAGAGGAAACAGAATAAAGATGAGAGGTAAATCTTCCTCCACCCTAGACATGATCAAGAAGTTAGAAAGCTGTGATCTTTTCAAGAATTGCAGGTTGATTTCCCTGACCAAAGGCATCCGTAGCAACAAGGAAAGATTCACCCTAGAGATGTATGTAAATGATGTCGCCAAGAATAAACAGTGAACTCAGGAACCTGAAAGGACTTGTAGTACGTTACAAGTTTGATTTCATCCTGCTATCGGCGGTACTCTTGACATGCTTGATTGTGTTTAGAGTCGGGTTATTGGAAGAAATCAGGGCCCTAGGAACCATCAGGGAACAGGTGGAAAACTATCGCGCTCTGCTGGAGAAGGAGCGTGTCAAGCTCCAGGGTCTTCAACAGGAGCTGAAGAAACTGAATGGGAGGACCGGCAAGGGATCAAGGGTGGCTATTCCCTATAAAAACCCCTATGAGCTGGCCGCCTCGGTACAAAAAGAGCTAAAGGGGTTGGGGGTATCGGATCTTTCCAGTATAAGGCTTGGAAGGGTGGAGAAATGGGAGGGGTACAAGGTGGCCACGGTGAGCCTCTCTTTCACCACGGATATAGCAGGCCTGTACGGGGCCCTGAAGGCTTTGGAGGGCAAGCCCTATCTCCGCCTCACCAGGCTCTCTGTGATAAGGATTATGAGAAGGGGTAGAGAGGGTGTAACGGCCAGGATAATATTACAGGGACTTTTAACTGGAGACTGACCATGGCGGGTAAAAAAAGGCTTCTGCTGTTGGCCGGAACGGTACTCATCTTTCTCTTGGCTGGCTGCTCCCATGTGGAGCATATAGAGAGGAAACTGGGAATGACCAGCGGTCCCAAGGCCAAGGTAGTCCGTCCGGAAGAAGGAAAGAAGAAGCCCGCCCAAAAAGGAAAGGAGGGAGAGGTCCTCCCCGAAAAACCCGGGAAGGGGAGGGCCGAAGCCCCCGCCGTCACCCAAAAGAAGGGCCTTCCTCCAGAGGTTGGAAGAAGAGCCCCCCGGAAGAAGGTTTCCCGTGGAAAGAGCTATTCCGTGGCCTTCAACTTCGACGACGCCGATATCTACGAGGTCATCAGGGTGATGCTGGGGGAGGTGCTCAAGATAAATTACGTGGTGGACCCCACGGTTAGGGGGAAAGTGACCATTCATACCGAAGGAGCCCTTACAGAGGGCGACCTTTATCACCTGGTTGAGACCATTCTTCAGCTCAACGGCCTGGCCCTGGTGAAGAAGGGAGGACTCTACGCTGTAGTACCCATGTCCAAGTTGCCTGCCCTGGGAAAAATGGGTCCTCCTTCAGCCAAGTTCTCCCGCATAGATATCATCCCTCTCCATTTCACCTCGGCCCAGGGGCTGGCTTCAGTGCTTAGGCACCTCACCTCTCCGGGGGCCACCCTCCTGGTGGAACCCTACACCAACACCCTCATTGTGTCGGATACTCCTGAGAACATAGAGAAGATCAAGTCCATAGTTAGGATAGTGGACACCGACCTCTTTTCCGGCATCAAGTTCAAGCTGGTGCCCCTCAGGTTCATGGATTGCACTGAGATGGCCTCCATTTTGGACAAGGCCCTGGCAGGCCTTCCTACTTCCAAAGGATTGGGGGCACGGTGGATACCCATTAAGTCCACCAACTCCCTCTTGCTGCTGGGGAGGACCCAGGCCGCCCTGGATTCCATGGGCCAGTGGATAGAGGCCCTGGATACCGGGGGAGAAGAGCAAGGCTCCAACGTGTACATATACCCTGTGGAGAACGGTAATGCCGAGGACATTGCCAACCTCTTGAAGGAGCTCTACGGGGGACGTCCCTCGGGGAGTTCTGCCAAGAGGAAGACCCTGGTGAAAGCCAAGAAGGTGGTCTACCAGGGGGGAGTGGCTTCAGGGGAGACGGGAGGGGAAGTGAAGATCATTCCCGACAAGGTGAACAATATGATCATAATAAAGGCCACTCCCAAGGATTACAAAGTGATAGAGTCCGTCATCAAAAAGATAGACATCGTTCCCCGCCAGGTCTTGATCGAGGTTCTCATAGCCGAGGTTAGCCTCAATAAGAACATAGAGTTTGGAGTGGAATGGTACATCAAGACCCGGGGTGCCAGGATCAACGGCACCTCCTACACCGGGGTGATCACCCAGGGCACGGGAAGGGTGGTACCTTACACAGGAGGGCTGGAAACCACCACTCCCTCGGGGCTCACTTACGCAGTCTACAACAACAGCAGGGATCTCAGGGCCCTCATCACCGCCCTATCGGAGATCTCTTCCATCAACATCCTCTCTTCCCCGGCCATCCTGGCCACAGACAATCAAGAGGCCAAGATTGACGTAGGACGGGAGGTTCCCACCCTCAGCAGCAGCGTGGTGAACACAAGTGCTCAGAATCCCAACATCACCTACACGGTGGAGTACAGAAACTCGGGAATTCTGCTTACGGTGAAACCCCACATAAACTCCAGTGGTCTGGTGAGCCTGGATATCAGCCAGGAGGTGAGCCAGGCCGAACCCAACACCACTTCGGGCATAGACTCCCCCATCTTCCTCAAAAGAACGGCCCAGACCCACGTGGTGGTGAGAGACGGGCAGACCATCATCTTCGGCGGCCTCATCCAGGAGAACAAGGCCCTCAGTAAGACGGGGATCCCCTACCTCATGGACATCCCCGTCATAGGCTCCCTCTTTGGAAGGACCCGCTGGGAGAAGAAACGTACAGAGCTCCTCATAGCCATTACCCCCCACGTGGTCAGAAACGAGACCGAAGCCCAGGCCATGACGGAGGAGTTCAAGTCCCGGATCAAAGAACTGAAGAAGCTCCTGAGAGAGGGAAAGGCCACCCTGCCTAAAGGGGCTCAGAATTTGGGGGAGGAGTAAAACCTTCTTTTAAGCAGTGGTCATCAAGCCGCGAGGAAGTATGTGATTGGCAACTACGCCTTTGTGGCGGGCAAGGGCCTGGTGGTGGTGGATGTGAGCAACCCCGCTTCTCCCGTTGTCAAGAGGACCGTGGAGGTTGGCAAGGGCAAGGCGGTCTTTATGGGTGGGGATCAGGCCTGCTACCTGGACTACACCGGGACCTTGGATATGTTGGACACGAGCTCCTGTGGGGAGAACGAGCCACTTTCTAAAAACGGCACATCCCAGAGCTACGCTGCAAATGGCTCTGATCTGTTGACGCTGATAGCGAGGGATTGGGCTGCCGGAAACGGTATCCTGTGAAAGCTGAAGGGGGAAAAGGGGCCTCTCACTGAGAGGCCCCTTTCCGTTTTTGGGCTTTTCTGCGTTTTTTATTTGTCTTTCTGTGGTTCTTTTTTCCTTTTCTTTCCTTGTAGACCGAAGGGGGGCGCGAAATATGCGATGGCCCTCCCCTTGGATAGTCTGCCAGGATGAGTTTGATGGCCTTGCCCTCGCCTTTTAATAGGATGTAGTTCCTCCCTATGTCCGTCACCGTGAAGTTCCCCAGGGATTCTCCCTCTCCAACCTTTATGAATCCCCGCGAGTCTGTGTTTATGCCCCATTTATCTGCCAGTATCCTCGATATTTTCAGCAGAGCCTTGGGATGTCCGTTGATCTCATAGATGCCATGGACCAGAACTTCTCTCTTCATACGTTTTTTCCAGGGATCGTTTTCCTCTGTCTTGTCTGGCATGGGGGTGTAATGCCTCTCTTGGGAAAAAAGGTTCTTCTCCACAATTATGGCTGTATTGGAGGGGGGTTTTTGAGAGTGCTGCTTGCCCAGGGTTACAGAAGGACAAACTGAAAACGAGCCCAGCAAGGCTATTAGGGCAATGTAGCTAAAGCAGGGTCTTCTCATCAGGTGCAAAATCGGTCTCCTATTCTGATGGGTGCTAGTTTATCACAAGCAAGGCATGCTTCTGTCAAGGAGAAGGGTCTTATGTTTGGGCGGTTTTGGCCTTGGGCGGAGCTTTATACCGAGGGGCCGTATGGGGTAGATCCTTTGTCCTCTCCGGAGGCGTGGCCGGGGGGAAAGAAGAGGAATAGACCCTTTCACTTCACAAACCTGGGAAGCAATAGCACCAGCTGGGGGACGTAGGTGATGAGGAGCAGGACCATGAAGAGGAGGATCACCATAGGGAGAACCGCCCGGCTGATGCGCTCCAGGGAGATCCTGGCTATGGAGCTGGCCACGTAGAGGCAGATGGCCACCGGGGGTGTCACCATGCCGATGGCTAGGCCCGTCACCATGATGAGGCCGAAGTGGACCAGATTCACGTGGAGGGCCTCCACCATGGGCAGAAAAACGGGGGTGAGGATGACCAGGGCCGAGGCCGTCTCCATGAAGGTGCCTGCCGCAACGATGATGAGGTCAATGATCAGCAGGATAAGGATTTTATTGTGGGTGAGGCCCAGGAGTTTTCCCGCCACCAGCTGGGGGATCCTCTCGCTGGCCAGGACCCAGCTGAAGATCCCCGAGGTGGAGATGATGAGCATGACCAGGGCCGTGGTCATGGCCGAGGCGGCAAAGATGCCGTAGAGGTCTTTCCAGGAGAGGTCCCGGTAGACCAAAAGAGCCACGATGAGGGCGTAATCCACGGCCACGGCCGCCGCCTCCGAGGGGGTGAAGACCCCCGAGAAGATGCCCCCCAGGATGATGACGGGAGTGAGGAGGGCGAAGAAGGAGGAGCGGAAGGTGCGCCAGATCCTCTTGGGACTGAAGGGGGCCCCCTTGGGGTAGTTGCGTCTGTGGGCCACGTAGAGGGCTGCGGCTATGAGGATGATGCCCATGAGAATTCCGGGGATGAACCCTCCTATGAAGAGCTTGGCCACCGACTGGTCCGCCAGCATGGCATAGATGATCATGGGGACGCTGGGGGGGATGACCACTCCGATGGTGCCCGCCGTGGCCATGAGGGCCGCCGAGTAGTCCACGTGGTAGCCCTTGAGTTTCATCTCGGGGAGGAGGGAGGCCCCTATGGCTGCTGTGTCGGCTGCTGCGGACCCTGAGATGCCGGCGAAGAACATGGCCCCGGCCACCACCACGATGGAGAGCCCTCCCTTGATGAAGCCCAGGAAGGAGTCCACAAAGTCCACCAGCCTGTGGGAGATGCGCCCCTTGGCGAAGATGTCCCCCGCCAGGATGAAGAAGGGTACGGCTACCAGGGCGAAGGTGTCTATGCTGGCAAACATGCGCTGGGGCACCAGCATGAGGGGAAAGTGGCGCAGGGTGAGGACCAGGCTCCCCGAGAGGCCGATGGCTATGGCGATGGGCATCCCTATGAGGATGAGAAGGACAAAAGCGCCGAAGAGGATCAGGGCCATGGTTTCTCCCCCGAGAGGAGTTGGAGTATCTCGGACACAATGTGGACGGCGCACAGGAGTCCCCCCACAGGGAGGGAGACATAGACATAGCGCATGGAGACGCCCAGCCCTGCCGACACCTGGAAGGCCTGGAGGTTCATGAGCTTCCATCCATAAAGGGCCACCAGGAGGAAGAAGTAGAGGGCCAGGAGTTGCACCAGCAGGGCCAGACCCTGACGCCATCTGGGAGCCAGGGGGGAGACGGCGAAGGTGACGGCGATGTGGGTCCCCCGTTTCACCCCCATGGAGGCTCCCAGGAAAGTGAGCCAGATCATGAGGTAGCGGGAGAGCTCCTCAGACCAGGAGAGGGCGGTGAAGAAGAAGCGGCATACAATCTGGAGGGTGGTGACGGCGGTCATGGCTGCCAGGGCCACCACGGCCAGGAAGGTGGCTACCCTGTCCACTCCCTGGGAGAATGAGGTGAAGCTCTGGGATACCCTTTTAGGCACAGGGGTGATCACCTTTTTCCTCCCCTTGTGGGCAAAAAGGAGGGGGGAGGACCCGGTTGGCCTCCCCCCTGGGCTCTTACTGGTTTACGGCTTTGAGGATCCTGTCCAGGTAGTCCCCGAACTTGGGGCGGTACTTGTCATAGACGGGCTTAACGGCGGCCCTGAAGGCCTTGATGTCGGGATAGGTGACCACCATGCCCTGTTTCTTGATGAACTCCAGCTGTTTGGCTTCCTGGGAGGCGTCCCAGGCCCTCTCGTACTCGGCGGCTTCCTGGGCGCACTGGACCAGGAGTTTCTGGTCCGCCGGGGAGAACTGCTTCCACAGATTGAGCCCCATCATGATGACGGCGGGGGCGTAGGTGTGGCGGGTCATGGCCAGGTATTTCTGGGTCTCGTAGATTTTGAAGGCATAGATGACGTTGATGGGGTTTTCCTGGCCGTCTATGGTGCCCTGCTGAAGGGCCGTGAGGCAGTCACCCCAGGCCATGGGCACGGCATTGGCTCCAAGGGCCCGGAAGGTGTCCACGTAGACGGGGTTCTGCATCACCCTGATCTTGAGGCCCTTCACGTCCGAGGGCTTATAGATGGGCCTCTTGTTGTTGGTGAGGTTACGAAAGCCCCTCTCGGCAAAGGCCAGGCCCTTGAGGTGGGCCTTCTCCAGCTCCTTCAGGAGGTCTTTTCCTATGGGCCCGTCCAGGATCCGGTAGGCCGTCTTGGCGTCCTTGAAGAGGAAGGGCATGTCCACCACGGCGAACTTGGGGGCGAAGTTGGAGATAGGGCCGCTGGTGATGATGGCGAAGTCCACGGACCCCATCTGGAGCTCTTCCAGGAGGGTCCTTTCGTCTCCCAGCTGGGCGTTGGGATAGATCTGGATCTTGATCCTCCCGTGGGAGCGCTTCTCCACCAGTTCCTTGAATTTGACGGCTGCCACGTGGAAGGCGTCTTTCTCGTTCACCACGTGTCCCAGGCGATACACCCGGGCCTGGGCCGTGAGGGTGGCGGCAAAGAAGAAGGCCGCAATGAGGACCAAAAACCTTTTCATACTGCTACCTCCTTTTCAGTTTTTTCTCCCTGGGGATACTCTTTGGTAGGAGAGGGGTCGCCTGATGTCAAGCGGCCTTGCTCCCACGGCTATGACAGGTAGAAGATTTCCACGTATCTCTGGAAGAAAGTGTCTCGGGTAATGAGGGCATGGGAGGTCTCCTGGGCGAAGGCGGCGATGAGGAAGTCTACCAGGATCCGCTCTTTTCTCTTCCCTCCCTTTGTGAGGTAATTCCTCCACCAGGTACCTGCCAGGTGTAGGGTCTTTTTCGTGAAGGGTTTTAGTCGGATGCCCATTTTGCCGAGGGCTTCATCCTGGTTTTGGGGGTTTGGGAACAGAGGTGCCAGCTCGGCGTATACCAGAGGACATATGATCAATTGCCCTTGGGCTGTAGCCTCTTCCAGGGTCCTTTTGGATGGGAGACCGTGGAGGGGATCGGCCAGGAGAATGTCTAGGATGACGTTGGTGTCCACGGAAAATGTCACCTTTCTCCCCTCATGGCCCTCACATAGGCGTCGATATCCTCCACTTCTTGGGCCTTATCTTTGAGGAGGCCCCAGACCTCTTCCAGGGGTTTGGGCCCCTTTTCGATTATGATACGGCTGCCCTCCAGCCGCAGGATGACAGTGTCTCCCGAGTCCAGGGAGAGCCTTTCCAGCATCCTTTTGGGCAAGGTGATCTGTCTTTTCCGGGTGAGCTTTAAAACCTTCTCCATCTCCCTATTCCTCCTTACTTTACAAGGTAAGGAAGACTTCGGGGTTGGTCAAGCTTTTCTCTCATTTACAGGGCCAGATACCGGCTCTGGACCTCTTCATTGGCCAGGAGCTCCTCCCTGGTGCCCTGGAACTTGATCCGGCCCTTTTCTATGACGTAGCCCCGGTGGGAGACCCTCAGGGCGAAGGGGGCGTTCTGCTCCGCCAGGAGGATGGTGACCTCCCGGCGGATCTCCAGGATCACCTTCTCCAGCTCCTCCACGATGATGGGGGCCAGTCCCTCGCAGGGCTCATCCAGGAGGAGCATGGTGGGATTGGCCAAGAGGGCCCGGGCGATGACCAGGAGCTGCTGCTCCCCTCCGCTGAGGTGGCCCCCCTTGCGGTGGCGCAGGCGCTCCAGCATGGGAAAGACCTCCAGGATGCCCTTCACCGTCCATCGCCCCTCCCGGCGAGCGGCTATATGGGCCACTTCCAGGTTCTCCTCCACGGTGAGATGGGGGAAGACCCGGCGATCCTCGGGCACGTAAGCCATGCCCCTTTTCACCATGCGGTAGGGAGGCAGGCCCGTGGTCTCCTCCCCCATGAAGAAGATGTGGCCCCGGCGGGGAGGAACGAGACCCATGATACTCTTCATGGTGGTGGACTTGCCCGCCCCGTTTCTTCCCAACAGGCACACCACCTCCCCCCGGTTCACCTCCAGGCTCACCCCCTGGAGGACGTGGCTGTCGCCGTAGTAGGTGTGGATATCCTTCACTTCAAGCATCCAGGCTTCCTCCCAGATAGGCCTCTCTCACCCGGGGGTTGTTCCTGATCTCCTCCGGGCTCCCCTGGGCCAGGAGGCTTCCCTGGTGGAGGACCAGGATCCTGTGGGCTATGGAGAAGACCACCTTCATGTCGTGCTCCGTGAGGAAGAAGGTGATGCCCGTCTCCTGGAAGAGGCCCTGGATCATGGCCACCATGCGGTCCGTCTCCTCCGGGGTCATCCCCGCCGTGGGCTCGTCCAGCATGATGAGCTTGGGATGGCCCGCCATGGCGATGCCTATCTCCACCAGACGCTTGTCCCCATAGGCCAGGTTCTTGGCCACCTCCCGGGCCCTGTCGGCCAGCCCCAGCATCTCCAGGATCTCATGGGCCTCCTCCTTCAGGTCCCGGTAGGCGTTGAGGCCCCTGAAGAGGCTGAGGCCCCTGCCGTGGTAGGCCACCAGGGCCGCCAGGATGTTCTCTTCTACCGTGTTTTCCAGGAAGATGTTGGTGATCTGGAAAGAGCGGCCCAGGCCCAACCGGGCGGTCTTATGGGGGGGCAGGCCCGTGATCTCCCTGCCTTCAAAAACGATGCGTCCCGTGGTGGGTTTGTACTTGCCGGTGACCACGTTGTAGAAGGTGGTCTTTCCTGCCCCATTGGGGCCTATGAGGGCCGTGATCTCTCCCTTTGGCACCTGGAGGGTGACGTCCTTTATGGCGTAGAACTTGCCGAAGGCCTTGGAGAGGTTCTCCACGGAGAGGATGGTCCTATCCTCCATGGTCTTCCCTCCCCTTGAGCCTCCTGCCCCAGGAGATGAGGGTGCCCAGGACCCCCTGGGGGAAGAAGATGACGATGGGCACCAGGATGGCCCCCAAAAAGATCATCCAGGACTGGGTGTACTGGGTGATGAAGTGTTCCAGGAGGTAGAAGATGAGGGCCCCCAGAGCGGGTCCCAAGAAGACCCTGGTCCCTCCCAGGATGGCCATGAGGACGGGCTTGGCAGACATGGTCCAGTGGACCATGGTGGGGGAAGCCATGCGGTCGTACATGGCGAAGAGACCCCCGGCTACCCCTGCCACCAGCCCCGCCAGGGTGAAGGCGATCCACCGGTAGAACTTGATGTCTATGCCTATGAAGGAGACCCTCTCGGCGTTCTCCCTCATGGAGCGCAGGATGAGGCCGAAGGGGGAATGGGTGATGCGCCACAGGAAGAGGGTGAAGAGGAGGCAGACCACCAGGGCGAAGTAGTAGAAGGCCCAGGGGGAGAAGAGGGAGAACTTCTTCACCACCAGGTCCAGAAGGGGCACCTCGAAGCCCGTGATGCCGTCGCTGCCTCCCGTGAGACTCCTCCACTGGTGGACCAGGGTGAAGACCATCATGCCGAAGCCCAGGGTGAGCATGGCAAAGTAGATTTCGTCCCGCCTGATGCAGAAAAAACCAATGATGGCGGCTCCCAGCCCTGCCACCAGCATGGAAACCGCCAGGGCGGGTATCATGGACAGCTGGTAATGCTGGACCAGCAGGGCCATGGCGTAGCCCCCCAGGCCGAAGAAGGCGGCGTGGCCGAAGGAGAGGAGGCCCGTGTACCCGAAGAGGAGATTGAAGCTCAGGGCAAAGAGGGCGAAGATGACAATCTCAGTGAGAAGGAGGACGGGAAAGGCCCCGGCGAAGCGAGGGTAGACGAAGAGGAAGAGTATGCCCGCCGCCAGGGCTATGGTTCTGGCTCCTCTCACCATGTTACTCTCTTCCGAAGAGGCCCCGGGGCCTCACCAGGAGGATCAGGGCTAAAAGGATATAGGGCAGGGCCATCTGGAGCTGGGGGACCAGTTGGACCCCCAGGGCCTCCACCAGGCCCAGGATGATGGCGCCCACGAAGGCCCCCAGGAAACTGCCCAGGCCTCCCACCACCACCACAATGAAGGCGGCAATGATGATGTTGTCTCCCATGGCGGGGCCAACGGCCCTGAGAGGGGCCGCCAGGACCCCGGCCATGCCTGCCAGGAAGGTGCCGAAGAAGAAGACGGCGGTGAAGAGGAGGGGCACGTTTATCCCAATGGCCGAGGCCATCTCCCGGTCCATGGCCGCCGCCCGGATCATCTTTCCCCAGGCCGTCCTGTGGAAGAAGAACCACAGAACCCCGGCTATAATGGGCCCCAGAAGGGCGATGAAGAGGCTGTAGACGGGATAGGTGCTCCCCAGGATGGGCACGGTGCCTGCCAGGACCCGGGGGGCCTCCATGCTGTGGTATCCCGGTCCCCAGATGAGTTTTACGGCGTCGTCCAGGATGAGGAGAACACCGAAGGTGAGGAGGAGCTGGAAGGAGACGTCCCTGCCGTAGAGGGGGCGCAGGAGGGCTACTTCCGAAAGGGCTCCCAGGAGACCCACCAGGAGGGGAGCCACCACCAGGGCCAGCCAGAAGCCGGGGATATGGGGAGCCAGCCACAGGCAGAGATAGGCCCCCAGCATGTAGAAAGAGCCGTGGGCGAAGTTGAGAACCCCCATGACCCCGAAGATGATGGTGAGGCCCATGGAGATGATGAAGAGGAGCATGCCGTAGCACAGGCCGTTGAGGATATTGATGAGCAGGGTCTCCATTTCTCCTCCAGCACAGTCTGGGGAGGACCTCCAGGTCCTCCCCTTCCAGTTATCATGAACCCTGTGCTTTGGGTAGCAGGAGCGGGGCTCGGGTTTTTTACTTCATTTTACAGCCCGTCTCCGACACGGGAGGTGTCACCTCCTCACCCTTGAAGACGACCATGGGCTTCAGGATGCGGATGGGGTATTTGGGATCGGCGGCTGTCTTGCCCCAGGTGACGTTAAGCACGGCCTGATGGTCCCCGGGACGGATGTAGATGTCCCCCGCAGGCACCTTGATTTTGAGCCCCTCCAGGGCCTTGATGACAGCCATCTTGTCCGTGGTTCCCGCCTTCTCTATGGCGGCTTTCAGGGCGTATACGGCGGCGTAGGCGTTCTGGGCGTTGTAGCTGGGATACGCGCCGTAGCGGGCCTTGTAGGCCTCCACGAAGTGCTTGTTCACGGGAGAGTCGTTGGCCAGGAACCAGTAACGGGTGCCCACCCAGATCCCCGTGGGCATCTGGTCCTTCAGGGCGTAGAGGACCTCCGTGGCGGCGCCCAGGGACATGAGGACGGTGTAGCCCTGCTTGAAGAAGCCCATCTTGTTGGCCTGCTTCACGAAGTTCACCAGGTCCCCCGACCACAGGGAGATGAAGACCCCGTCGGGTTTGGCGGCCATGATGGTGGTGATGTAGGGAGAGTAGTCCTCCGTGGCGATCTTGGGGAAGGCCACGGTCTTCATGAACTGGGCCTTGGGATTGAGCTTACCCAGGTACTTCTGGAAGTACTCCCAGGACTGGTGGCCGAAGGCGTAGTCGGGGCCGATGGTGGTCCACTTCACCGCCTTGGTTTTGGCGGCGATCTTGGCGGCGGCCATGACGTTCTGGTTGATGTTGACGCTCACCCGGAAGGTGTACTTGTTGCACTGGGAGCCCGTCACATCGGGAGTGGCGGCGTGGGTGATGATCAAGGGCACCTTGAGTTCCTTTATGTAGGGCACCACCCCCTTGGCCACTCCGCTGCTGTCCAGGCCGATGAGGAAGTCCACATGTTTCTCGTAAACCAGCTTTCTGATGGCCCTGAGAGCGATGGGGGCCTTGGCGTGGGAGTCTTCGAAGTAGACCTCCAGTTTCTTGCCCAGGATACCTCCC
>JALUVF010000048.1 GCA_027020915.1 bacterium
TGGTGATAAAGGGGGCAGGGAAGATCTTCTCTTCTGGTCACGATCTCACGGAGATTGTGAACCATTCTCCCCTGGAGGTGGAGCGGTTGTTTCAGAAGTGTTGGGAGATGATGTACACCTTGCGCAGCATCCCCCAGCCCGTCATAGCCCAGGTCCATGGAGTGGCCACGGCCGCCGGTTGCCAGCTGGTGGCGGCCTGTGATCTTGCCGTTGCCGAGGAGGGGGCCCGGTTTGCCACTCCCGGGGTGAAGATAGGGATCTTCTGTTCCACTCCCATAGTTTTTGTGAGCCGGGCCGTGGGGAGAAAAAGGGCCTTTGAGATGGGTATCACCGGGGAGTTCATCACCGCCCAGCAGGCCCTGGAATGGGGATTGGTGAACCGGGTGGTACCCCTGGAGGAGCTGGAGGAAGCCACCCGGGAGTTGGCCCAGTCCGGTGCCAAGTACAGCCTGGTGGTATTGGAATCGGGCAAGAGGATGTTTTACCAGCAGATCAACATGGAGGATTTCCAGGCCCTCAACTATGCCACGGAGGTCATCTCCCTCTACTCCTCCCTGGAAGATTGCCAGGAGGGCATCTCTGCCTTTTTCGAAAAGAGGGAGCCTGTCTGGAAGGACAGATAGGGGATCTTGACCCCTCTTATCGCCAGACACACTACCCATAGGAGGTGGACACTTCTGGATAATGCCTACTTGACTTATAGATATAGGGGGCATATCTATCACACCTAGACGATGGTTATACAGGAGGGTGCCAGGGGTGGGTGTGGAGAATGGGGATAAGATGGAGAGTCAGGGTACCATGAGTGGCTCCCAT
Source organism: bacterium (assembly GCA_027020915.1). GTDB lineage: Bacteria > Thermosulfidibacterota > Thermosulfidibacteria > Thermosulfidibacterales > B14-G1 > B14-G1. Next base: position 817 of record JALUVF010000048.1, read on the forward strand.
TCCCATGTTCACGGAGGCCATGGGGTTTCTGGGAGCATGGATGGTCATTCCGGTCATGAGCACCGTGGAGGGGGGACCAGGCCTGGATTGCCTCATGCCCCCGGGGAGTCGGGACATTCCCACCCTCATGGCCACCATGCCCACATGGTGGAAGAGTTCAGGAAGAGGTTCTGGGTCTCCCTGGCTTTGACCCTCCCCGTCCTTCTCCTCTCCCCTCCCGTTCAGAAGGCGGTGGGCTTGGGAGGAGCCCTTTCTTTTCCAGGAGACCTCTATCTCCTCTTTGCCCTCTCTTCCGTGGTCTATTTCTACGGGGGGTATCCTTTCCTCAGGGGATTATTGAAGGAGCTGAGGGCCTTCAGGCCCGGAATGATGACCCTTATCGCCGTGGCCATAACCGTGGCCTACGTCTACAGCAGTGCAGTGGTCTTCGGTTTTCCGGGCAAGATGTTTTTCTGGGAGTTGGCCACCCTCATCGACATCATGTTGCTGGGCCATTGGGTGGAGATGAGGTCCATAATGGGGGCCTCCAGGGCCCTGGAGGAACTGGCCAAGCTTATGCCTTCCCATGCCCACAGGCTTTTGCCCCACGGGGCAGTGGAGGATGTCCCCCTGGAGGATCTGAGGGTGGGGGACAGGGTTCTGGTGAAACCGGGAGAGAAGATTCCCGCTGACGGTGTGGTGGTTGAAGGGGAGAGTTCCGTCAATGAAGCCATGCTCACCGGGGAGTCCAGGCCGGTTCACAAAAAGTCGGGCAGCAAGGTGATCGGTGGTGCCATTAACGGTGAAGGGTCCCTGGTGGTGGAGATCCAGAGGACAGGTAAAGATTCCTTCCTCTCCCAGGTTATAGAGCTGGTGAAGGAGGCCCAGGAGAGCAAGTCCAGGACCCAGGATCTGGCCAACCGTGCGGCCCTGGGGCTCACCATCATTGCCCTGGTGGTGGGTGCCCTCACCCTGGTGGTTTGGTTTCTCGTCATGGGGAAAGACTTTGCCTTTGCTCTGGAGAGGACGGTGACCGTCATGGTTATCACCTGTCCCCATGCCCTGGGACTGGCGGTACCCCTGGTGGTTGCCGTGTCTACGGCCATTGCAGCAAGGCAGGGCCTCCTCATCAGAAACAGGGTGGCCTTCGAGAGGGCCAAGGACGTGGAGGCTGTGATTTTTGATAAAACGGGAACCTTAACGGAGGGAAGGTTCGGTGTCACCGACGTGGTGCCCCTAGATCGCAACATGGGGAAGGAGGAGATCCTTGGATATGCCGCTTCGGTGGAGGCCCATTCCGAGCATCCCATAGCCAAGGGGATCCTCGCCTCTGCCCGGGAGCTGTATCCCGTGGAGGGTTTTTCGGCCATCCCTGGTAAGGGTGCCAGGGGGGTGGTGAAGGGAAGGAAGGTGGAGGTGGTGAGCCCGGGATATCTGGAAGAGAAGGGGATCTCCTGGGATTCTGGGGACGTGGAAGCCCTGGCTTCCCAGGGAAAGACCGTGGTCTTTGTCCTGGTGGATGGAGAGCTGAAGGGGGCCATTGCCCTGGCGGACATCATCAGGCCCGAATCCAAAGAAGCGGTGGAGAGGCTCAAGGCCATGGGAGTGAGGTGTATGATGCTCACGGGGGACAACAGGCTGGTGGCCCGTTGGGTTGCCCAGGAGTTGGGCCTGGACGAGTACTTTGCAGAGGTGTTGCCCCAGGAGAAGGCCCAGAAGGTGAAGGAGATCCAGGGTCGGGGCTGGGTGGTGGCCATGACGGGTGACGGGGTGAACGATGCCCCGGCTCTGGCCCAGGCCCATGTGGGGATAGCCATAGGGGCCGGGACCGACGTGGCCGTGGAAACTGCCGACGTGGTGTTGGTGAGGAGTAATCCCCTGGACGTGGTCTCCGTCATTGGTCTGGCCAGGGTGACCTACAGGAAGATGGTCCAGAATCTCCTGTGGGCTACAGGGTACAATGCCTTCGCCATTCCCCTGGCGGCGGGGGTTTTATATAAATACGGCGTTCTTCTGAGTCCTGCTGCAGGGGCGGTCCTCATGTCCCTGAGCACGGTGATAGTGGCTGTCAACGCCAGGCTTTTGAAGTTACAGTGATTTATCCGGACCAAAATTCTGTAAGGAGGTAAGGGATGAGAAATGTTGTGTTGGCTGTGTTGCT
>JALUVF010000049.1 GCA_027020915.1 bacterium
GCTCCTGGTGGGCTCCGAGGGCACCCTGGCCTTCTTCACACGGATCCTCCTGAAGCTCCTTCCCCTCCCCCCCGCCACGGGCACCCTCCTGGCCCTCTTCCCCTCCAGGGAAGAAGCGGGAGAGGCCGTGGCAGCCATCATCAGATCCCGCATCATACCCACGGCCATAGAGTTCATGGACAGAAGCGCCATAGAAGCCGTAGCCAGATGGGGTCAGGTCTTGAATTTGGCACCTTCCCCCGGGGAACAGGCCCAGGGTGGATCAGAAGATCAAGGCCCCCTTTCATCCTCTATCCTTGAAGACCCATCCGTCCAGGCCCTCCTTCTCATAGAAGTGGACGGAGAGGAGGACCTGGTGCCCCGCCTCCTGGAGAGGGTGGCCCGGGTATGCCAGGAGACAGGGGGCACCACCAGGGTAGCCAGAAGCAAAGAAGAGGCCCAGGATCTATGGGCCGCCCGCCGGGCCATCTCTCCCGCCATAGCCCAGATGGCCCCCACCAAGATCAACGAAGACATCGTGGTCCCCAGGAGCCAGCTCCCCCGGGCCCTGGCCCGCCTCCAGGCCCTGGAAGAGAAGTACGGCCTGCCCATCGTCTGCTTTGGCCATGCCGGCGACGGCAACATCCACGTGAACATCATGACGGACAAAGGGGACCCCGAAAAATGGGCCAAAGCCCAGGAGGCGGTGAAGGAGGTCTTCGCCATCACCGTGGAGCTGGGGGGCACCCTGAGCGGCGAGCACGGCGTGGGCATCACCAAGGCCCCCTACCTCTCCATGGAGCTGTCCCCCCAGGTCATGGAGCTCATGAAGGACATCAAAAGGGCCTTCGACCCCCAGAACATCCTCAATCCGGGGAAGATGGGGCTGGGGTAAAAAATAACTCACATAAATAAAACAAAGGAGAACCAACATGAAGAGCATATTACTATCCTTTGCTTCAGGCCTAATAGGTGCGATATTTGTGGGTTTCTTAGCCCCTTGTTTCTACAGATCAAGAAAGAGAAAAGCATTGCTAACGAGTATCCAAAGCACTTTGAGATCCTACCTTACTGCAATTGATAAAGAATTAGGCGACGTGATTGCTTTGGACTCGGAAGAATCACGAGAAGAACTCCTTAGAAAAATACGTGCACGTGACCCTGGAACCCTAACTAAGGCAAAAAGCTACAAAATATCGGAATCTTATCTTGATCCGTTCAAAACATATCTAGACCACATAGATCTCTTCTGCCCAGATTTAATCACAAATATAACAGATCTCCATACAGACATTCTATTATTTATAGAAAAAATAAATTTATTAGTGAGCCAAATAGAATTTTTATACACAAAAAAGCCCGATGAAATAGAAGAGTCAATAGGTATATTAGAAGACAACATAATAGACCTTATCGAAACAATAGAACATATAAAATGCAAACTAAAGACAACCATCAGTACAGCACACTTAGAGAGGAAAGGAAAGATCAGACTTAAAATCTCCTCGTTTATCCAAAAAATTACACAAAAAATTTAATCTCCATTCTAATTTCCGCGCAGATATTCCCTCAGGGACATCATCTTTATCTCCCTAAATTCCCCAAGAGCCAAAAGTTCTTTATCTCCGGTGATGACTGCGTGGGCTTTTGCTTCTACCCCACACTCCAGTATGCCATTGTCGGCCTGGTCTTTCACAACGGAGAGCCTTTCCCCGGGTTCCACAAATCCGGCAATCTCTGAGATCCAGACGGCAACCCTGGCCAGTTCTTCTCTGTCTCTGCTGAACTTGTGGGAAAGCACCCTGAGGAGTTCGTCCAGGATGACCCTGGAAATGAAGAGCTCGTCCTTCCCATCAAGAATACGGAGAATGGCCCTTTCTCCCTGGCCACCGGGGAAGACCAGGGCAGAAACATAGATGTTCGTGTCAAATACTACCCGCATCTACTCTTCCAGATAGCGCATGAGGTCTTCCTCGGTGAGGATCCCCTTTTCCCTGGCCTTCCGGGACCAGTAGTCTTGCATGGACTTGAGCTCCCGGGACAGCCTCTGTCTCTTGAGAAGCCGTATAGCCTCTTGCACCACCCCGCTGAAGGACTTGCCCTCCTCCCGGGCTATCTCCTCCACGGTTTCGGCAAGCTCGTCGGAGAGTGATATGGTCTTCTTCACAACCCCTGGCATACCAGCACCCCCTTTCCCACCAACTGGTGTGAAAATATCATACCAGAAAAGGCCCAGGGTTGCAAAACCATCCCCAGGAGAATCTATGATCCTTTTTGAAATCGGGGTATCCGCAAGAAAAATGTGGACCCAGACCTCAGCCCCAGTAGTCCTCCAGGACCTGGGAGAAATGGTGGATGACGGGCTCATCCTCGTCCCATTCGATGGCCACAAAGTCTACGGAGAAGTCCCCATTCCAGGCAGTCTTTTTCAGGTATATCTGGACCGCCCGCCACAGGTGATCCCGCTTCTTCTTGGTGAGGGCCTCCCGGGGATCCAGCAGACCGCCCCTGGTGACGGTGCGCACCTCCACCAGGTGAAGGCAGCCCCCTTTCTCGGCCACTATGTCTATCTCCCCCCAGCGGGTGTAGAAGTTCCTCTCCCTAATCCTGTATCCCCTCTTTTTGAGAAAGGAGACAGCCAGATCCTCCCCTCTGTTACCCAGTGCCTTCGGGTCCCTCAACCTCAACCTTAACCTCTACCTCTACTTCACCACCCCTTTGAAGGTGCGCCTGTGAATGGGACAGGGGCCGAACCTCTTCAGGGCCTCCTTGTGCTCCCGGGTGGCGTAACCCTTGTGGGAGGCAAAACCGTACCGGGGATAGAGGCGATGATAGTCCACCATAAGCCTATCCCTCACCACCTTGGCCACGATGGAGGCAGCGGCAATGGAGAGGCTCTTATCGTCCCCCTTCACCACCCTCACCGTGGGGATATCCAGGCCCCGGAGATTCATACCGTCCACCAGGACCAGCTGGGGCCTCACGGCAAGGCCCTTCACCGCCCTCCTCATGGCTTCGGCAGCCGCCTGGTAGATGTTGAACCTGTCTATGGCCTTCCATCCCACCACCCCCACAGACCATGCCAGGGACCTGGCCCGGATGACCTGAAAGAGCTCCTCCCTCTCCTGGGGAGTCATGGTCTTGGAATCCCTCACCCCGGGGATGGGCCCATCCAGGGGCAAGACCACGGCCGCCGCCACCACGGGACCTGCCAGGCAACCCCTCCCCGCCTCGTCCACCCCTGCTATCACGGAGACCCCATCCCGGCGGTAGGCCAGATCAAACTCCAGCCGCCTCCCCCCCTTTCTGCCCTCACCCTTCATCCCTCTGCCTTTCCACTATCCCCCCTTCAAGAGAAACAGGCCAAGGTCAAGAATAAGAACAGGTCAAGGTCAAGGCTGAGGCCAAGAAAAAAGCCAGAGGTCACTCAACCTCAACCTGTACTTCTATCCCTTCTCCTCCCTCAAGCGCCTCCTGATGTGCCTCATCTTCACTTCCACCAGGGCAGGCTTGTATCCCTCCTCTTTCAACCTCTTCAGAAGGGCAAGGGCATCTTTAAGCCTACCCTGATCCTCTCTGAGCCCTGCCAGGCCTAGGGTGGCCTCCCAAGCCAGATCTCCCTTGGCCCTGGATATCACCCTGTTGTAGAGCTCCTCGGCATCCTTGAAGTCCCCTGCCCCATGGAAAAGATCGGCCAGGACCAGGGCAAACCTCAAACTCTCCAGTCCCTCTCCGTTTTCCAAGAAGGCCTTCGCCAGGCGGGCCGCCTTCCGCAAGTCTCCGTTCCTGATGGCGTACTCCACCATGAGCCGATCCCTCTGAAGATCATCTCTTCCGGTCTCCATGGACTCCAGGATCTTGAGACCCTCCCGGGGACGGTTGAGATCTTCAGCCTGGATCTGGGCCATGAGAAGGGTGGCCCTCCGGCGGTACTCTCCAGGGAACCTCCCCATGACCAGCCTCTCGCAATACTCCAGGGCCTTTTCAGGCCTGTGGTAGACGGTCCTCTCCATCTGAGCCAGCTTGAGGAGAGCCCGGGCCGCCCAGGAAGAATGCCCCCCCTGGTTGGCCACCCTGGAGAAGATCCCATAGGCCTCCTGGAACTGGCCTCGGGAGAGGGCTCGATCACCCTGGAAATAGGTCTCCTTTTCCTTCCCCCCACACCCCACCAGCACAAGGAAGATCAGGAGAAAACACCAGAACCTAGCGACACCCATCTTGCCTCCAGCGAAGACCCCAAAACCCATCCGGGTTCCACATGCCATACAGGCTCACAACCCAGGGCCCGGCCTACTCCTCCTCCCTCTCTTTCACCAGACTCACGCCCACCACCACATCATCATCGGGCAGGTCCATGAGCTTCACGCCCTGGGTAGAACGGCCCATGACGGAGACCTCCTGGGCCTTGAGACGTATGGCCATTCCCTCCTGGGTGGCAATAAAGAGCTCGTCCTGGGAGTCTACCGATAGAATGGCCACCATCCTCCCCGTCTTCTCCGTGAGCCTGTGGGCGGTGACCCCCTGCCCTCCCCGGGCCTGGACCCGGTAGGCATCCCTGGGCGTACGCTTGCCGTAGCCCTTCTCCGTGACAGTGAGGACATGCTCTCCCTCCAGAATCTCCATGCCCACCACCTCGTCACCCTCAGCCAGACGAATACCCCTCACTCCCCGGGCGGTCCTGCCCATGGCCCTCACCTGGGAAGAAGAGAAGAGAATGGCCTTCCCCCCTCTGGTACCTATGATGACAGGGGTCTCCTGGTCCACGGGCTTCACCGATATGAGCTCGTCTCCCTGATCCAGATGAATCGCTATGATGCCTCCCCTGCGCACATGGCGGAATTGGCTCAGAGAGACCTTCTTCACCACCCCCAGCTTGGTGGCCATCATGAGATGTCCCTCCTGGTCCTTCTCCAAAAGATGGGCGAAGGCCGTGACCCTCTCTCCTTCCTCCAGACGCAGGAGCTGGTTTATGGGCTTGCCCTTGGCCTGGCGGGACCCCTCGGGAATCTCGTAGACCTTCATGAGATGGACTTTGCCCCGGTTGGTGAAAAAGAGGAGATAATCCAGAGTGGAGGCCACATGGAGGTGCTCCACGAAGTCCTCGTCCTTCACCTCCAGGGCCTTCTTGCCCCGTCCACCTTTGCGCTGGCTCCGGTACTGGGCCAGGGGGGTACGCTTCACCAGGCCCCGGTGGGTGAGGGTGACCACCATGTCCTCTTCCTTTATGAAAGCCTCGGGATCGAAGACCTCCGCCTCCTCCAGGATGCCCGTCTTGCGCTCATCCCCGTACTTCCCCTTGATCTCGAGGAGTTCGTCCCTGATCACCCCCCACAGCACCGACTCTTCACCCAGGACGGTCTCCAACTCCTTTATGAGGGACAGGACCTCCTGGTACTCCTTCTCTATCTTCTCCCTCTCCAGGGCGGTGAGGCGCTGGAGCCTCATGTCCAGGATGGCCTGGGACTGCTTCTCCGACAGTCCAAACCTCTCCATGAGACCTTCCCTGGCCTCCTGGGGAGTGGCCGAAGCCCTGATGAGGGCAATGATCTCGTCCAGATGGTCCAGGGCGATTTTGAGCCCTTCCAGGATATGGGCCCTGTCCCTGGCCTTCTCCAGATCGAAGAGGGTCCTGCGGGTCACCACCTCCCGGCGGAAGTCCAGGAAGGCCTTGAGCATCTCGGGCAGGGAGAGGAGCCTGGGGGCACCGTCCACCAGGGCGATGAGAATGATGCCAAAGCCCGTCTCCAGGGGCGTATACCGGTAGAGCTTCTTCAAGACGAAATCGGGGTCTTCACCCTTCTTGAGCTCCACCACCACCCTGACACCATGGCGGTCGGATTCGTCCCTGACAGCCTGGATCTCCTCCAGCCTACCCTCCAGGGCCAGCTGGGAGATACGCTCCACTAGGGAGGCCTTGTTGAGCTGGTAGGGGATCTCCTTCACCACCAGGGCCTGCCTCTTCCCCCTGACCTGCTCCACATCCACCTTGGCCCTCAACCTCAGGGACCCACGCCCGGTCTTGTAGGCCCGGATGATCTCGTTTCGGCCACAAATGAAGGCCCCCGTGGGGAAATCGGGCCCCTGGACGAACTCCATGAGCTCCTCCACCGTGGCCTCGGGATGGTCGATCATGTAGACCAGGGCGTCTATCACCTCGGACAGGTTGTGGGGAGGAATGTTGGTGGCCATACCCACAGCAATGCCCGAAGTACCGTTCACCAGGAGATTGGGTACCCGGGTGGGTAAAACGGTGGGTTCTTCGAAAGAGCCATCAAAATTGGGGACAAAGTCCACGGTGTCCTTCTCGATATCCCGGAGAAACTCCTCGGCCAGGGCCGTGAGCCTCACCTCGGTATACCTCATGGCCGCAGGGGGATCCCCATCCAGGGAGCCGAAGTTTCCCTGACCGTCCACCAGGGGATAGCGCATGGTAAACTCCTGGGCCATCCTCACCAGGGCATCGTAGACGGCGGCGTCACCGTGGGGATGGAACTTGCCCAGGACCTCTCCCACCACCCTGGCCGACTTCTTGAAGGGGCGGTTGTGCCACAGGCCCAGCTCCTGCATGGCATAGAGAATACGGCGATGGACGGGTTTGAGGCCGTCTCTGATATCGGGCAGGGCCCGGCCCACGATGACGCTCATGGCGTAATCTATGTAGGCACTCTTCATCTCCTCTTCGATGCTGATGGGAACCACCTGGGCCATGAGAAACAACCTCCCTCTTCTTCTAAAAAGGTCCTAGGTTCAACGTTCAAAGTTCTAAGTTGTTAGGTTCAAACACCCCCAATCCCGGGAATGGGCCATACGGGATTTCGAAGGGGCCTCTAACTCTGGATGATCCTAGGCACCCGGAAGAAACCCCTGTCGTCCCTGTCGGGGGCATTGGCCAGGGCATCGTCCCGGGGCAGAGAGGATTTCACCTCGTCCTCTCTCATGACGTTGGTCTGGGCCAGGGCGTGGAAAGTGGGCTCCACATCCTGGGTATCCAGCTCCTTCAGCTGATCCACGTACTGGAGGATCTTGTTGAGCTGATGGGTGAAAGCCTCCACCTCCTCCTGGGTGAACTCCAGACGGGCCAACCGGGCCACGTGCAACACCTCGGCTCTACTGATCTTCTCCATCTAAATCCTCCTTACAGCGCCAAAAGATGGGGACCGGAGGGAAACCACCTTCGTCCCAGCATCTCATCTCCTCAACCGCCCGTCCTCACGCCCTCTTCAACCGGGCAAAACGGGCCACCAACAGCTTCTTTCCCACTTTATCGAAGACCACCTTCACCTTCAAGGACTCCCCGGATCCCTGGGTCTTCACCACCCTGCCCGGGCCAAAGAGGGGGTGGAGCACCCTGTCCCCCCGTTTCCATGGAACCTCTCCCTCATCCCCCGAGACCCTGAGAGGGGCCCGGCCCCGACTACCGACAGCAGGAATCCCCGGGCCATCCCCGGGCTCCTGGCCCTCCACCTTCACCAGCTCGGCGGGAATGGAATTCAAGAACCTGGAAGGGGCAAAGACCCTCTCCCTGCCGTAGTAGAGGCGGCTCCTGGCCCGGAGGAGAAAGAGCCTCTCCATGGCCCTGGTGATGCCCACGTAACAGAGGCGTCTCTCCTCCTCCAGACCCGCCAGGCTGTCCAGGGAGAGGCTATGGGGCAGGAACCCCTCCTCCATGCCCACCATGAAGACCACGGGGAACTCCAGCCCCTTGGCCGAATGGAGGGTCATGAGGGTCACCATGTCCCCCTGGCCTCCCTCGTCCTGGGGTGTGGCCAGGGATGCCCGGTCGATGAACTCCCTGAGACCATCCTCCACATCGTCATACTCCACGGCCACGTTGATGAGCTCCCTCAGGTTCTCCAGGCGCCCCTGGGCCTCCACAGTGTTCTCCTCCTCCAGGGCCCGGCGGTAACCCGTCCTGTCCAGCAGGTGATCTATGAAGGCCGACAGGGGCATAGCCCGGGCCGCCTCCCTGAGCCCCTCCATGAGCTCCACGAAGGCCAGGAGCCTGGCCCGGGCCAGGGAAGGCAACCCTCCCTCTTCCAGAAGAGTCCTCAGACCCTCCCCCAGGGGCAAGTCCCCCCGGCGGCAGAACTCCAGGACCCGCTCCACGGTCTTGTCTCCGATGCCCCTCTTGGGCACGTTCACCACCCTGCGAAAGGCCAGGACATCGTCGGGATTCTCTATGAGGCGCAGGTAGGCCACCACGTCCTTCACCTCCCTGCGGTCGTAGAACCTGAGCCCTCCCACCACCCGATAGGGGATGCCCAGGCGGGTGAGGGCCTCCTCCAGGGGACGGGACTGGGCATTGGTCCTGTAAAAGACGGCGAAATGGGAGAGGGGACGCTCCCGGGCCATATCCTGGATCATCCTGGCCACGTAGTTGGCCTCGTCCCTCTCGTCCTGGGCCACATAGAGGACCACGGGCTCCCCCGGGGGATTGGAGGTGTAGAGGCGCTTCTCCTTGCGCAGGGTGTTCTCCTTCACCACGTGCCAGGCCACCTCCAGGATGGTCTGGGTGGACCGGTAGTTCTCCTCCAGCCTCACCACCCGGGCCTCGGGGAAGTCCCGCTCGAAGAGGAAGATGTTGCGCACATCGGCCCCCCTCCAGCTATAGATGGCCTGGTCGTCGTCCCCCACCACGCACAGGTTCCTGTGTTTCTCGGCCATGATACGGACAATGGAATACTGGGGGGTGTTGGTATCCTGGTATTCGTCCACCATGATGTGGGTGAACCTCTTCTGGAGGAAGTCCCTCACCAGTTCCTCCTCATTCAAGAGCTTCAGGGGCAAAAGGATAAGATCATCGAAGTCCACGGCGTTGTGGAGACGGAGGAACTCCCTGTAGCGCCCATAGACCTGGGCCACCACCTCCTCCCACGTCCCCTGGGCGGAGAGCTCCTCGGGGTCCCCCTGGGCCACCCGGGCCCGGCTCATGGCCGCCAGGACCCCCCGGGGGGTGAAACGCTTATCGTCCACGTCCAGCTCCTTCAAGATCTCCCTCACCACCACCAGCTGGTCCGAGTCGTCATATACGTTGAAGTCCAGGGAATAGCCCAGGTGATGGGCAAAACGCCTCAGGACCCACAGGCCGAAGGAGTGGAAGGTGGAGAGGAAGGGAGGCCTCCTCCCGCCCTCCCCCAGGAGGTGCATCACCCTCTCCCTCATCTCCTGGGCCGCCTTGTTGGTGAAGGTGAGGGCCAGGATGGTCTCGGGCTCCACCCCCAGAGCCATGAGATAGGCTATACGGTGGGTGATGACCCGGGTCTTCCCCGAACCGGCCCCCGCCAGGATGAGGAGGGGGCCCGAGGTGGTGATCACCGCCTCCCTCTGGGCCTGGTTGAGACCTGCCAGCAATTCGTCGGTGTTGAGAATGCTTCTCTTCATGACCGGACCAATCCTAGCACACCTCCCGGATCTGGGGAAGGAAGGTTCAACGTTCGAGGTTCAACGTTCCAAGGTTGAAAAAAACCGGAGCCTCCAACCTAGAACTTCGAACGTAGAACGTAGAACCCAGAACCTCCAGGACCAGAAGGGCCCGTAGTTCACGCCCCCTCCCTCCAGCGAAGGAGCCCACAGGCGGCGGAGATCTCCTGCCCCCGACTCTGGCGGATGAAGGTGGAGATGCCCCTGGCCCGGAGCCAGGCCTGGAAGTCCAGGACCTCCCTCTCCGAGGGCCTCTCAAACTCCGCTCCCGGAAAGGGATTGAATGGAATGAGGTTCACCTTCACCCTGAGCCCCTCTACCAGGCGGACCAGGTGCCGGGCATCCCGGGGGCTGTGGTTCACCCCCTTCAGGACCACGTACTCCAGGGTGAAGCGCTTCCTGGGGGGCAGGGGGTAGGCCCTGAGGGCCGCCATGACCTCTTCCAGAGGATACTTCCTGTTTATGGGCATGAGGAAGGACCGGGTCTCGTTGTCGGCGGCGTTGAGGGAAAGGGCCAGGGTGAGGTCCAGTCCCTCCTGGACCAGGCGCCTCATCTGGGGAATAAGCCCCACGGTGGAGAGGGTCACCTTCCTGTGGGAGAACCCCATGCCCCTGTCGGACACCAAAATCCTCAAGGCCGCCAGGCTCTCCCGGTAGTTGTCGAGAGGTTCACCCATGCCCATGAACACCACATTGGTGATTTCCCTTTCCCGGCTCCTTGCCTCCCTCCTCACCAGAAGGACCTGATCCAGGATCTCCCCCCGGGTGAGGTTTCTCCTGAAGCCCTGGCGCCCCGTGAGACAGAACCTGCATCCCATACGGCACCCCACCTGGGTGGAGACGCAGAGAGTGAGCCTGTCCCTGTCAGGGATGAGCACCGACTCCACCCTCTCCCCGTCCCGGGCAGCAAAGAGGAACTTGATGGTGCCGTCGGGAGCCTCCTCCCGGGCCACCTCTTCCAGGGAGAAGAGGAGAAAAGCCTCTTCCAAAGCCTCCCTGAAGACCTTGGGCAGGTTGGTCATCTCATGGAAGCCGGCCACATCCTGGCGGTAGAGCCACCCCTCCAGCTGATCCAGGCGGTAACGGGGCTCTCCCCTTTCTGCAAGCCATCGGGCCAGCTCTTCCCTGGAAAGGTCTTTAATGGACCTGGCTCCCCTCATTCTCCCTGCTCGGGCTCCAGCCCCATGAGTTCCTGGTTGAGAAGCTCCTCCCGGGTCTCCTCCTTCTGGGCCACCTTGGTGGGCTCGGTACCCTCCCTGAAGACCTCGTAGAAGGCCTTGGGATCACCAGGGGGAGCCACCAGGCCCGTCTTGGGATCTATCCTCTCGAAGACCACGGAGGCCGGCGGCACGAAGGGCTCGGGAGGATCCAAGGCCGTCGCCACCTTCATGAACTCCACCCAGATGGGGGCTGCAGCCCGGGAACCCGTCTCCCCCTTACCCAGGGGGGAGTGGTCGTCGTTGCCCACATAGACCCCGGCCACCGTCCTGGTGGTGAACCCCAGGAACCACGCGCTCCTATACTCGTTGGTGGTCCCCGTCTTGCCTCCACAGGGCCTGTTCAGGGCCTTGGCCCGCCATCCCGTGCCTTCCTGGACCACGCTCTCCAGAAGGGAGGTCATGATATAAGAGGTGGCGGGGGAGAGGACCCTCTTGAAGGCCGCCTCATTCTCCTCCAGCACCTCTCCCTTGTTGTCCAGGACCCTGGTGATGAAGATGGGCTCCATGAGCATGCCTCCCGTGGGGAAGACGGCATAGGCCCTTGTGAGCTCGTAGAGGCTCACCTCGGATCCCCCCAGGGCCAGGGAGAGATCGGGCCTCAGGGGAGAAGAGATACCCAGGCGACGGGCGTATTTGATGGCCGTCTTCACCCCCAGCTTCTGCAGGAGTTTGATGGTCACCACGTTCCTGGAGTGGGCCAGAGCCACCCGGAGGCGGGTGGGACCATAGAACCTCTGGGAATAGTTCTCGGGGCGCCAGTACTGGGTTCGGGCGGCCTCCTGGGGAGCCTCCATCTCATAGGTGATGGGGGCATCCAGTATGATGGAAGCAGGGGTGAAAGTGGTGTCCATGGCCGCCGTATAGATGATGGGCTTGAAGGCCGAACCGGGCTGACGCATGGCCTGAACGGCCCTGTTGAACTCGCTCCTGCTAAAGTCGTAGCCCCCCACCATGGCCCGAATCCCCCCCGTAGCCAGATCGAAGGCGATGAGGGCACCATCAACCTTGGGCTCCTGCTCAAGGGCCAGCCGGAGGGTACCGTCCTTGTTGTCCCCCAGGTACTGAACCAAAATGACATCCCCCGGCTGCAGGATGTCCCTGGGCCCCTTCCCTTTGAGCTCACCTTTGAAGGCCCAGGCCATGTCCTTGTAGGCGATCACCCCTTTGTGACTGCCCAGGGAGACCTCCACTTTCCGGGGTCCCACCCCTTCCACCACCCCTTTGTAGATGTCTCCCACTACCAGTTCCTTGGGGGGAGCCGGCGCCTCCTTGTCCCCTCCCAAGTGATAGAAGGGTCCCCTGTAGGGGTTCTCCCTCTTATCCAGATCCCGCAGCCCTTTTCTCAAGGCCTCCTGAGCCGCCAACTGCCAGGTGAGATCCAGGGTGGTGTAGACCTTGAGTCCCTTATGGTAGACCTCGTCGGCCCCGTACTTCTTTATGAGATACTGGCGCACGTACTCGGTGAAGTAGGGGGCCTTATCCACCAGCCGGGCCTCTCCCTTCACCAGCTTCAGCTTCTCCTGGGTAGCCTGGATGTACTGCTGGTATGTGATGTAGCCCTCCTCCATCATGCGCTTGAGGACGTAGTTCCGCCTGGCCCGGTTCCTGTCGGGATGTCTGAGGGGGGAGTAAAGGGCCGGGGCCTTGGGAATAGCCGCCAGGGCGGCACACTCCACCAATCCCAGATCCCTCACATGTTTACCGAAATAGGTCTGGGCCGCCACCTCCACCCCGTAGGCCCCGTGGCCAAAGTAGATGAGGTTCAGGTAAAGCTCCAGGATCTCGTCCTTGGTGAGGATCTTCTCCAGCCTCAGGGCCAGGAGGGCCTCCTTCACCTTCCGTTTCACCGACCGGGCCGGGGTGAGGAAGAGGAGCTTGGCCACCTGCTGGGTGATGGTGGAGCCTCCCTGGACCACCCTACCCGCCTTCAGGTCCGTCCAGGCTGCCCTTATGATGCCCCGGATATCCAGGGCACCGTGTTTGTAGAAGCGATTGTCCTCTGTGGCGATAAAGGCCTGACGAAGGGCTATGGGGATGTCCTCCAGGGGGACCCAGATCCTCCTCTCCACAAAGAGCTGGGATATGAGCTGACCGTGAACGTCGTAAACCTGGGTGACCTGGCTCAGCCCCTCCTTGAGGCGCTCCCGGATCTCCTGGACGTCGGGCAACTCCCGGGTCCAGGACCACAAAAAGTAGCCCCCCAGGCTGCCCCCTACAAGGATGGAGAGCAGAGAGACAATGAGAACGCCTTTAAATAACCTCTTCATGGCCTAAGAAAGGCGGCTCAGCGGTCGAAATAGGGGCTTTTGCCCGACACGCTCAAGGGTATCCCCATGACAATGTCTGCGTCTATCATCTCCAGCTTTCGGGCCAGGACCCCCACACGATACATGATCCGATTGTCCACGTTGTGAATGGAGGCCGTCTTCACGGCAGAACCCAGGGCGATCCCCAGGTCCAGCACCCGGATCATGCACACAGGGGCCCTAAAGTCCCGGAGCTCCTTCACATCCTCCGGCCGGATGCACCGCTCCAGACCGCAGCCTCCA
>JALUVF010000050.1 GCA_027020915.1 bacterium
ATCTACCTATCTCCTTGATCTCATCTCCTCCCGCCAGGCCACGGTGGGCGTTATCGGCCTGGGCTACGTGGGTCTTCCCCTGGCCCTGGAGTTTCTCGAGGCGGGCTTTCCCGTTCTGGGCTTCGATATAGATCCAAAGAAGGTCCAGATGCTCCGAAAGGGAGAGACTTACATCAAGTACGTGGATGGAGGTTTTCTTAAAAAACACATTGAGGGCCAGACCCTTCAGGTCACCAGTGATTATGTCGATCTAAAGAACGCCGACGCCTTGCTCATCTGTGTTCCCACTCCCCTCGGGAAACACATGGAGCCTGACCTGTCCTACGTCCTGGATACCACCCGGGAGGTTGCCAAAAGGCTGAGGAGGGGCCAGGTGGTGGTTCTGGAGTCCACCACCTATCCCGGCACCACTGACGAGGAGATGCTTCCCATCCTGGAGGAGTCGGGCCTCAGGGTGGGGGAGGACTTTTTCCTGGGCTATTCCCCAGAGAGGGAGGATCCCGGTAACAAAGACTTCTCCCCGGGCGCCATTCCCAAAGTGGTGAGCGGCATCACGGACAACTGCCTCCAGGTGGTGAAGGCCCTTTACGACCAGGTGGTGGTCCAGACAGTACCCGTCACCAGCTCCCGGGTGGCCGAGGCTACCAAGATCCTGGAAAACACCTATCGGGCGGTGAACATCGCCCTGGTGAACGAGCTCAAGGTGGTCTTTGAGCGCATGGGGATAGACATCTGGGAGGTGATAGAGGCGGCCAAAACCAAGCCCTTCGGGTTCCAGGCCTTCTATCCCGGTCCCGGCCTGGGTGGCCACTGCATACCCATAGACCCCTTCTATCTCACCTGGAAGGCCAGGGAGTACGACGTCCACACCCGGTTCATAGAGCTGGCAGGCCAGATCAACACCAACATGCCCTACTACGTGGTGGAAAAGACCATCAGGGCCCTGAATGAGAGGGGCGTACCCATTAAAGGGGCCAGGATCCTCATAGTGGGGGTGGCCTACAAGCCCGACGTGGACGATGACCGGGAGAGTCCCGCATATGTCATCATGGATCTTTTGGAGAGGGCGGGAGCTTTGGTGGACTACCACGATCCTTACATAACACGGCTGCGCCTGGGGAGGCTTTGCAGGGTGGAGAAGGAGTCCGTTACCCTGGATACCGGAACCCTGGACCGTTACCACTGTGCCCTCATAGTCACCAACCACTCCAATGTGGACTATAAACTCCTCCAGGAGAAGGCCCCCCTCATCATCGACACCCGCAACGCCTTCAGGCTCAACGGCCTCACTAATGGGAACGTAGTCAAGGCATAGGCGGTGGGTTGAATACACAGTTTTTTAGACGAACATCATTTTCAGCATAAGGAACAGCATGTGAAATTTGTTGCAGATGTGAATTTGGAGTTTGCCGTAGTGGAGGAGATCCGTTCTATGGGCTATGAGGTGGTATGGATTGCAGATCTAAATCCTGGTATGAAGGACAGTGAATTGCTGGCGTTTGCAGAGGAGGGAAAATACATTTTAATTACAAATGATAAGGATTTCGGAGAGCTGGTATTTAGGCAGAAAAAGTTGACGGCTGGAGTAGTCCTGTTAAGGATAAAAGGACAGGATGTGAGGGTGAAGCTGGATCGAGTAAGAAAGTTGTTGGAAGACTTCGGAGACAAGTTGGAAAGAAGATTCGTTGTTGTGAGTGATAACAAAGTACGGTTTACTGATTTAGGGGGATTGGGATGAAGGAGAGGCTTCTGGACAGGATAGAATTGAATCCAGAGGTAATGCTGGGTAAGCCTGTGATAAAGGGAACCAGGTTGCCTGTTGAGATCATACTGGAAAAATTGGCCTTTGGAGCTACGGAAGAGGAGATATTAAAGGATTATCCATTTCTGAGCTGCGAGGATATAAAAGCAGCCCTTTATTATGCAGCCAAAGTAATATCCATGGAAGAAGAGTATGTTCTGACCTGATATCCTGATTATTTTCTTTTCCCCCCTTTTCTCGCCCATGTCGACCAGACCAACCAAATAGACCAAACGGACCAGACAGACCAGATAGACCAGACAGACCAGACAGACCAAACAACGGGAGTGACTATGAACATCCTTCTCACCGGAGTTGCCGGTTTCATTGCCTCTAAAGTGGCTGAATTCCTCCTGGAAGAAGGCCACACCGTGGTGGGCGTGGACAACATGAATGGCGCCTACGATGTGCGGCTCAAAGAGTGGCGCCTGGCCCGCCTTTTGGAGTATCCTAATTTCAGCTTTCACCGGCTGGATGTTGCTGACCTTGGGGCTCTCCGGAAGTTGTTTGAGTCTATTTCTGCGGAAGACGGAAGACCGATGACCGAAGACCGATTTCCCGCTTCCCGTTTCACGCTTCACGATTTACGTTTTACGTTTCCCGCTTCACGGTTTGACGCCATCATCAACCTGGCCGCCCGGGCCGGGGTACGCCAGTCAGTGGAGAACCCCTGGGTCTACTGCGAGACCAACGTCACGGGCACCCTGAACCTCCTGGAGCTGGCCCGGGAGTATGGCATCAAGAGCTTCATCCTGGCCTCCACCTCTTCCCTCTATGGTAAACACAACCCCATGCCCTACAGGGAAGACGCCGACACCAGCGGTCCCCTGTCTCCCTACGCCGCGTCCAAGAAGGCGGCGGAGACCCTGTGCTACACCTACCACTACCTTTACGGTATAAACGTTGTGGTCCTGCGTTACTTCACCGTATACGGTCCCGCCGGAAGGCCCGACATGAGTCTCTTTCGCTTTGTCCAGTGGATCATGGAAGGGCGGCCCGTGGTGGTCTATGGTGACGGTTCCCAGTCCCGGGATTTCACCTATGTGGACGATATTGCCCGGGGCACCATAGCCGCCATGAACTATTTAACCTCCATCTCCCGTCCTCAGTCTTCCGTCCCCGGTCATCC
>JALUVF010000051.1 GCA_027020915.1 bacterium
TTCTTTCATGGAAACAAGGATACCATGCCTGCTATTGCCTTTCCATCCCTGCTCCCTTTATCATCAGGCCCATGGGTCTGCTGAGAAGCATGACGGGATACGGTCGGGGAAGCCACCAGGAGGAGGGCATCCTGGTGGAAGTGGAGGTGAAGAGCGTAAACCACCGGTTCCTTGAGGCCAGCCTCCGCCTGCCCCGATCCCTCATGGCCATGGAACCCCGCATCAGGCGGACCCTCAAAGAGACGTGCCACAGAGGGAAACTGGACCTCTACCTCACCATCACCCCCCTGGAAGAGAGCCTGAAAAAGGTGAAGGTGGACATACCTCTGGCCAAGGCCATGTGGCAGGCTATGGAAGAGGTGGCCACAAGAGTGGGCAGGAGGGACGAAATGCAACTCTCCTTTCTCCTGTCCCGCCAGGAGATCTTCACCCTGGTGGAAGAGGAACAAGACCCCCAGGTGCTGGAGAGGGGTGTGGAAGGCGCCCTGAAAGAGGCCCTGTCCCATCTCATGGCCCAGAGGGCCCAGGAAGGGACCAGGCTAAAAGAGGACCTACTGGGGCGTCTGGACGCCATGATCCGGATCCTGAGAGAGATCAAAGAGAGGGCCCCCCACCTGCCCGAAATCTATCGAGACAAGCTGCAAAAGCGTCTGGATGAACTTCAAGTAGAGGTGCCCCCGGAAAGGCTGGCCCAGGAAGTGGCCATCATGGCCGACAAGACCGATGTGACAGAGGAGATCGTCCGCCTGGACTGCCACCTGGAGGTCTTCCGCCACACCCTGGAGGAAGGCTCTCCCTGCGGCAAGAAGCTGGACTTCCTGGCCCAGGAGATCCTGAGAGAGACCAACACCATCGCCTCCAAAGGCCAAGACACCCTGGTGGCCCACATGGTGGTGGAACTGAAGGGCGAGATTGAAAAAATCCGGGAGCAGGTGCAGAATATAGAATAATGAAGATCAAGCGAAAAGGCATCCTCTTTGTCATCTCAGCACCATCGGGAGCGGGGAAGACCACCCTCTGCCGGGAAGCCATGAAACGCCTGGACAACCTGGAGTTCTCCATATCCTACACCACCCGTCCCCCTCGCCCCGGAGAAGAGGAAGGTAGGGACTACCACTTCGTCGACGAAGAGACCTTCTTGAAGATGGTGGAGAGGGGAGATTTGGCCGAGTGGGCCCGGGTCTACAACCATCTCTACGGAACGCCCAAGGCCCCTCTCATCAAGGCCATAGAGGAGGGACGGGACATCCTCCTGGACATAGACATCCAGGGAGCCTCCCAGATCAAGGCCGTTTTCCCCGACGATGCCGTCCCCATATTCGTCTTCCCTCCCTCCATGGATGTCCTCAAGGAACGACTGAGCACAAGGGGCACCGATCCTCCCCAGGTGATAAGGGAGCGTTGGGCCAAAGCAGAGGAAGAGATGGCCATGTATCCCCTATTCCGGTACTTTGTGGTGAACGACGAGCTGGAGGAGGCCGTGGAAGACCTCACCGCCATCATCAAGGCCGAACGCCACAGGGTGAACAGACTCAGGGAGACCCAGTGGTGAAGGATATACTGGAACTATACGAAAACCACCTTGTCCACGAAAAGGGTTACTCCCACCACACGGTGAGAAACTACCTGGGAGAGTTGAGGGATCTGGTCTCCTTCCTGGAGGATAGGGGGCTCTCCCTGGAGAAGGCCACCCTGTGGGACTTAAGGGCCTATCTCCTCCACTGCCAGAAGAAGGGGCTGGCCTCCACCAGCCTAGCCAGGAGGGTGGCCTCCATCCGGGGTCTCTACGCTTTCATGAGGACCCGGTCCATCATCAAGAGAAACCCCGCCCGTCTCCTTCGCACCCCCAAAAGGGGCCGCCCCCTGCCCAGGACTCTAGGCATCCCTGAGACAAAGGCCCTGGTGGAGAAAGGTCCCCTCACCTCCAGGGACAGGGCCATACTGGAACTCCTCTACGCCACGGGGCTGAGGGTCTCGGAGCTGGTGGGGCTGGACATGGACGACGTAGACATGGCCCGGGGACACATAAGGGTCCGGGGGAAAGGGAAGAAGGAGCGGGTGGTCCTCATGGGTGCCAAGGCCCGAGAGGCCCTCCAGGAGTACCTACGAGAGAGGAGTCTCTACCTCAAGAAGGCCAGCAAAGCCCTCTTTGTCACTTCCAGGGGAAGGATATCCGACTCCACGGTGAGGAGGCTGGTGAAGCGAGCTGCCCTCCAGTCGGGGATGGACAAACCCATCACCCCCCACACCCTCCGCCACTCCTTCGCCACCCACCTCCTGGAGAGGGGGGCTGACCTGAGGGCCGTCCAGGAGCTTCTGGGCCACGCTAACCTCTCCACCACCCAGATCTACACCCATCTCACCCTGGGCCGTCTAAAGGAGGTCTATGCCAAGGCCCATCCCAGGGCCAGGAGGAAGGAGTGATGCAAGAGATGAAAGGTACCACAGTGGTGGCCGTGAGAAGGGGTGACAAGGTGGCCGTGGCCGGAGACGGCCAGGTGACCCTGGGCTCCACGGTGATAAAAGCCAAGGCCAAGAAGGTGAGAAAGATCTTCCAGGACAGGGTGATAGTGGGGTTTGCAGGAGCATCCGCCGACGCCCTCACCCTCCTGGTACGCCTGGAGGAGAAGCTCCAGGGTTACGGAGGAAACCTGGCCAGGGCCGCGGTGGAGCTGGCCAAAGACTGGAGAACCGACAGGGCCCTGAGGAGACTGGAGGCCTTCATCATAGCGGCGGACCGGGAGAGGTCATTCCTCCTCTCGGGCACGGGGGACGTGATAGAGCCCGACGATGGGGTGATGGCCATAGGCTCGGGAGGACCCTACGCCCTGGCGGCCGCCCGGGCCCTCATCACCCATACAGATCTGAGCCCCAGGGAAATCGCCCTGGAGTCCCTGCGTATCGCCTCCGGCATATGCATCTACACCAACAGCCAAGTGATCGTGGAGGAGTTGTGATGGTGGAATGTCTCACCCCCAAAGAGATCGTGGAAGCCCTGGACAGGTTCATCATTGGCCAGGAAGAAGCCAAGAAGGCCGTTGCCATAGCCCTGAGGAACAGATGGAGGAGGCAGCAACTCCCTCCCCACCTCAAGGAAGAGGTTCTGCCCAAGAACATCATCATGATGGGTCCCACAGGGGTGGGCAAGACGGAGATCGCCCGTCGCCTGGCCCGCCTGGCCAGAGCCCCCTTCATCAAGGTGGAGGCGTCCAAGTTCACGGAGGTGGGCTATGTGGGCAGGGACGTGGAGTCCATCATAAGGGACCTCACCAAGCTGGCCGTTCAGATGGTCAAAGAGGAGTTTGCCCAGCGGGTGAAAGACCAGGCCAGAAGGAACGCGGAAGAGAGGCTTCTGGACCTCCTCATCCCCCCTCCTCCCATTGAGAAGAGAAAGGCCCAGCCCTTCACACCCCAGGAGGAGGAAGCCCGGGAACAGTACAAGAGGACCAGGGAAAAGTTCAGGGAGATGCTCCACCAGGGAAAGCTGCAGGAGAGAACCGTGGAAATTGAGACGGAAGAGAAGAGCTCCATGCCCGCCATTGAGGTCATCAGCTCCTCGGGACTGGAGGACATGGACATCAACTTCAAGGACTTCCTCGGGAACCTCTTCCCCAAGCGCATGAAGAGAAGGCAGGTGAAGGTCCCCGAGGCCCTGGAGATCTTCACCGATGAGGAGGCCCAGCGTCTCATCGACATGGACCAGGTGGTGAGGGAGGCCATAGAGCGGGTGGAGAACTCAGGCATCGTATTCCTGGACGAGATAGACAAGATTGCGGGCAGGGAGAGCGGCCACGGTCCCGACGTCTCCAGGGAAGGAGTGCAGAGGGATCTCCTGCCCATCGTGGAGGGCACCACCGTGGCCACCAAGTACGGCATGGTGCGCACAGAACACATCCTCTTCATCGCCGCCGGGGCCTTCCACGTGACCAAGCCCTCCGATCTCATCCCCGAGCTCCAGGGGCGGTTCCCCATCAGAGTGGAACTCAAGAGCCTCACCAAGGACGATTTCATCAGGATCCTCACGGAACCCGAGAACGCCCTCATTAAACAGTACAAGGCCCTCATGGCCACGGAAGGGATCAAGCTGGAGTTCACCCGGGAAGCCATAGAAGAGCTGGCCGACATAGCCGTACGCTTAAACGAAAAGATGGAGAACATCGGAGCCAGAAGGCTCTACACCGTCATGGAGAAGCTCCTGGAGGACCTATCCTTCCAGGCCCCCGACTTGACAGGAAGAGAGATCACCATAGATGTACCTTATGTCAGAAGCAGGCTGGAAGAGATCATAAAGGACGAAGACCTGAGCAGGTACATCCTATAGCGATCTGTATTTTATTTTAAAAATCGGGAGGAAGAGATGAACCTAGTGCCCCAGATATTTGCCATTCTGGAGTCGGGGAGGGCGTACAAGGTCCTGCTGGTACCCAAGGCGCCCATCCTCATGAAAATCGGCAGATATATGAGCCCGGCGGAGCCCGCCACCCCCGTGGCTCCCCAGGACGTAAGAGACACCCTGAGCGGACTGGCCACCATGGGCAACTATCAAATCATCATGGGCACAAGCAGGGCCAGCGACGGGACCTTCACCGTCTCCACCCAGGATCTGGGGAGAATCCGGGTGAACTTTATTATTCAGAGGGGCACTCCCGTGGTCTTTGTAGAGAGAATCCCCTCCCGGATTCCCACCCTGAAGGACGTGGTGCCCGACGCAGAGGCTTTCAAAGGACTCCTGGAGATCATGGAGTCCAAGACGGGCATCGTCTTATTCACCGGGAGCGACACCGACGGAGTGGCCGACGTCGTCTACGCCGTACTGAAACACGTGAACGACAACGATAAGAAGGTCATCTACACCGTGGAGAAGCCCCTGAGGTACCTCCTGAACAACAACAAGTCCGTGGTCATCCAGAGGGAAGTGAAGGTGGACGTGGAGACCACCGCCTACGGCGTCATCCAGAGCCTCTATCTGGAGGCCGACATCGCCTACGTTGACGATATCCCCGACAGGGAGACCCTGGAGAACCTCATCCAGGTGGCCAACAGGGAGACCCTCTGCCTGGTCCGCTATCCCTCCTGGACCCCCGTGCTGGCCGTCAGGTCCCTCCATCACCTCCACGCCTCGGAAGGTCTCTTCGCCCAGGTCCTCAAAGAGCTGGTCATGGGGGTGATCCATCTGGAAGAGAGGGGGAAGATCGTCCTGTACACATCCCAGGCAGACAAGGACGCCCTGTTCTATGGGGATTGAATCCACCATACAACAGATCGCCATAGCAGCGCCCCCCCTCCTCTTCTCCATCACCTGCCACGAAGTCTCCCACGGATACGTGGCCTATAAACTGGGGGACCCCACGGCCAAGGACGCGGGCAGGCTCACCCTCAATCCCTTGAAACACCTGGATCTCTTGGGGCTCCTGGTCTTCGTAGTCACCAGGTTTATAGGCTGGGCGAAACCCGTACCTGTGAACCCCTGGAACCTGAAGAACCCCAGAAAAGACATGATATGGATCTCCATGGCAGGACCGGGAACCAACTTCCTTTTGGCCATACTCTCAGCCATCCCCTTCAGACTCCTGACCAGCTACGATCCCCTCCTGCCCGCTTATCTCGTCTCCTTCCTCTCCTCGGGGAAGCTTCCCCCCCTCCAGGGGATCCAGCTGGCCTACGTGCCCATCTTCCTCATGCTGGGAACGGGGATCATCATCAACGTGGCCCTGGGCTTCTTCAACCTCATTCCCATCCCCCCTCTGGACGGAAGCAAAATCATTGCAGGGATCATCCCCCCCTCATGGGCCCAGACCTACTACAAACTGGAGCCCTACGGCCTGGTGATCCTGGTTCTCTTCCTCCTCATGGGGGGGTTCAGCCTCATCGCCCCCTTCATCTGGAAGACGTCAGCCCTCCTCATGGGGTGAGGCGAACTTCTCCATCTCCTTCTTAAAACATTGGGGACAATAGGTATGGCTCAAGAGGATCCCCATATGGACCATCATGTACTGGGGGAGATCCATCCACCTGTTCTCCTCGTCCCTTACCCTGCCGCATATGCAGCACACAGGAAGAACAACGCCCTTACCCTCCCTGAAAGAACACTCCTCCAGAATCACCTCCAACCTGGAGAGGAGATCCTCCCTCTCCACGGGCTTCAGCAGGTAGTCACGGCACCCCAGCCTCATGGCCTCCACAGCCGTGTCCAGGGAACCATGCCCCGTCATGATCACCACCTGACAGGGATGCCTCTCCTTTGCCACTGCCCTCAAAAAGTCCAGACCGTCGTCTCCGTCCAGAAGGAGATCCAGAAAGGCCACCTGGGGACGGAAGGCCTCCAGAGAGGCCAAGGCCTCGGACAGAGAGGGGGCCGTCTCCACCTCATACCCCTCCTCCATCAGATAGACCGCCAGAGACTCCCTCAGAAGCCTGTCATCATCTATGATGAGCACCCTCCCCTTCATTTTTCCCCTCCTTCCCCCATGGGGAGTCTAACCCTGAAAGTGGTGCCCTCTCCCTGATGGCTCTCCACCTCGATGGTGCCTCCCATGCCCTCCACCAGTTTGTAGGAGATGTGGAGGCCCAACCCCGCCCCCCTCTCCCCCTTGTCGGTGACAAAGGGCTCGAAGAGACGCTTCATGACCTCCCCGGGAATCCCCCCACCCCGGTCCCTGATAGTGAGAATCAGCTCCTCCCCCTCTCCCTCGGCCCTCAAAGTGACCTCCCCACCGGGGGGAGAGACCTCCACGGCGTTGGTCACCAGATTCAACAAGACCTGCATAAGGGGCCCCTTGTAGCCCATGAAAGGGGACACGGGGGCGATCTCCAGGTTCAGCCCCACCTTCCTCTCCCTGGCGTAGGCCCTCATAATGGCCGCCACGTCCTTGAGAACCCGCTCCACGTGCACCTCCTCTTTCTCCATGGAAATGGGGCGGTAAATCCATCTGAGCCTCTGGAGAAGGAGGGCGGAGCGCCTCAGCTCGTCAGCGGAGACCTCCAGAAGCCTCCTGGCCGAAGGGGAGAGCCTCTCTTTTCTCAGCACCATGTCCAGGTTGGTAGAGGTGACGAAGAGGGGGGTGCTCAGCTCGTGGGCCACTGACGCCGCCAGCTTCCCCAGAGAAGAGAGCTTATCCATGAAATACACCTTCTCCTCCATGCGCCTGGTCTCCGTGATGTCCTGGCAGATGACCACTATCCTCTCCCTATCCTCCACCCTAACCCTCTGGACCTTCCAGAAGAAGTCCCTGTCCTCCCCAAAGAGGGGAACACGATACCTCCTCATCCCCTCCCCCTCCTTCTCCCCACCCCGAAGGACGGGCTCCATGTGGCAGGATGGGCAGGGACTCATCCTCTGGGCAAAGAGGGTGTAACAGAAGGCCCCCTCCGGGTTTCCCCCCAGACCGAACATCTCCTTCAGATAGGTGTTCATCCACAACACCCTCATCTCCTCGTCCAGCACCATCACCCCCGCTCCCAAACCCGAAACGATCCGGTCCAGAAACCTCCTCTCCCTCTCCACCTCCCTGCCCAGACGCCTCTCCCTGGTGATATCCCCCACCAGACCGTAGAAGGCCCCTTCCTTCTCCCTCTCCCTCACAGACAAAATCCGATCCCCCAGCTCCAGGGTCATCTCCACCCTGGAGGGAGGAAAGGAAAGGAGGGCCTCCCTGAGGACCCCTTCGGGGACCCCCAGTTTATCCTGGGCCCCCGGGCTGATGTAGGAGAGATTCCCCGCTCCGTCCCTCACGTAAAAGACCTCCATCATCCCCTCCACCAGGGTACGGAAACGGTCCTCGGAGGAGGCCAGAGCCCTGTATCCCTTTTTGATCTCCCGGAAGGCCGAAAAGAGGGAGAGCCCCAAAACCAGCAGGAAGGCGCAGATGAGGACCTCCACCTTTCTATAAAAGGAGATGACCCCTCCCTCCACCCGGGACCTGGGAACCTCCGCCACCACTTGCCATCTCTTATCTCCCACCCGAAAGGGGACCTCCACCCTGACAGCTTTTCCCCTTCCCTCCAGAAAAGAGGAGCCACCCGCCTCCCCGCCCTTCCAGAGCACCTCCCCTTCATCCCCCAGAAGGGCCAGCCCCCACCCGGCCAGGAGGGGCCCGCCGAAACTCTCCTTCACCAGCCTCGACAGATCCAAAGTGGCCATGAGCACCCCCCTCACCCTCTCCCCCGGATGGGTAGACACGGGATACATGGCCACCAGGATAGGCCTGCGGATCAGACTCATGGAGTAGGGATCCAAGAAGAGGGTCCTGATCACCTTCATCTCCCTTCCCCTCTCCACCAGGCATCGTTTGAAGAGCCGGAAGAACTCCCCACTCTTCAAGTCCCGGCTCAACTCAAGTCCCCTCATGGCCCGATCCCTGGGGTATCCCAATACAACCTCCCCCCTCCCATTGAAAAACTGCACGTTTGTAACTCCTCCCCCATACTCCATATGGAGGGCCACCGCCCTATCCAGGTCCTCCCGGGAGATCTTCCCTTCCAGGTAGAAGGGGAAGAAGGTTCTGCTCAGAAGGGCCACCGTGTTCATCCTCTCCTCCACCAGGTGCCCCATATTCACCGCCACCTCCCTGGCCATGGCCTCGCCCTTTCTCCTGGCCAGCTCCTTCACCCCCCGGTCGTACTCCACCACCAGCAGATGGAGCCCCAGGAGAAAGATGACCAGCAGGAGAAAGACGGCCAAGGCAGAAAAGACGAGTCCCCTCTTCACTCCCTTCCCCCGTAAATTCTGGCAGAGAGCAACAGACCCAATGGCAGCCTCAAGCCCAGAGTCCGGGCCCTTGCCAGATTGACGGCTATCTCCCCCCTGGGAGGACGATCTATGGGAATCACAGCGGGGCTCTTGCCAGAGAGGATCTCCTTCACCTTCAGCCCCGCGTAGTAGCCCTGATAGTAGCCCGTCAAGATGACCCCCGCCAGGAGCCCATACTTTACGGGAGACTCCCACACGCCACAGTCCGGCACCCTGCTGTTGGCCATCATCCACCGGTAGACATCCCTGTTGGCCATAACCCTCCCGTCAGGCCCCCTCACAGTGAGGGCGTTGTACACCAGGATGCAGTCCACCCTCTTCTGGAGGTCCATCACCCTGTCCCGCCACTCCTCAAAGGTCCTCAGGTGATAATAACCCTCTATCTCCACGGGAAAGGTAGACTCCCGGGCCCTGCAATAGTCCAGGGCCACATGGGAGGTGTAGCTGTCATCACTGATCACGGCACAGACCTTGATACTGGGCACAAGGGCCTTCATAAGCTTAAAGGTGAGGGCAAAGTAGTGGCGCTCCAGCACCCCGGTGACGTTGGTCCCCGGGGCCCTCCTGCTCCCCCTGACGAAGCCGTACTTCTCGGGGGCGGCGTTCACCCCCAGAAACACCACAGGGAGAGAGGTGCCCAGGAGGGCTCCCCCCACCAGTCGGGTGGCGTTGTCGTCAAAGGTGACCACAACGGCAGGCCTCCAATCCCTCACTTCCTTGAGGGCCTCCCGGGCCTTTTCCCTGGCCCAGGCCTCCTGGGGATGGCGCTTGGTATCCATGTAGAAGCTCCTGAAAAGACAACCCTCGCCCTTGAGAGCGTCCCTGAGTCCCCTTTCGGCGTTCATGTGCCACCTCAAGGTGGGATGGTAGCTGAAGACCATGAAAACCCTACATCCACCTCCTCCCCAGGCCTTGACCTGGGTGAAGGGGAAAAGGACCGACACCACCACCAGAACCAGGGCCCCCACAGACATCTCCCTTTTATGGTACATATTTACACCTAAAATAGGAAGGGGAAATCCGGGAAGTTCCCCGAATATTTTTGAGTACCAGGAGGGACTAAAGCAGCACGTCCAACAGGGTAAAGAGAAAGACCGAGAGGCTGATATAGCCGTTCATGTTGAAAAAGGCCACGTCGAGCTTGCTCAGATCCTCTGCCTTCACCAGGGAATGCTCATACAGGAAGAGCACGGCCACAAAAGCCAGGCCCACTCTGTAGAGCCAACCCAGGCCCCCGGACTCTCCGGCAAGGAATAGGAAGATAAGGGTGACACCGTGAAACAAGCGGGCCAGATAGAGGGAGGCCCTGATCCCCAGGTACCTGGGGATGGAGTAGAGCCCGAAAGACCTGTCAAACTCCACATCCTGAAGGGCATAGAGAACGTCAAACCCCGCCACCCAGAAGAGGACGGCCAGCCCCAGACAGACAGCCGGCATGGCCAGCCCGCCCGTCACGGCTATCCAGGCCCCCAGGGGAGCCAGGGAAAGGGAGAGACCCAGGATCAGGTGGGAGGCCCAGGTGAATCGCTTGGTGTAGGAGTAGAAAGCCGTAATGAAGATGGCCAGGGGAGAGAGGCGGAAACAGAGGGGATTGAGCTGGTAGGCGGCCAGAACCAAGAGACCGTAGGAAGCCATGGCAAAGGCCAGGACCTGTCCTCTGCCCACCTCCCCCCTGGGCAGGGGCCTGTTCTTCGTTCTTGGGTTGGCGGCATCTATCCGGGCATCGGCCCATCGATTGAAGGCCATGGCCCCCGACCTGGCCCCCAGCATGGCCACCCCTATCCAGAAAAGAACGGGCAAAGGGGGCACTCCCCGGGCCGCCATCAGGGCCCCGGTGAAGGCAAAGGGAAGGGCAAAGACCGTGTGGGGAAGCTTCACCACCTCGGAGTAAACCTTTATCCTCCTCAGGATCCCCTCCACTCCACCACCTCCAATCCCTCATTCCCCAGAGTCTCCTTGAGGCGGGAACCATCCACCCCCCGGGGAGGCACTATCTCCACCTCCCTCTCGTCTCCCTCCAATATGGTTATAAAGAGCCTCCACACCCCCGGGAGATCCAGCAGCCCTCCAGCCCTGTCCGCCCACTCCACCACCACCACTCCCCGCCCATCCAGGTACTCTTCCAGACCCAGATCCCAGGCATCCGCGGATCCATTCATACGGTAGAGGTCCACATGATAGAGGGGGCAGTCCCCATGATACTCATTGACCAGGGTGAAGGTGGGACTGGTGACGGGCTCCTCTATCCCCAGGGCCCTGGCCACCCCCTGGGTGAACACCGTCTTCCCTGCCCCCAAATCCCCTCCCAGAGCAAAGAGAACCCCCTCTCCGGCCAACCGGGCCAGAGTCTCACCCAGGAGTCGGGTCTCCTCAGGGGAACGGGTCTTAACCACCAACCTCACGGGACACTTTCCAGGAGATCTCGCCCAAGGCCACGAGTCCCTTCAACCGGCTATGAGGGCGTACAGAACGGCCATCCTCACGGCCACTCCATTGGTCACCTGGTCCAGGATGACGTTCCTGGGGTGATATGCCACCTCGGGGGAGAGCTCCACCCCCCAGTTCACGGGCCCTGGATGCATGATGAGAAGATCCTTTGAGGCAGCCCTGAGCATCTCCCCGTTGAGGCCGAAGTACCGGGAATACTCCCTGAGGGAAGGGAACAGCGGAGAACTCTGCCTCTCCATCTGGATCCTCAACATGATGACCACATCCATCTCCCCCACCACCTCTTCCACCGAAGAGGCCACAGAAACCCCCAGGCTCTCTATGTCAGGGGGCATCATGGTGGGAGGTCCCACCACGGTGACCTCGGCCCCCAGCTTGACCAGACCGAAGATGTCGGACCTGGCCACCCTGCTGTGGGCGATATCTCCCGCTATGGCCACCTTCAAACCTTCCAGGCTCCCCTTCTTCTCCCTAATGGTGAAGATGTCCAAAAGCCCCTGGGTGGGATGCTCGTGGGCCCCGTCACCGGCGTTTATAACAGGCACCTCAAGCTCCCGGGCCAGGTACCTCACGGCACCGGAGGCCTTGTGCCTCACCACCACGGCGTCCACCACCATGGCCTCTATGTTCCTGGCCGTATCCTTGAGGGTCTCCCCCTTGGTGAGGCTACTGGTTGCCGCCGAAAAGTTTAGAACATCGGCAGAGAGCCTCTTACCGGCAATCTCAAAGGAGGTCCTGGTCCTGGTGCTGGGCTCGAAGAAGAGGTTCACCACCGTCTTCCCCCTCAAGGTGGGGACCTTTTTTATGTCTCGGGTGAGAACTTCCTTCATAGCCTGAGCGGTATCCAACAGATAGAGGATCTCCTCTTTGGAGAGATCCGCCAGGGCCACCAGGTCTCTACCCCTGAGCATCTTCCGCCTCCACCAGTATCACCCTGTCCTCTCCGTCCACCTCCCGGAGAAAGACCAGAACATTCTCGCTGTGGGAGGTGGGAACCGACCTGCCTACGTAGTCGGGCTGAATGGGGAGCTCCCTGTGGCCCCTGTCCACCAGGACGGCCAGCTGTATGCTCCTGGGCCTCCCCAGATCCATCAAGGCGTCCAATGCCGCCCTGATGGTCCTGCCCGTGAAGATCACGTCATCCACCAACACCACCCTCTTCCCCTCTATGGAGAAGGGGATCTCCGTCTTGCCCACCCTGGGCTGGTGGTCCAAAAGGCTCAGGTCGTCCCGGTAGAGGGTGATATCCAAAGCCCCCAGAGGCACCTGGGTCCCCACAGCGCCCGCCATCTTCTCTGCCATCCGGGCCGCCAACACATCCCCTCTCCTCCTGATGCCCACGAAGGCCAGATCCTCTCCCCCTCGGCTCCGCTCCAGCATCTCATGGACCATGCGGGTAAGGGTGCGGTCCATGGAATCTGGATCCATGAGGACCTTCTTGAGTCTGTACCCTTTGGGCACATCCATCAAAGGGCCTCCCACAGCTTCTTGTTCACCTTCACCTCGATCCTCTCCCTGAGCTCGTTGAACCACTCGTCCAGGAGCTCTCTCCTCCTTCTATCCATCAACATCCTGGCCACCTGGGGAGCCAACTGGGCAATAAGGGCCTCCTTCACCCCCTGGTGGTCCACCAGCTTGAAGACCACCACATCCTTACCCCTGTGGACCCAGGCGAACTCCCCCTTCTCCATGGAGAAGGCCTTCTTCACCAACTTCCTGCCCCACAGCCGCTCCTTGGCCCGGGTGAAATAGGGAGACTTCTTCACCTTCACCCCCGAGAGGCCAAGAGACTCCAGGGCCCCTCTCCACCCCTTCTGAGCAGCCACGCTGGCCAGCCGTTTTCCCTCCTCACCCAGCATGGCCTGGGCCTTCTCCAGCCTCAAG
>JALUVF010000052.1 GCA_027020915.1 bacterium
CCATACACGTCCTTACCAATCACCATGACAGGGGCAAGGGGGCAGGCCCCCACACACCTCACGGTGCTCACCGTAAATTTGCCGTCCTTAGTGGTTCCGCCCACTTTAATCCCCAGCTTCCTGCACAGGTTTTCCAACACCTCTTTACTTCCCTTGACGTGACAGGCCGTGCCCAAACAGACACGGATCTCGTACTCTCCCATGGGCTCTGTGCGGAAGAAGTTATAGAAAGAGACCACACCGTATACGTGGCTGGCAGGGATCTCCAGCTCCTGGGCTATGAACTCTATGATCTCGGGAGGCAGGTAACCAAAGACACCCTGGGAGAAATGCAACACCTTAATAAGGGAACCCTTATCACCCCTAAACTGCGAGACAAACTCCCTCACCCTGTTATGCTCCGGCGTATCGGGTAGCTTTACCATTCTACTCCCTCCTAAAGACTAAAAGAGTGAATCCGTCCCAAAATGAAATTGAGATTTATTTCACAACACTCTCCAACAAACAAAGGAAAGGCCGCCTTCCAGAACATCCCCCTCCTTCAAGGGCCTTTCCCCAGGTCGAGAGTACCATGGCTCCCCCCTTCAATACTCAGAAAAGTAACTACTACCCCACTGAAAGCCTTGTCAATAGAGAAAATGATTTTCTTCACAAATCTAGGGAGGCCCCCTCGCCCCCTTCTACCCCTCCCCTCCCTTTACCGACGTCCCGACACGTGCTAGAAAAAGAATTCTCCGGGGGTAGAGCATGTTTAAGAGACTGGGAGAAAACAGACTGAGCAAGAAGGCCTGGATTGTCATCATAGGCACCCCTTTCCTCCTGATCATCTTCCTCCTCCTCATCTCCATTCTCATCAGATGGGGTAGATGAGGCACTGGTCCCTGGCTCTGGCCCTGGTGGATGGCGTGGGATGGGTCTCCTACCACCGTATGGTGAAGGCCCTGGGATCCCCCCAAAGGGTCTTGGAGGCCCCTGAAGGGGAACTGGGGCAAATCGCCGGACTAAACAGAAAAGCCATCCAAGGGATAGTCACTGGACAGTGGAAGGAGAAGCTCCAGAATACCCTGGAGGAGCTGGAGCGCCACTCCATCAACTTCGTCACCTGCCACGACGAGACCTATCCCGAAAAACTCAGGGACCTTCCCCACCCTCCTCCCGTCCTCTTTCACCAGGGAGACTTGGAACCCTTGAAAGCACCCTGCGTCACGGTGGTAGGCACCAGGACCCCGTCCTCCTACGGAAGAGACATGGCCTCCAAGATGGCCCGGGGGCTGGCTCAACAGGGGATAACCGTAATCAGCGGCCTGGCCAGGGGCATAGACACTGCAGCCCACCTGGGAGCCCTGGAAAGAGGGAAAACGGTGGCCGTGGTGGGAACAGGCCTTGACACGGTGTATCCCCCGGAAAACCGGTCCCTGGCCGGTAAGATCAAGAAAGAAAGAGGGAGCATCCTCAGCCCCTTTCCTCCAGGTACTCCCCCAGAGAGGGGAAACTTCCCCAGACGCAACCTCATCATGGCCGCCCTGGCCCAGGGAGTGGTGGTGATAGAGGCGGGTAGAAGGAGTGGAGCCGTCATCACAGCCCAGTACGCCAGGGAACTGGGGCGCCCCATCATGGGCCTTCCCGGACTGGCGGGTTCCGCCCAAACATCCGGGGTCCACAGGCTGATAAAAGAAGGGGCCCACCTGATAGAGAATCTACAGGACATCTTGGATGTCCTGGGCGCTGGAGGCAAGGCACCGGAGCCGGAGGAAGAAGTGGTCATGCAGGAGAAAGAGAAAGCCGTATGGGACACCCTGGCCGGTGGCCCCCTTCCCCCGGAAATCATTGCCGAAAGATGCAACCTCACCCTCCAGGAGGTCTACGCCATCCTACTGGAGATGGAGATGAAGGGACTGGTGGCTGGCAGGAGGGGTAACACCTACGAGAGGAGGGGCATTTAGATCCTCCGGCCCTTGGGCCTCCCGGCTCCAAACCCGTAAGGGGAAGAAAAACCTGATTGTGAAAAATGGAACCCCCTTGACTCAAGAATGTTTTGCTCCTAAAGTAGGCACGGCTTTCAAGGCACGTCCGGTTGGGGGGACCAGATGAAGCTAGACGAACTGAGGAAGATCAGGGAACGTGCAGCAAAGGAGCTCAGCCTGCGCACGGGTAAAGCCCGGGTAAAAGTGATTGTGAGCATGGGCACCAGCGGCATAGCGGCAGGGGCCCGGGAGGTGCTATCCGCCTTTCTGGACGCCATCGCCAAACACGATCTGAAAGACGTGATGGTGGTTCAGAGCGGAGAGAAGGGATACGCCTCCTTCGAACCCGTGGTGGAGGTGAGAGAAGAAGGAAAACCCACTGTCATCTATGGAAATATGACTCCCGAAAAGGTCGCCCGGGTGGTGAGGGAACACCTCATGCAAGGCAAACCCGTCACAGAGTATGCCATAGAAGTGAAAGAGGAAGAGGGATAGCGTTCCAGGGGCCTTTGCCGAAGGCCACCTAACCAATACGGGGAGGAGGTTTCCAGTGCACCCACAAACGGATCAACATAGCAAGGTTTTAAAGATACTGCAGAAGTATCCCCCTTTCCGGGAGAAAATGCACGAGTATTTGGGGATCATAGAGAAATATCCCCCTTCTAGAGAGCACATGCTGGACATGTTACACGACATCCAGGAGTATGAACCCAAGCACTACCTGCCCCGAGAGGCCCTACTGGCCGTAGCCGAATATCTAAACATACCCCTGGCTGAAGTGGCCAGCACGGTGAGTTTCTATTCCATGTTCAGCCTCGAACCCAGGGGCAAGCACATCATACGAATCTGCGTCTCTCCCCCCTGCCAGGCCATGGGAGGGTCTTCCGTACTGGTGGCCCTTAAAGACGCCCTCAACATCGATGTGGGATCCACCACCTCCGATGGCCTCTTCACCCTGGAAACCACCAGTTGTCTGGGGGTCTGCGGAGTGGCCCCGGCCATGATGATAGACAACGACGTCTATGGAAACCTCACAGAGGAGAAGATCCAAAGGATCATCGAAGAGATAAGGAGGAGAGATGCGGCACATTAGGAGCCATGTGCTGATAGGAATCGACGCCAACTCCCTGCTTGCCGGGGCAAAGGCCGTAGAACAGGCCCTCATCAGGGAATTGGTCGATAAAGGGCTGGCCGACGAGGTACAGGTCATAGAGACGGGCAGTCTGGGACCCATAGGCCAGGGGGTGGTCCTGGTGGTGTATCCCGATGCCGTAGCCTACGCCAACGTCACCGTGGATGATGTGCCTGAAATCGTCACGGAACACCTCCTCAAAGGCCGCCCTGTCAAGAGACTCCAGGTCCCCCTGGCCCCGGAAGAGCGGGTGGTGGAGATCAAACCCACGGGGTTGGTCAAAAAACCCCAACCCCGGGTGGTTCTACAAAACTGCGGCGTCATAGACCCGGAAAGTCTGGACGAAGCCATCGCTGCCGGAGACTACCAGGCCCTGGTCAAGGTGATCGAAGAGAAGTGGACCCCCAAAGACGTAATGGAAGAGGTGATCAAATCGGGCCTCAGAGGCAGGGGAGGAGCAGGTTTCCCCACGGGCAAAAAGTGGACCTTCATTCCCCCCGCCCCCCAGAAGTTCCTAATCTGCAACGCCGACGAGGGGGAGCCCGGCACCTTCAAGGACAGACTCATCCTGGAAGGAGATCCCCACAGGCTCATCGAGGGAATGATCCTGGCGGGCTACGCCATTGGGGCCACCAAAGGGTACGTCTATATCAGGGGAGAGTACGCCCTCTCCATAGACCGTCTGAGCAAAGCCATAGAACAAGCCTACAAAGAAAACCTCCTGGGAGACAACATTCTGGAATCGGGTATCACCTTCCATCTGGAGATAAAGAAGGGGGCCGGGGCCTATGTGTGCGGAGAGGAGACGGCCCTCATCGAATCCATAGAAGGGAAGCGGGGCCAGCCCAGACTCAAGCCCCCCTTCCCCGCCCAGAAGGGACTATGGGGCAAGCCCACCGTGGTGAACAACGTGGAAACCCTCTCCAACATCCCCCCCATCATTCTCAACGGAGCAGACTGGTACCGGTCCTTTGGCACCCCCACCTGCCCCGGAACCAAGGTATACACCATCCTGGGGCACATAGAGACCCCGGGCCTCATTGAAGTGGAGATGGGCACCACACTGAGAGACATCATTTTCGAGTACGGCGGGGGCATCAGAAAGGGCAAAAAGTTCAAAGGAGCCCTGGTAGGAGGGGCCGCTGGTGCCTTCCTCAACGAGTCCCAGCTGGACGTGCAGATGGATTATGACAGCCTGAAAGAGTACGCCGCCGTGCTGGGTTCCGGGGCCATCCTGGTCATGGATGAAGAAACCTCGGTGGTAGTGCTTTTACACTCCATCCTCTCCTTCTTCGAACACGAATCATGCGGGCAGTGCACACCCTGCAGGATGGGAACCAGGGCCCTCCTCACCATAATGGACCGAATAGTGAGGGGCCTGGGCACTCCGAAAGACCTGGACCTGCTCCTTCAAGTCTCGGATAACATGCAGATCTCTTCCCTGTGTCCCCTGGGACAGTCCCCCATTCTGCCCGTGAAAAGCGCCCTGGACTATTTCAAGGAAGAGTTCCTGGAACGGGTCTCGGGCAAGTGGTCGGAAACTCCCCTTCAAACCCAAGAGGAGGCCAGCCAGGTAGGATAAGAATAGACAACAGATCAAGCCGCCCTCTCCCACAAGGCAAGGGATGCCGTTATTCCAGTGAAAGAGCACCGGTAGGGAGAGGGTTTTTTCTTGCATTCAAGAGAAAAGGGCCATAATAGATCCTTGTCAAAAAGGAAACCTGCCAATACACAAAATCTTTAAAGAAGGAAAAGGGGCATGAAGAAACTGGTCATAGTAGAGTCACCAGCCAAAGCACGGACCCTCAACAAGTACCTGGGCCGCGGATTCCAGGTCAAAGCCAGTATGGGCCACGTAAAGGACCTGCCCAAGAGCAAACTGGGAGTCAACGTGGAAGATGGATTCAAACCCACCTACGTCACCATAAAGGGGAAAGAAAAGGTCCTGAAGGAGCTACGAAAGGCCGCCAAAGAGGCTGAAGAAGTCTATCTAGCCTCAGACCCCGACAGGGAAGGGGAAGCCATTGCCTGGCACATCGCCCAATCCCTCAATAAGCGGGACCAGGAGAAGGTGAAGCGCATCCTGTTCTACGAGATCACCAAAGGCGCCGTGAGAGAAGCCCTGAAACACCCCGGACCCATAGACATGAACAAGGTGAACGCCCAGCAGGCCCGGCGCATCCTGGACCGGCTGGTGGGCTATTCCCTCTCTCCCCTCCTATGGCGCAAAGTGGAGAGGGGTTTATCGGCAGGCCGGGTCCAATCGGTGGCCGTGCGTCTCATCTGCGAAAGGGAAGAGGAGATAGAGAAGTTCGTTCCCCGGGAATACTGGACCCTGACGGCCCACCTCCAGCGTCCCCAAACCTCGCCCCCTTTCACGGCCAAGCTCTTCAAATTCAACAGCAAAAAAGCGGGACTCCCCAAAAAAGAGGCAGTAGATGAGGTCCTCCAGCACCTGGAAGGGGCCACCTACCGGGTGGTAAAAGTAGAAAAGAGAGAGCGGAAGGACAATCCCAAGCCCCCCTTCATCACTTCCACCCTTCAACAGGAAGCCGCCAGGAAACTGGGCTTCACCGCCAAGAAGACCATGCTCCTGGCCCAGCAACTCTACGAGGGTATGGATCTAGGAGAAGAAGGTCCCGTGGGTCTCATCACCTACATGAGAACGGACTCGGTGAGGGTCTCCCCAGAAGCCCAGAAGAAGGCCAGGACCTTGATAAAAACCCTCTGGGGCCAAGAGCACCTCCCTCCTAGGGCTCCCCAGTACAAGAGCAAGAAGAGCGCCCAGGAGGCCCACGAAGCCATCAGACCCACGGAACCCGCCAGGACTCCCGACTCTCTAAAGGGCATCCTCCCCGGAGACCACTGGAAACTCTACAGACTCATCTGGGACCGTTTCATGGCCAGCCAGATGCGACCCGCCGTCTACGACGTCACCACCGTGGATATCCAGGCCAAGGATGCCATCTTCAGGGCCACCGGACGCGTCCTCAAGTTCCCCGGCTACACCGTTCTCTACACCGAAGGAAAAGACGAACAGGCCAACGGCGAGGAAGAAACCTCCACCCTTCCTCCCCTGGAAGAAGGAGAGGAGCTGACCCTCCTGAAGCTGGAACCCAAGCAGCACTTCACCCAGCCACCTCCAAGGTACACGGAAGCCACCCTGGTGAAGACCCTGGAAGAGAAAGGCATAGGCAGGCCCAGCACCTACGCCACCATCCTCTCCACCATCCAGGAGCGCGGCTACGTGGAGAAGAGACAGAAACGCCTCTACCCCACCATCCTGGGACGCACCGTCAATGAGCTGCTGGTCAAGTTCTTCCCCCGCATATTGGACGTAGGCTTCACCGCCCAGATGGAAGAGTCCCTAGATCAAATCGAGGAAGGCAGAAGGGAATGGGTGGAAACCCTTAAAGAGTTCTATGCCCCCTTCGTGAACGAGCTCAAGGTGGCAGAAGAGAATATGGAGAGGGTGAAAAAAACGGGAAAGACCACCAACATCACCTGCGACAAGTGCGGCAAACCCATGGTGGAGAGATGGTCCCGCCACGGCAGGTTCCTGGGGTGTTCAGGCTATCCCCAATGTCGCAACATAATTCCCCTGGACTCCAACGGCGAGCGAATCCAGAAGGCTGAACCCGACAAATCCCACCCCTGCCCCATGAAAGGGTGTAACGGGTTCCTGGTAAAACGCAGGGGCAGGGGAGGCCGACTCTTCTACGGATGCAGCAACTACCCCAAGTGCCGGTTCACTACCAATAAACTGGAAGAAGAGGCCGACAGCTCCAAAGAGGAAGGGTGATGACACCCTTTCCCGGTCCCGGACCCTCTCAGGCTGCGTAAACGGTGAAGGGATCCTCCCCTTCCCTCTTCACCTCTACGATCCTGTTGTTGTCGTCCACCAGGACCACCGTAGGCTTCCAGTTCCTGGCCTCCTCCTCCGTGGCCTGGGCATAGGCGGCAATGATCACCTTGTCGCCCACGGCCACCTTTCTGGCGGCGGCACCGTTGAGGCAGATGACCCCCGAACCGGCAGGACCCTCAATCACGTAGGTGTTGAACCGCTCACCGTTGGTGATGTCCCAGATCTCCACCACCTCGTAGGGCAGAATACCACTGGCATTTAAAAGATCGGCGTCTATGGTGATGCTTCCCACATAGTTGAGATTGGCCTCCGTCACCGTAGCCCTGTGGATCTTGGCCAGAAACATCCTGCGCATCATGACTCGCCCTCCCTTGTATAAAAGCCGTTCAACGTTCTATGTTCAAAGTTCAAGAATTCCACCATCTACAGCCCTCAAATCCTGTCCACCCCCAGCTGGGTGTTGTCTATGAGCCTGGCAGGTCCCACCTTCACCGCCAGGGCCACCAGGGTCCCTTTCTCCACTTCTTCCACGGGCAGAAAGGTGTCAGGGTCCACCACCTCCACATAGTCTATGTTGGCCAGGGGCTCAGCCCGGATCATTTTCTCCACCTCTTCCCTGATCACCCGGGCCCTCCTCTCCCCCTGGGCAAAGAGCTCCTGGGCTCTCTTGAGAGACCTGGAGAGGCAGAGGGCCGCCTTCCGCTCTTCCTGGTTGAGATAGGTGTTCCTGGAGCTCATGGCCAGGCCGCCGGGTTCCCTCACTATGGGCATGGGCACTATCTCCAGGTCCATGTTGAGATCGGCCACCATGGTGCGCAACACCACGTACTGCTGGAAGTCCTTCTTGCCAAAGTAGGCCCTATGGGGCCTCACTATATTGAAGAGCTTGCAACACACAGTGGTCACCCCCCGGAAATGGCCGGGCCGGGAGGCCCCGCACAGGCGGGTGGTGATATCCTCCACCTCCACGTAGGTCCGGTACCCCGGCGGGTACATATCCTCCACGGAAGGGACGAAGACGGTCTCCACACCTATGGGCTCCAGGAGACCCATATCCCGCTTCAGGTCCCTGGGGTATCTCTCGAAATCCTCCCCGGGCCCAAACTGGGTGGGATTCACAAAGATGGAGACCACCACCACATCGTTCTCCCTTCGGGCCTGGCGCACCAGGCTCAAATGGCCCTCGTGGAGATAGCCCATGGTGGGCACAAAACCGATGGTCTTGCCCTCCTGGCGCCAGTGCCGGGAGAGGTCCATCATCCGGGATACCGATTCCACCAGGTCCATGGTCCCGCCCTCACTCATAGCTGTACTCGGCCGTGGGGAATTTGCCCTCCTGAACCTCCTTCACATACTCCCGGAGGGCCTTGAGGGCCTCCTCCCTGAGATTGGCGTACCTCTTCACGAACTTGGGCTTGAACTCCTGGAAGATGCCCAAAACGTCGTGGAGGACCAGGACCTGGCCGTCACAGTGGAGCCCCGCCCCGATGCCTATGGTGGGCACCGACACGGCTCCGGTAACCTCCTTGGCAAGCCAAGAGGGAACGGCCTCCAGGACCATGGAGAAACAACCCGCCTCCTCCAGGGCCTTGGCTTCCCTCTTCAGGCGCTCCGCTGTCTCCTTCTCCCTGCCCTGGACCCGGTAGCCCCCCAGTTTGTGAATGGACTGGGGGGTGAGACCCAGATGTCCCATGACGGGGATGCCGGCATCCACGATCTTCCTGATGGTATCCAGGACTGGGTCGCCCCCCTCCAGCTTCACGGCATGGGCCCCAGCCTCCTTCACCAGCTGGCCTGCGTTCTCCAGGGCCTGCTCGGGACTCACCTGATAGGTCATGAAGGGCATGTCCGCCACCACCATGGCCCTCTTGGTGCCCCTGGCCACAGCCGCCGTGTGCCGGAGCATATCCTCCTGGGTCACGGGCAGGGTGGAGTCGTATCCCAAAACCACCATGCCCAGGGAGTCTCCCACCAGGATGATGTCCACCCCCGCCTCATCCACCATCTGGGCAAAGGGGTAATCATAGGCCGTGAGCATGGTGATAGGCTCCCCAGCCTCCTTCTTCCTCTTCAACTCCAGCGTGGTAACCCGGGCCATAGGCACCTCCCTCAACTAAAAAGGCCTTCCGGACCGAGTCCGAAAGGCCTCATGAACCTCATCCTCCCGTCCCGGTCCCCCACATCCAAGGGATCCAAGCGGTTCATCTGGCTATTAATCCCATCAAAAGGAATATGTCAAGGGTAAAAAATCCCTCACATTACCCCATAAGGGTCCATGTCTACCTGGACCTTCACACTCCCCATCCTTCGAGGGAGATTTGAAAGAACTGCCAGAATGTTTTTGCGGCTCCGGCTCCTTACAATAATATGCCACCTGAATCGATTCTTAAGACGAACCAGGGGGGCAG
Organism: bacterium; assembly: GCA_027020915.1. Lineage (GTDB taxonomy): Bacteria > Thermosulfidibacterota > Thermosulfidibacteria > Thermosulfidibacterales > B14-G1 > B14-G1. The sequence continues at coordinate 9,370 of JALUVF010000052.1, forward strand.
GGGCGGGACCCAGGATCTCCAGTCCTCTGGCTCCCCCAACCAGATCCCCGGCCACTTGGCGGGCCACCCCTTCCACCTTTTCCCTGCTGGTGCCGGTAAAAAGGACCCTGGCCATATGGGAAAATGGAGGGTATCCCAGGGTTCGCCGACGCTCCAGCTCTTCTTTAGCAAAACCCCTATAGTCCTGACGGGCAGCGTAAACCATGGAAGGATGGGAAGGCATGTAGGTCTGGATCACGGCCATCCCCTTCCCCTCTCTTCCCGCCCTGCCCACCACCTGGGTGAGGAGCTGGAAGGTGCGCTCCGCCGCCCTGAAATCGGGAAGATGGAGGCCCACGTCGGCCAGGACCACCCCCACAAAGGAGATGCGGGGATAGTGATGGCCCTTGGCCACCATCTGGGTCCCCAAAAGGATTTGAATCTCTCCCTTTTCCAGGGCCCCCAGCACCTCCCAGTGGGCCTTTCTGCCCTTGAGGGCATCCTTGTCCATCCGTCCTACCTGGGCATGGGGAAAAAGGGTCTCCAGCTCTTCGGCCACCCTCTGGATACCAACCCCCAGGGGTCTCATCTCCCTCCCGCACCCGGGGCAGTGATCCACGGGAGACTCACTGTGGCCGCAGTAGTGGCATCTCAACATGGGAGGATCCCTGTGATAGGTGAGGGTGATGTCACAGTTGGGACACTTGAGGACCTTTCCACAGGCGGCACACAACAGGAAAGGGGCATACCCCCTCCTGTTGAGGAGCACCAATCCCTGGCCCCCAGCGCCCAGAGCCCTCTTCAGTCCCTCTACGAAAGCCCTGGAGAAGAGACCCTTCTCCCCGGCCATGTCCACCACCTTCACCTGGGGCAGGGTCCCTCCTATACGCCGGGGAAGCTCCAGCAACACATAACGCCCCTTCAAAGCATTGTGGTAGCTCTCCAGGGAAGGGGTGGCAGATGCCAGGACCACAGGGCATCCCTCCAGCTTGGCCCTCACCACCGCCAGATCCCTGGCGTTGTAGCGGGGAGACTCCTCCTGCTTGAAGGAAGTGTCATGCTCTTCATCCACCACTATGAGGCCCACTTCCCCCATGGGGGCAAAGAGGGCGGAACGGGTCCCCAAAACCACCCGGGATTCTCCCCTTTTAATCCTGAGCCATTCCACCAGCCTCTCCCTGTCCGTTAAACCGCTATGGAGTACGGCCACTTCTTTACCGAACCGGGCAGTGAACCTGGCGATGTACTGAGGGGTGAGGGAGATCTCGGGAATAAGGACCAAAAGCCCCTTCCCCTTTTCCAGGCATCTCTTCCCCCACTGGAGGTAGAGCTCCGTTTTTCCGCTGCCTGTAACACCATGGAGAAGAAAGGGGGAAAAGGTGCCAAAGGACCCCCACACTTCATCGTAAACCCTTTTCTGAGCTGATGTAAGGGTATGGGCCTCTTCCCGGGGGGCCAGAGGGAAAGGAGAGAGCCCCTCCACCTCCCTCTCCTCCAGAACCACCCACCCCCTGGATTCCAGGCGCCTCACCAGATCCCGGCCGAAGCCCCACTCCTTCAAAACCACCTTCAAAGACGCCCTCCCCACCCTTTCCAGCCTCTCCAGCAACTCCCTCTGCCTGGGAGTAAGGTCTCCCTCTCCATGCCTGAAGACCACCCACTTCTCCCTGGGTAGCCGGGGAAGGCCCTTGTGCCTGAGATGGGGAGGGAGGGCTCCCCTGAGATACAGCCCCCAGGGCTCCAGATAGTACCTGGCAGCCCATTGGGTGAGCTCCAGAATGGTGCGGGAAAGGGTGGGACCATGGTCCAGGACCTCCTCCAGATCCTTAACCTCCCCGGGCGCCTCTCCCCCCAGGGCCACCACCACCCCCACCTCTCTCCTCTTGCCCAGGGGAGCCAACACCCTGGATCCCATCACCACCCGGGGCTCCAGGGCAGGAGGGACCCTGTAAGTGTAGGCCTTGCTCAAGGGCAGAAAAAAGACCACCTGGCACAACTCACCCATGTTCCAGATGGTAGAGAAAAAAAGGAAGCTTCACAAGGAAGATTAAAAAACTAAAATCCCACCTTGACTAGGCCCCTGTCCAGCAGGCTAACCTATGAACATGAAAAAGGCCATCTTTCTGGACAGGGACGGCACCATCATTGCCGACAAAGGATTCGTCCACAAAGGGGAGGATCTGGAGCTCCTGCCCGGGGCAGCCCAGGCCATAAAGATGGCCAAAGAAGCGGGATTCCTGGTGGTGGTGATCACCAATCAGTCGGGAGTGGCCCGGGGATACTTCAGCGAAGAGGACGTGAAAGCCTTCAACCGCCATCTAAACCGGATCCTGACCAGAGAGGGGACCGGGGTAGACGCCTTCTACTATTGCCCCCACCACCCGGAGGCCACTGTAAAAGCCTATCGCCGGGTATGCTCTTGCAGAAAACCCCAGCCTGGACTTCTCCTTCAGGCTGCCAAAGAGCTGGGGATAGACCTCTCCCGGTCGTGGATGATAGGGGACAGTCCCCGGGACGTAGAGGCAGGGAAACGGGCTGGCTGCCGGACCATCCTACTGAACGAGGAGATAGATCTCCTAAAGGCCATCAACCAGATTATCCACGGGTTTGCCAACGAGCCCGGCAGCTGATACCTTCTCCCCAAGGGAGCGGCACCAATGAGAAAAGAAAACAAAGTCCTCATCAAGCTGGTCCAAGAGATGGACTAGAGGCTCTGTGTACAAAGAAACCAGGAAAAGAATCCTCAGGGCACTAAATACCCAGATTTCTTAGAAAATCCTTTAGGGCCTCTATCACCATATCAGGGGTCAGATCCCTCATACATGCGAAGTCCCGAGGACACGGAGGCACGGTGCCAAAGCGGGTGCAGGGGGAACAGGGCAGATCCAGCTTCACCACCATGTGCCCCTTACCCCTGGGTGCCCACTTCTCCACGATACCCGGACCGAAGAGGGAAAGGGTAGGCAACCCCATGAGGGCCGCCAAGTGCATGATACCCGAATCGGCGGTCACCAGTCCCCTGCAGCGGCCCAGAATCTCCATGCTCTCCCTCAAAGAACGGGCCCCCGTGGCATTGGCCACCCTCCCAGGAGACAAGGCAGAAGCCACATACTCCCCCTCTTCCTTCTCTCCCGGACCACCCACCACGGCCACCTTCAATCCCATACCCACCAGGAACCTGGCCACCTCCAGATAACGGTCCTTCCCCCACCTCCGGGAAGGATGGGACGCCCCCGGAAATATGGCTATCCAGGAATCCTCTTTCTTCCCTCCAGAGTCCAGCACGGGAGGGAGCCACTCCCACCAGAGAAACTCCTTTCTCCAGGGCTCAAGAAGCCTGAAAAAGACCTGGGCCTCGTACTCCTCCTGGCAGTAATCCACAGATACATTGAAGCATCCCTTTCGGACATTGGTTCCAAAGCCCACCCTGAAGGGACTCCTGGCAAACCTGGCCACCAGGGCCGAGAGGCCGTACCACTGTTCCGTGTCTATCACAGCGTCAAAGGAGGGTCCTAACAAAAGGGAAGCCAGTTCCCAGGGACAGGTGTAGAGGAGCACCCTACACGGAAAGGGCAGGAGAGAGAAGGGCTGGGCATTCCGGGGTTCGGCCAAAACCCAAAGATCTGCCCGGGGGTAAAGGGCCCTCAAAGCCATCATGAAGGGTAAAACCAGCAGGGCATCCCCCAAGCCCCCGGGGCGGATGACCAGCACCCTTTCCAGCTTCCCGGGAATCTCTCTAAAGGGCAAAGGGGATAAACCCCTCATGAGATGCCGAACGAGCCTGTTGTCGAGTCCCTTTAGGAAAAGAGAGAGATCCATCTCCCCGTCAAGAGGGAAGCTTCACTGCCGCCGCCACGGTATGGAGGATGAAATCATGGGCCTCCTGGATCCTGGGAGTGTCGTGGGAAGGAACTCTCAACTCCAGGTCTACCTTTAAAGCCAGCCCATCTCCTCCCGTAAGACCCACCGTTACCAGCCCCATATCCTTAGCCGCCTCCAGGGCCTTCAACACATTGGGAGACCTGCCGCTGGTAGTGATGCCCAGGGCCATATCCCCCCTGCGTCCCAGCACCTCTATCTGCCTGGAAAAGACCTCTTGGTATCCGTAATCGTTGGCCAGGGCCGTAAGTAGAAAAGAATCCGTAGTGAGGGCCAGGGCAGGATAATGGAAGGCATCCCCCTTCACCAGCCTCCCCACCAGCTCCGAGGCGAAATGCTGGGCCGATGCCGCCGAACCTCCATTACCAAAGACCAGGACCTTGCCTCCCCCTCCCAGAACCTCCCTCAACCTCCCGGCCAGGTCCTCCATCCCCTCAAAGAGGGAAGGCAAGACCTGGAAGAGGTGGATATGCTCCCTCCACTTGGCCTCAATGAAGTCCCGCATTCTTGATCCTCTCTATGAGCCGGGTGGTGGAATAACCCTCCTTCAGGGGAACCAGAATCACCTCCTCCACCAGGTCCCTCCCCACCACCTCCTCCAGCCTGTAATCCCTCCCCTTCACCAACACATGGGGTCTCAAGAGGGAGATTACCTCATAAGGCGTATCCTCCTCAAAAAAAGTAACAAAATCCACGAACTCCAGACCGGCCAGGAGCATGGCCCTCTCTTCCTGGGAGAAAATGGGCCTGTTTTCTCCTTTGAGCCTCCTCACGGAATCGTCACTGTTGATGGCCACCACCAGCACATCTCCCTCAGCCCTGGCCCTTCGCAAAAGATCCAGATGGCCCGGATGGAGGACATCGAAACACCCGTTGGTAAAGACGATCCTCTTGCCCCGAGCCTTCAAACCCTCCACTATTCCCTTCAACACCATGGGAGAAAAGACCTTCCCCTCACCCAGCAAGGCCCTCTCAACCTCTTCCCGGGCCACCACCGCCGTGCCCACCTTCTCCACCGCCAGGCCAGCCGCCACATTGGCCAGAGAGACGGCCTCCTCCACAGCCATCCCTTCCCCAATAAAGACGCCCAGAGCAGCAAGAACCGTATCCCCGGCGCCAGTCACATCGTATACCTCCCGGGCCCTGGCGGGGAATTCCCTCTTCTCTCCCTTCCTGGAGAAAAGGACCATACCCTGGTCGCCCAGGGTCACCAGAGTCCAGGGGCACCCCGTGGCGACAAATATTCTCTCCACGCCCCCCTCCAGGGTGGGTGCCAAGGCCAGGGCCTCCCGCCTGTTGGGCTTCACCATATAGGCTCCCCGGTAAAGGGCGTAGTCATCTCCCTTGGGATCCACCAGCACGGGTACTTGAGAGAACTTCTCCCCGATCCTCTCCACCAGGCCGGGAATTAACAGGCCCTTCCTGTAATCCGAAACCAGAATGGTTTGAAAAGACCCGGCCCTCTCCATCCTCACTAAAATCTCCTCCACCAGCCCCTGGGCAATGGCCCTTGCCTCCTCCCTGTCGAGACGCAGAAGCTGCTGGCGGGTAGGAAGGGCCACCACCCTAGTTTTAAGGGTGGTAGGCCGGGAGGGATCCACCACAATCCCCCGGGGGTCCACGCCCCCGTTCTCAGCCATGTCCACGAGAACCCTTCCCTCCTCATCATCCCCCACCGTTCCAAAGAGCACCACCTCCGCTCCCAAAGCCCGGGCATTGGCAGCAACATTGGCCGCTCCACCAAGGCAATAATGCCTGGACTCCACCCGGGCCACGGGCACAGGAGCCTCTGGAGAGATCCTCTCGGGGATACCCAGGACATACTCGTCCAGGATCAGGTCCCCCACCACTGCAACACGAGCCGAGCTTCCCATCCTCTATCCCCTTGCCACCGGTTGTTAAAAACCTTAGAAGATTTAGACAAAGTTATAAAGGGGAAAGGAGTGAATCTCAAAACCGAAGAACTAAAAAGTCTCCTGAGAATCCACCAGTGGTTCAAAAACATCCTCATCTTTGCCGTCCCTTTCTTCGCAGGCCAGCTCCTCCAGATAAAAATCCTGACGGCCACTCTCGTGGCCTTTGTCTCCTTCTCCCTGGCTGCCAGCGCCATGTATATCTTCAACGATCTCATGGACGTGGATCTGGACAGACAACACCCGTCAAAAAGGAACCGCCTCATGGCCCAGGGCAAGGTGACAAGGAGGGAAGGCGCAAAGCTCGCCCTCTCCCTGATCGTACCTTCACTCCTCTTGGCCCTGCTCCTGCCAAGGAGATTCCTTCTCATCCTCCTCTCGTACATTGCCATCAGCGGCACCTACTCCCTGGGCCTAAAAAGGGTAACCCTCCTGGACATATTCCTGGTGGCCATTGGCTACCTGCTAAGGGTCATGGCCGGAGAGGGGGCCACAGGCATCCCAGCATCCTCTTGGCTCCTCATCACCGTCTTCCTCATGGCCCTCCTCATATCCATGGGCAAGAGGCGGGCAGAACTCTCCATGCTGGGTCTTCAAGCCTCCAATCACAGGCCCACCCTTACCAATTACACAATAGACTTCCTGGACAATGCCCTTCTCCTCACCTCAGCCTCCGCCTTAATCACCTACATCCTTTATACCGTGGAGAGGGGACAGGGTTTAGTCTTCACGGCCATACCAGCGGTATACGGTATCCTGCGCTACCTCCAGCTTTTGAGAGAAGACCAGGGGAGTGATCCCATAAAAACCTTCTTCAAAGACCCCCACCTCCTCGCCTCGGGAGCCATCCTCCTGGGGGCCATCTTTGTCAGGATATATTTATAACCCTTGTTGTCACAGCGGAACTCCATGAATCAGCCCACTCCAAGTGGGTCCAAAAGAGAACATAGCCCCTTGACTTGACAGCCGCTTATATTAGCATTCAAAAGCAGAAGCCCATAACTGTTGTAGGGTATTGGGTTCATACTTAAACTTAACAAAAGATCTCGGTCAAAAAAGCGGGCTTAGACCCGAGAAGCCCGGAGGGTGAGCGTTTCACGACAGAACCCTTTGCAGCGCACAACCCTCTGAGTCCAAATCATATAGACAAATCCTGGTGTAATTATGCGTTGTCCAAGATTATATGAATTGCCTCCTTCACCGCCGGGCAAGACCGGCTGGCCCTGGACGGAAGAGAGTCCCCAGCTTCCCGACACCATGCCAGACGGACGCCCATGGCCCAGGGTGAGCATAGTCACCCCTAGCCTGAACCAGGGCCAATTTATAGAAGAAACCATCCGCTCAGCCCTCCTCCAGGGGTATCCAAACTTAGAGTATATCATCATGGATGGTGGTTCTACAGACAATAGCATAGAAATTATCAAAAAATACGAGCCGTGGATTACCTATTGGGAAAGTAAGAAAGATAGAGGGCAAGCACATGCAATAAACAAAGGCTTCAAACGCGCCACGGGAGAGATTATCGCCTGGTTGAACTCGGATGACAGATATTTAGCAAATGCCATTTCCAGGATCATTAGGGAAGTCAATAAGAATCCTTATGCAGTCGCTTGGGTTGGTGGTTGCCAGCTCGAAAACCCTGACGGAAAGATACTATCAATAGTGATTCCTAAAGGACTTGATTTACCAGATTTTTCTAGATGGGGATATAAGACACACTTTTATCAACCATCTTGTTTTTTTAACCGTGAGGCCTTTTTCAGGGTAAACGGACTAAATGAGAACCTCAAATTTGCTATGGATTTTGATTTATGGCTTAAATTATCCAAAGTTGGTAGATTCGCTGGAATAAGTGATATCATATCAGTTGCTACCATCCACAGAACAGCCAAAACTCAAGATCAACGCTTAAAGATGCATGCAGAAACCATATCAATCCAAATAATACATGGATATATACCTTCAGCTGGGGAACGCCTAACTAGCCTTTTGGCCGATGCAGCAAACATAAACTTTACTAAATTCTTAAAAGGCAAAATTAGTGGTATTTGGAAAACTTTATTCAAAAGAACAAAAAGATAAAGTGAAGTGCGCCCTTATTGAACACAATTTCTATCACCAAGAAACCTTGCCAACTTTCGCTTATCTATTAAATAAATTAGGGATCAAGGTTGACGTGTACACTTCCAGAGAAGGAATAAAAAATAATGTGTTTTATTATTGCAGTAATCTTCGCTATTCATTAAAAAGAAGCGATAAGCTAACATTTAAGTTATCTGCAAAAATAAAAAAATACAAAGACTATGATTTTATTATAATAAATAGTTTAGAGCCTAAAAGTATAATGTTTGAAGCCTCAAAGTTGCATATACCTACATTAGCAGTAGTACATAATGCCAATTTGTTAATAGAAGACCACGAGTACATAAGCTTTTTCTCCACAGCCAATCGAATTCCAATAGTCCTAGCCAAGCATATTGTCTCCTACCTCAACAAACAAATCAAGGCATCATGGATTGCACCGCTATATCTAGGCAGTTTCAAAAATATAACAACGCGAAGACCTATATTTTGCGTGCAAGGAAACCTTGAATATAGTAGAAGAAATTATGATTCACTGATTGAATCAGTTGAGTCACTCCTCTCAGATGGAATCGATCATTTTATTGTAATGCTAATTGGAAGAAATAACACACTAGATGGAACTGTTTTCAAAAAGAAGATCCACAAGAGAAACCTCTCAAGACACATATTGCTTAGTGACAAAAATCTATCATACCGGGATTACTTCAACATGATCAAAAAAGCACAGTTCATTTTGCCTTTGCTAGATCGCACATCTGAAAAATACAACCCATACTTTTCATATAAAATAACGTCTTCCATCTCAATAGCACTTGGATCAAGTTTGATTCCTATAGTTCATAAAGATCTCGCTAAGCTCTATGAAATAGAAGATTCCTCCTTTATCTACAATGATGGTGAACTATATAAAGCAATGAAAAAAGCCATATATAGCGATAAAGAAACTCTGAATTCAAAAAGAAGACACCTTAAAAAACTAAGAGAAAATATGTTAAATATCTCCCAAAAAAATTTAAAAATCTCGCTCTCAGAACTAGGTTTAATCGAGATTTATCCAAACCAGATTAACGTATCACAAGATAAGAACGGAATATAAACTCCATGGCTTATCCTAAAATTTCTTTCGGAATTATTGTACTAAACGGAGAGCCATTCACGCGCTACAACCTTCGAGCTCTTTACCCCTTCGCCCACCAAATCATAGTAGTCGAAGGGGCAGTTCCTGCAGCAGCAAGCATCTCCACCCCAAACGGACACTCCACAGACGGCACCCTAGAGGTTCTCAGAAAATTTAAAGAACAAGAAGATCCAGAAAATAAAGTTACCATAGTCACAGCAGAAGACGAAGGATACCCTAACGGCTTTTGGCCAGGGGAAAAAGACGAAATGTCTCGGGCGTGCGCCAAACGAGCCACCGGAGATTATCTTTGGCAAGTGGACATTGATGAATTTTATAAACCTAACGACATGCAGTTTATCCTTAAGATGTTGCAGAACGATCCTGAAATAACGGCCGTATCTTTTAAACAAATCACCTTCTGGGGAGGTTTTGATTACGTAGCCGATGGGTGGTATCTTCGATGGGGAGCTAGAATATATCATCGCCTCTTTAAATGGGATCCCAGTTACTGCTACGCAACTCACAGACCCCCTACTGTTCATGATGCCCACGGGAGGGATCTACGTACATTAAAATGGATTGACGGCACTCAATTAGCTCAACAAGGTGTCTTTCTTTACCATTATTCACTGGTTTTTCCCAAACAAGTAACAGATAAATGTGTTTACTATAGTCAAGCGAACTGGGCTACTCACGCAAAAGACATCATGAAGTGGATGTATAATAATTATCTTAACTTGAAAAACCCTTTTCGAGTACACAATGTCTACCAGCATTCAAGTTGGCTAGAGCGATTTCAGGGACAACACCCTCCAGAAATCCTCTGTTTACAACAAGACATAAAAGAAGGAAGAATAAACATAGAACTGAGACATACAAATGACGTTGAGCAGCTTTTACAATCTCAAAGTTATTCCCTAAAATGCGCAATGCTTAAGATGATCACTCCTATAAGCAAACAAGTCTATCATATGCGTAATTTAGAGGAACAGATAAAAAGGAAAATTAAACATGCTATCGAAAAAATTTAACATCCTTCAAGTCAACACCTTTGATATAGGTGGCGGCGCAGAGAGGATAGCATGGAATCTTTTTCAAGCCTACAGGCAGCGTGGACTATCATCGTGGTTGGCTGTGGGCTACAAAAAAAGCTGCTTATCTGATGTTTTAGCCATCCCCAACACTGATTGCCGAGGCAAATGGGCTCATTTGTGGATTGGCATTGGAAACACGCTTTCTCCGCTAATTAAAAAGATTCACGGACCAGACAGATTGCAAGGCTGGATTCCCATGATTGGGCAGCCAAAACGAGCAGCGGAGATCTTATTAGGACATGAAGACTTCAACTTCCCTGGCACATGGAGGCTTTTAGAATTGACACCTGAGCCTCCAGAGATCTTACATTGTCACAACCTCCACGGTGACTACTTCGATTTGAGAGCACTCCCCTGGCTGAGCCAACAGATACCGGTAATTCTAACGCTCCACGATGCCTGGCTGCTCAGCGGACACTGCGCCCATTCGTTTGATTGTGACCAGTGGAAGACCGGCTGCAAACAATGTCCCGACTTGTCCATCTATCCAGCTATCAAACGTGACGCCACTGCCTACAACTGGAGGCGCAAGCGGAATATTTACGCCAAAAGCCACCTATACATTGCCACTCCGAGCCGGTGGCTGATGCGTAAAGTAGAACAATCCATCCTGGCCCCCGCCATTGTGGAAAGCCGAGTTATCCCCAACGGCGTGGACTCGGAGATCTTTCATCCAGGTGACCAACGAGAAGCGCGGGCTGCTCTTGACATCCCACAAGAAGCCAAGGTACTACTCTGCGTCGGTAATGCAACTCGGAGCAACCCTTGGAAAGATTACGCCACTTTGGAAGCGGGGATGATACGAGTGGCAGAACGTCTACCGAATGAACGGGTCATTTGGGTTTGCCTGGGCGAAGAACAGAAACCAGAGAGCATCGGACAGACAGAAGCGCAGTTCATTGTCTACCAGAAGGATCCGGCAACGGTTGCCCGTTTCTATCAGGCAGCAGACATCTTTTTACACGCCGCCAAAATCGAGGCCGATACATTTCCAATCACTATCCTTGAGGCCCTCGCCTGTGGCACGCCAGTAGTGGCCACGGCGGTAGGGGGGATCCCCGAGCAAATTGAGAACGGAGAGACAGGATTTCTTATTCTTCCAGAAAATGCCCAAGCCATGGCTGAAGCAGTTATTAACATCTTGAAAGACAAATCTTTATATCAAAAAATGAGTAAACAAGCCGCAGCCAAAGCAAAAAAAAGATTCGATTTAAATATAATGGTAGACAAATATTTAAGTTGGTATTCGGAAATACTTCGAGACTGGAAAGAGAAAAAGAAAAGAAAACATTTATGCGCTGTCCGACACTAAAAGAGCTCCCCCCCCCACCACCAGACAAGACGGGCTGGCCATGGACAGAGGAGAGTCTCCAGCTTCCCGACACCATGCCAGACGGAAAACCATGGCCCAAGGTGAGCATAGTCACCCCTAGTTTTAACCAGGGCCAATTTATAGAAGAAACCATCCGCTCGGTCCTTCTCCAGGGGTACCCAAACTTAGAATATATCATCATCGACGGAGGCAGTACCGACAACAGTGTAGAAATTATCAAAAAATACGAGCCATGGATTGCCTATTGGGAAAGCAAACCAGACAGAGGTCCAGCACATGCAATAAACAAAGGCTTTAGAAAAACAACAGGTATAATAATTGGATGGTTAAACTCAGATGATGTTTACACACTAAATGCTATCCCTAAAATCGCTCACTACTTAGCGTCCAATCAAAATATTGATGTAGTTTATGGAGACTGCCTCTACATTGACAAAACTGGATGTAAAATCCGCCACTATAAAACCGCAGATTTTGACCCTGTAAAGCTTTTTATAGAAGATTTTATCCCTCAACCTTCAACTTTCTTCAGGCAAAAAATCTTAAAACATACATCTCTTAATGAGTATTTAAGTTATTGCTTTGACTACGATCTCTGGTTATCAATACCCAGCAAATTCCGTTTTAAATATGTACCAATTCTTCTTTCCCTTTATCGACTACACTCTCTTAGTAAGAGTGTAGCTTATAATGCGCTTATGAGAAGAGAAGCTTACTTCATTTCGTTTAACTATCTTAAATATACCAAGATACCACTTGCCATTAAAAAAATGTTAATGGATATATTCTACTGGAGAGCGTCAGTATGTTCATGGATGCTCTCTAACAAAAAAGAGGCAAAGAAAAACTTCAGAAAGATTACGGAGAAAAAATTTATCTCTCATCCACTACTGATTAAGGACGTAATTTCAATAATCATTAATATACCAACAGCCAGAACTCTAAGTTACCAGCAAATAAAAAAGGAAGTAGGATCATTAAAAGATTACTACTCACTTGTGATAGAAGATAAAAATAGAACATTGCAGTCAAGACTTATAGCCCAATATTTCTTGTCCTTAGCAGTGGAAAAAAGATCCATAGGTTTAACTTTAAAAGCTATAGCTATAGATCCATTCTATTTCATGGATTTAGTCAAGGCAAAGATGAAAAGCCAGCACGAGAGTAATGTCTCAGACCTCTACGAATTAATAAAAAGCTCCTCTGACAAAAGCTCTTCATGAGTTAAGCAATTTATAATAAACATCTAAAGTTTCTTTAGCTGTTTTGCGCCATGAGAATTTGTTAGCTCTTTTCAAACCGAGCATTCTATATCTTTCTCTTAAATTCTCATTGTATATTAAGCTTAAAAGAGCTTCTACTATCTCGTCATTGTCTCTTGGATCAACCAAAAGACCAGCAGTATCTACTATCTCAGGAATAGATGTTGTGTTCGAAGCTATAACCGGAGTTCCGGAAGCCATAGCCTCCAATACGGGTAAGCCAAAACCTTCAAAGAAAGACAAATAAACAAAAATTGCAGCGCCTGAATAGAGAAAAGGGAGCATATTATCGTCCATATATCCAAGATAAATCAACTCTTTTTCATTCTCTTTCTTTCTTATCTTATCCAAAATTTCTTCATAATTCCAACCTAATCTTCCAACAACAACTAAAGGAAACTCTTTTCTGACAAATCTTGGCAACCTGTCATGAGCATCTATCAATCCTATCAAATTTTTCCTTGGCTCTATAGTTCCTACTGTAAGAACATAGTTTTTAGGCAAATCTAACCTATTCAAAACCTCTCCTACTTCTTTGTCACTATAAATCCTAAATCTTGTACCATCTATTCCATTATACACCACCATTATTTTATTGCTCGGCACTCCTAACAATTCCATTACCGTCTGCTTTGTGAACTTAGAAACAGCGATTACTATATCTGCTCTCTCTACACCATCTCTAAGCCTTTCTTTGAAGAACATAACCCTATTTATTGGGTGATATTGAGGAACATACAAAGTAGCTAAATCGTGTATAGTAAGCACCTTATATCTTGATTTTATATCAAGCAATATATGCCCAGGTTCATGGTAAATGTCGTGTTCTTTATCAATTATCACATTTAGAAATGCACCTTCCACTTTGAAGGCTTTTGCTCTATCATATATCATCAATTTATTAAAAATCCTGTCGATATAGTACGCTCTTCTAATCTTAAAATCCGAGAAAAGGTTTTGTAAAATCCTCTTACTTCTCATTAGGATACTAAGCTCATATTCATACTCAGATTCAGAAGTTACTTCTATAAAACCCCTCACCAGATTATAGATGTAGTTTTCTATTCCTGTCTTGTGGGTTTTTATTATATCAGCGTTTAGCAATATGCTGTACAATAGCTTCAGCCTCCATCCAGGTATTATATAAATTTAGAGAGCGCCTCTATCACCTGATCACAGCGGATTCTCTCCACTCTAGGGAATCCAGAATGTAGACTAAACTTATCTCCCCCCGGAAATTTAGCATCTTCGTCAAAAACATACCTTATGTTTTCACCTTTGGGCATCCACATACATAACGAAGGTCCGCTTAAAACAAGCATATCCAATCCAAGTGCATAGCCAATATGTATTACTGATGTATTAACTGAAATAAGAAGATCTAAACTTTGTAAGGTCTTTATTAGATCAATTACTGAGTTTGAACATTCATAATTAACTATGTCTAGTGGCCAAGAGACACTGTTTATGAGCATCTTCTTGAACATATCAAACTTTGAATCTTTTCCAAATATAGTGATCTTGTCTACATTTCTAGTGGCTAGAAAATTAATTATATCAACCCATTTCTCAAAGGGCCAGACAAAAGAAGATAAATCCCCTCGCCGGCTCCAAGGGTGAATTCCCACTACAAATTTATCAATAGGCCTTTTAACGTCAGATAATTCATCAGACTGAACAGGTAATTTTAATCCAAAATAATGCTCTGGTACAGTCATTTTAAATAAATCACTAATCTGATTCAAATGCAGGTCCAAGATATAGTCTCCCCTAGGGGAAGTGATTATATCAGCATTTATCAAATTGAAATCAACAATAAAGTCAAGGGCTTTCAATCGCTTTAAAAACAGATGGAAAAAGAAACCCTGGATAGAACCAGGGGCCATCTGTAAACCGAAAACGGTAAATCCCTCCTTTCGTGCTCTCCTAAGCTTCCTTATCAGCCTAGAAAGCTGACATGGTTTGTATACATCGAAAAACCGCTCAGAAGGATTGTCATATGGCCAAAGATCTACATGGGGGTTCCCTCTGTGGGCCATCAAGCAACTCGACCCTGGCACCAAGGTCTCCACTTTGTGCATCAGATCTCCCATAACAATATAATCGCCCAGCCCTGAGGTCATGGTGTAAAGCAACAAAGCTTTATCTATGGAATTTAAGTGTTCCATACTACTTCCCAAAATGGCAAAAGGAGAACCTTCATTTTCCTCATATGTGTCCCATCTCTATCAGTAATATTCCTTGAGTTTTTCAACTCTTTTTAACAAGCTCTCCTTCCTATAAACCACGTCTTCGTCTCTCAAGGTAATGTTTGTAGTCGTAGTAATTCTTTTTCGCCTTTAGTTCGAAGTCATTCAAGGTTTCCGAATCTTTGAAATAAAGAGAGCGGCCTGTGGCTATAGCTTCAAAGGTGATGATGGGATCAGCTTTGTTTAGCCAAAGGAGGTTGAACCTGTCAGTGCCCAGGACACTGCTCAGGCGGCCACGCAAAGAGTAGTATTCCTCCCAGGAGAAGTCCTTGCTACTTAGAAAGGCGAAATCTATGTCAGACTCAGGAACCTCTTTACCCGTGGCCCTGGATCCAAATAAATAGAACATCAGTATCTTTTGGTTTTCTTTTATGACTTTGATAGCCCGCTCCACTGCTTCCTCCGTGGATATAGCTAGAATGCGGGTATTCTTCCACTTCTCCCTAACAGTCAAGGCTCCTCCCAGGCTGTGATTTAGAGTCTCCCGGCTAAATATATTTCAAGAATATCCATTGTCACCACTCCAACCGAGGAACTCTCAATCCCTGGGGTAGCTTCTCAAAGGCTTCCAATAGCTCAACTGCATCCATCAGTTCCCTTCCCGCTGTTCAAATTACACAACAACTCCTCCCATGTCCACCGCATCCAGCCAACGGTTCCTCAGCCCAATGTTAATGCCCCAGAGAGAGAAGGTCCCAGTCCAGAACCTGGATTCTATAGCTCACAAAAAACTAGGAAGATATGCCTAAGAAAACCGTTGATTCTCACAGGCAAATCTGATAATTTCACCCTATCAAAACCAGGAGGTGAAAGATGATGGGACACAGAAAGAGATGGATCACCCTGGCGCTGGTCCTGGCATTCATCCTGTCACCTTGCGTCCTCATGGCCCAAAAGACTGACAACACGGCAAAGGTGAATATCAACACGGCCACAGTAGAGGTACTCCAAACCCTACCCGGAATAGGACCCACCATAGCCCAGAGGATTGTGGAATACAGGCAAACCCATGGGCCCTTTCAAAAAGTGGAAGATCTACTCAATGTGAAAGGCATCGGAGAAAAGAAGCTGGAAAAGATAAAACCCCTCATTGAGGTAGCACCGCCAGAAAAGTGAGTTATAAAGGGCCTCAGGAAGACATTTTTCTGAGGCCCTTTAAGTTACCATACTTCAGCTCCCCCATACCAAGCCCCCTTGCCCAGAAAAGCAACATTCTTTAGAAAGGCTCCATGGGAAAGGGAGCCCCCACAAAGGAAAGAAGCTGGCCAGAATGGCTACTCCCTTTGGTGGTTTTCACTCTCCCCATATTACTGTACCTTCCCTCCCTGGGCCATGGATTCCTATGGGACGACTGGTCCATAATCTTCAGAGAGATAAAGAACCTCCAGGGCCTCTCCATCTATAAGCCGGGAGGGGTCTACTACCGGCCCGTCACCACCCTCACTTTTTTACTGGATCAGATGCTCTGGAAATCCAATCCCCTGGGATACCATCTGACCAACATTATCCTCCACGCCCTTAACACGTGCCTGCTCTTCGGGCTGATGGCTTCCATAATGGAGACCAAGGTAGAGGCCAGAGCCGCCAGAGGGTTGGCCATATTGCCGACCTTGGTCTTTGCCGCCTATCCCGTCCATGTTGAATCCGTGTCCTGGATAGCCGGCAGAACGGACTTAGTGGTCACTTTCTTTGTGCTCCTGGCCTTCTTTTCATATCACCTCTACAGGGTGACCGGGAATGCCAGGGGACTGATCCCCACCTTCCTCTTTTTTCTCCTGGCCATGGGATCCAAAGAGACAGGGGTCATACTCCTCCCTCTCATCTTCTTATGGGAGCTCTTGGTGGCACCTTCCCTTTACGGCACAAGGGACAAAAAGGCCCTCTTCACCACCCTGTTCATGGGCATGGGGCTCGCTCTCTACATTACCAGCCGTCTTCCCGGTATCGAAGGCTATACGGGAGGCATGAAAACCCTCGCCCTTGCTCCCCTCGTCAGGGCTCTGGGGTTCTATATCAGATACCTTTTCATCCCCCATCCTATCCTCAATTACATCCCCCACATACCCCAGGGAGGCCTTTACTCAGCCGTGGGCTTACTGTGGCTGGTGCTCCCCCTCCCGGGAATGCTCTTTTTATCAAAAGAACCCTGGTGGCTCAGGGGAACCATCCTTTCCATGTTCATGACCTCCCTGGCCATTTTGCCCTCCCTGGCCCTCATCGTCCTGGGAATTGGAGCCACCCCATTAGCCTTGAGGTATCTCTACCTCCCCTCCCTTTTCTTCTCCCTGGCCCTGGCCTTCATCCTGGTTCCAGCCCTGGGGCTCCTGGACTCCCGCCCCAGGAGCGTGGTGATCGCCGGATTCGCCATTCTGGTTCTCCTCGCACCCATCACCATCCATGCCCAGCACACCTGGAAAGACGATCTCACCTTCTGGAAGAAGGCCGTACAACTGGCCCCAGACAACGCCATCCCCCACAACCAGTATGGGTTGGCCCTGGCAAAGGAGGGAAAGGTCAAAGAAGCCCAGGAAGAATTTATCAAAGCCATTAAAGCCCCAGACATCCAGGCCTATCCATGGGAGAAGAGCAAAATATACGTGAACCTGGGGCGAGCTCTTTTCCAGCAGGGGGAATACTCAAGGGCCATGATGGCATTGAACCTGGCCACGAAATTCGATCCAGCCAACAAGAGCCCCTACTGTTATAAAGCCGACATCTATCTGGCCATCTATAGATCTAGAAAGAAAGAAACCTTACTGAAGCAAGCCTACCGATCCTTAAAAAAATGTATATCCTCCTTACCAACTCCAGCCCGACTTCTCTTAGCTGCCAAGCTGGCACTCTCTCTTAATAAAAAAGAAGAAGCTGATAACTTGCTAAGGAAGCTGATCCTTCAATATCCCTCCAGCAGGGAAGCCAGGCTCATTGTGAACTCCAGCTCAAACACAGAAAGCCGATAGAATATCAGTCCTGTTTTAGTTTTTCATATAACTTCCAATATTTCAAAGCTTCCTCTTTCCTTCCCAATTTCTCATAAACCTTTGAAAGGTTGTAATAGGCATCCCTGTTCTTGGCATCTAGTTTTACGGCCTCAGAATAATGCTTCTCAGCAATTTTGAAATTTCCGATAGCAAAATAGCAGTTACCTAGATTGACATTAATCCTAGACTTCTTCTTGGGATCATGTGTAAGATAGCAAGCCTTTTTGAGATTTCTTATGGCTTCCTCAATCCTGAAGAGCTTGAAACAGGACAATCCTATCTTTTCATAGACTTCCGGAGGGGTCCTGTCCCCAACTATAGATAAGTACCTGGTCAGTAAGGACCAGGCTTTCCGGAACTCCCCTGCTTTATAGTCAATCATACCCAGTTGATAAAGAGCTGAATCAAAGTCTTTGTCAAAGGATATTGCTTTCTCGAAACAACTCTTCGCTTTACTCATCTCACCCATCTTCTTGTAAACCAACCCCAAATTATACCATACATTTGGGGACCTGGGATCTAAGCTAATAGCCTTTTCCAAGACCACCATGGATGACTTGTAGTCTTTAAGCCCCTCGGACAGGAGAATCCCCAGATCCGTCTCTGCTTTTAAGTTGACCTCATAAACAGAAATAACTCTTTTTATTTCCTCTTTAATCTTGTTTAAAACGTGTTTATTATCGTGGTATTTCTCTATTAACTTCTCTATATCTGTCCATGGTCTATAATATCTTATAAGCTTTAATTTCTTTTCTTTCATCAGCTTATCATTAACAAAAAGCACTGTCACCTCATCGAAGAAAACAAGCTTCCAGCTCTTATTCTTATCCAGATACTTGGGGATAGTTGATCCAGTTTTCTCAATAACCATATTGATATTATATTCATCCGCCAGTTCCTCGAAAAGCTTTTCATCCTTGTAAACCATCCTGTAAAGCCAGTAGAAATCCGCCGGATAGACTGTGGGAGTACGCCCATCAATGAACACTCTGCATTGAGGATACAGATTCCAGATCAAAAACCCACCGTAGCCATATTTATTGAACATATTGCCTCTGAGCCCCTTTTCTTTAACAAATTTGACCACACCATGAGGATAGTTCCTGGAAACAGCTCTCCCCAACTCAGGGTTATTTATCCTAGCAGGAAGAAGCCTGAAAACCAGGAATATAAGGGGAAAAACGAAAATCAATAAAGAAAAAACCCTCCGGAATCCCCCTGGAAAGTCCTCCCGGAACCACGAGTAGAGACAGGCTATAGTAGGCACCAAAATCAGGCTAGCCAAGGCAGCAAAACGAACGTATTTCAGTGAAAGATACAGAGCCAAAGCGAAGACCAAAACATGGGCAACCACGCCTAGTCTTCCTTTGAAAATGTTTACACACAGCAGCACAAATGTAACCCAGAAGAGAAAACAGAGCAAACCTACTCTGGAAAACGGGTTTAAAACAAAAAGATTATAAGGATTCATTCTATGCCACTCTGCTATATACTTGGTGGCTTGGGCCCCCATTCCCCGGTGGGAAAGGAGAGCAAATATGACATATTTGAAGCCATAAGGATTACAAAGAGTAGACAAAACCAACAAAGCCAAAACCAGCCCTATCCTCTTTACCGTTAAGTCTTTGAAGATATCCTTAACCTGCCAGTTCCACCTCTCAGCTAGAACACCTGCCAAAAAAGCACCGATCAAAAAGGGACCCACAACGAAGCTACCATGAGTATTGACCCACAATATATACACTACAACCAGAGCTATAATTTGCCATATTCTCCCTCGAACAAGAAACAAATGGAAGAGATACATAAACAATACTAACCAGAGAAAAGCCAACAAGTGAGGCCTGACCATGAACCTGACCTGAGTCACTCCTAAAGCTAGAAACAGGAGACCAAAGGTAAAGCAATATTCATGCACAAAGAGAGAGAGCAGTTTATACAAGAAAAAGAATATGAGCAGGGCAACAAGGACCTTGAAAAGCACCAGGCCATAAAAACCACCGACCTTGTAAATGCCATATTCTATCACCTGGAAAAGCCACGCCAGATCTATCCAGGGCGTTCCGGCTCTGGTGAAAGAAAAAGGGTCCACCCGAGGGATAGCATGGTGTTGAAAAATCCATCTACCTGTAGCCAGGTGCCACCAGGGATCGAAAGTGCGAATGGGCCCAAAAGCCGCAATTAAAACAACAAAAAAGAAAAACAAGAAGATAAAAAAACTGAGCCCTACACGAAGCAATGGCTTTTGCGATACAGAAGATGCCGATTGTTTTACAGTCATATATTAAACAACCTCAATAAATATAACATAAATAACCGGCGAGAAAATATCTCGCCGGCCTAGCATAAAACAAGATCTCTTCAAAGAACCTAACAGCGAAAGTTTCACACCACCTAACTAGAATCCACTACCGTGTTGCTGTATCTCGGGATCCTCATCAGTGCAATAGAAAGTGACATATGTGTTATCGCCATCCAGATCCCCCCGAGCCTGAATTAGGATATCATCATTACCATCGGTAGCTGTAACATTGCTAGCATCAGTAATGGAATTTGTGGGAACCGTTGTACTGTTAGCTCCCACACCATAAGAGTATCTTACCTTGCCAGCAGGCTTAAAACCAATAGTATCAAATCCATATCCACTGGCACCGCCATCGCCCCAATTCACTGCATTTCCATTTGCCACGGCACTCTGACCAGGATCCCAGTCGGCTAGCACATACTTATCATGTTCAGCAGCGTAGGCTTCCTCGGCTGTCCTAATTGCTCCAATATTGGTTTTGGCCTCTGAGGTTTTGGACTTCATCTGGAACTTCCGGTACTGAGGAATAGCGATGGCCGCCAGAATAGCGATGATGGCCACGACAATCATGAGCTCGATAAGGGTGAAACCTTTGCTCTTTTTCCTCATTTCTCTGTACTTGATAATCATAATCTCTCCTCCTTTCTTCTAATCCTCACTTCTCTTCTAGCAGCTCTTCTGCCCTTTAACTTCCCACCTTCTCACCTTCTTAAAAGCTTAACCTTCTCCCCTTCACCACCTCCTTTCCCTGTCAATATTTTTCAGGATTAGCATCTTTGACCTCGCCAGGGGGCTCGTCAGTCAGGTACAGTTTTGAGTAGGCTCCATCACCATCCACATCTCCCACCGCCATG
The DNA here is from genome assembly GCA_027020915.1 of bacterium. Taxonomy (GTDB): domain Bacteria; phylum Thermosulfidibacterota; class Thermosulfidibacteria; order Thermosulfidibacterales; family B14-G1; genus B14-G1. The sequence goes on from JALUVF010000052.1 coordinate 30,424, forward strand.
ATGCATATATCTTGTTTCCCAGAGCTGGGACTTCGGCCCTGTTCTCCATCGGTAATGGAAGTGTCTCCATTTCCTCCCAGCCACGTGGCAGAAACCGTGTCAGCAGGGTATCCGTCCACAGCATACTTGAACCTTTTCTTACCTCTGGGCTTAAATCCAATGGACTTAAAGCCGGAATTTTCATTCCACGTCCTGGTGCCCACGGGGCCCGGTGTCCAACCTGGAGGATTCCAGCTACAAAGAACGTATCTTTGATGTTCCGCTTCATAAGCCTCCTCACATGTTCTTATGGCATCCAAGTTGTGAAACGCTTCAGACCGAGCAGCCCGATATTTGAAGCCCCTGTATTTAGCAAACGCCACCATGGCCAAAATCCCCACAATAACTATCACCACCATCAATTCCAACAAAGTAAACCCTCTATTTCTGTTTTTCATCCTTCCCTCCCGGTTCGGTCTTCAAAATACCATAAAGGTCTTGCTGCACAATAGCCTTGAAAGAAAAAAAGAGTGACAAAAAGTGTCAGTTCAAAGGAATTAATGGAAAAGACCTATCCTCAGCTTTTTATGCCCAGCTTTTTCAGTCTGTATCTAAGAGATCTGAATGATATCCCCAGGATCTCTGCAGCCTTTGTTTGAACTCCCCCGGCCTCTTTGAGGGCCTTTATTATCATATCTTTCTCCACACTTTCAAGGAGCTCATCTAGAGTTTCCCCTCGATCACCCTTAAGGCCGGGAGGGAGGAGATCCTCATGGAGCACCTCCTTTCGGGTGAGGACCACGCAACGCTCCACCAGACTCTCCAGTTCCCTCACGTTCCCCGGGAAAGAGTATCCCTCTATGACCTCCAAAAACCCGGGGGTGAAGCCTGCAATCTGCTTCTCATACCTCCGGGAAAACTCTACGATGAACCTGTTGAGCAGATAGGGTATATCCTCCCTCCTCTCCCGCAGGGGTGGAACCCTCACCTCCAGGTTCTTCAGCCTGTAGTAAAACTCCTCTATGAGCCGTTCCCTTTCCACCAAGTTAGAGGGAGACTCCTCCACGGAGAAGACACACCTCACATCCGCCTCTTTCACCTCCACGCTACCGGGCACCCTGTAGATCCCCTCCTCCATCAGGGAGAGAAGCCGGGACTGAACATGGGCGGGGAGGTTCTCCACTTTACCCACATACAGGGTCCCCCCCTGGGCCAGCTCCACCAGCCCTCTGCCCTCCTCACCTCCCGAGATCCTTCCGAAGATCTCCTCCTCTATTCCGTGGGAGACACCTCCAGGGAGTTCCAGTTTCACAAAAGGTTTATCCCGCCTGGGGCTCTTCTCATGGAGGACCCTGGCCACAAGGGCTTTCCCCGTACCCGTCTCTCCCACTATGAGGACGGGAACCCCGGCAGGAGCCAGCCTCTCCACAAGCCTCTCCACATCTTTGATGGCCCCACTCTTTCCCAGAGAGGCCAGGGGCCTATCCTCCTCCACGGGAGGCTTATGGAGGTCCATCTGCTTGAAGGCGAGCTTCACCAGGGCGTCAAAATCGGAGATCTTGAAGGGCTTGGTGATGAAGTCGAAGGCCCCCAGTTTCATGGCCTCCACGGCCCTCTCTATGGTACCGTAAGCGGTGATCATGAGCACCACGCTTCCGGGGTAGCGCTTCTTGGCCTCCCTGAGAATCTGGATGCCATCCCCATCGGGCAGCTTTAAATCCAAAATAAAGAGGTCAAAGGGTTCCTCCTCCAGCTTCCGGAGGGCTTCATACATGGAAGCCGCCGTGTCGCAGTATATCCCCTGTCTTCGGAAGTGGATCTTGATGACGTTCCTGATGCTCCTCTCGTCATCCACCACTAGGACTCTGTAGTGCTTAGCCATCTCTCATCTCCCCTCTGGGCAACACTACCGTCACTATGGTCCCTTCTCCTGGCCTGGAGTCAAGGAAGATCTTTCCTCCATGTTCCTCCACTATCCTCTGACATATGGAGAGACCCAACCCCACCCCCTGGGGCTTGGTAGAGAAGAAAGGACGAAACACCTCGGTCAACAGCTCCTCTGGAATGCCCTCCCCCCAGTCCTGGACCGAAACCATCACCTCGCCTTCCCCCCCTTCCCCGAGGTAAACCCTGATTCCGCGCTCCCTGGTGTCCGCCTCTACAGCGTTCTCCAGGAGGTTCCTGAAGACCCTCTCCAGGTGCACCCTGTGGCCCACCACCCTGGGGGAATTGGAAGTCCCTTCCAGCTCCACCCTCCCCTTGAATCCGGACCTCTCCACCAAAGCCCTAAGGAGTTCCCCCAGATCCACCACCTCTTTTCTCCTAGACCCCACAGTGGGAGAGGCAAAGATGAGAAAGTCCGTGATCAGGGCATCAAGACGCTCGGTCTCTGTGGTGATGATACCTATGAGCTCCTCGAAGTCCCCGTCCTTACAGCTCACCCCTTTAAGAATGTCGGCCGCTCCCTTTATGGCCCCCAGGGGGTTCCTCAAATCGTGGGCCAGGTCGGCCGACATACGTCCCAAAAGGGCCAGAAACCGAGAGCGCCTCTGTTCCTCCTCCATCCTCTTCACATTGGTGAGGTCCGTGAATATCATGAGCCTGGAGCCCTGGGCAAAGGGGACAAGGGTATAACCTATGGGGATCTTATGGCCACCCTCCCTCACCAACTCTCCCTCCATCCTCTCCACCGCCTCTGCCCCTATCTCTTTCAAGAAAGGGAAGAAACGAAGGGCCGGCTCCTCCTCCGCCTCTATCCCCATGAGTTCCCTGGCTCTGGGGTTCACCGCCCTGATAAGGCCCGCCTCATCAATAACCACCAGGCCAGCAGGGATGTAGTCTGCCACTGTCCTGTAGAGGGCCCGCCACTTCCTCGCCTCCTCCCTCTCCTTCTCCGCCAGAACCACGTCCCTCCTGAGAATAAAAGAGGCCACCATGACCACAGAGAAAGAAAAGAGGTGGAGGACCATGAAGAGCCAGGACTCTTTATTGGCCATGGAGATCCCTGTGAAGATGGCCACGACCAGAGCATCCAAGAGGGCCACCTGGTAGAAGGGTAGCACCAATCCACCCATGAACAGGGGAAAGAGGTAGAAGATGCTGAAGGGCACCCCGGTGAGAGGATAGAAGGTGTACAGGTAAGAGATGACCAGGGTGTCTGCCAGAAAGTGTAGAAGAAGGAACCTGTCCCTCTCCTCCATTCTCATGAGGAGAAGCCCCCCCAGCAAATAGAGCACAAATATGAGATAAAGGGCCAGAAGCTTGGTGAGCCACTGGGGATGGTGGGAAACGAAGTAGATGAAGGAGACGGCTATGGCCAGGACAACGAAGAACCTGGCCCACAGATAGCTATAAAGAGCCTCCCTTATACCCTTACCAGGGTCCAACTCTTCCCGGGCTATTGACATGCCTCCCCTCCAGGCTTATATAAAGGGGCGCCTAACGCGGGGTGGAGCAGTCCGGTAGCTCGTCGGGCTCATAACCCGAAGGTCCCAGGTTCAAATCCTGGCCCCGCTACCATTTTTCACCCCTTCCTCATCCAACTCCGGGAGCCCAGGAACAGGAATAGGGCCCTATGAACCTATTACACCCTTTCCCCTGAGGATGTCCTCTATGGCCAGGGCAATCTGAAGGGACTCCAGTTCCTTGTCCACGGAAACCAGGGGACACTTATCGTTCACTGCACATTCGATAAACTCCACTATTTCGAGCTTCAGGGGATTCCCCCGATGGACGAAGACCTGCTCAATCAGCGAACTCTGGCGATACCTCAGCTCTTCCCTGGTTCTCCGAGCCTCAGAGGTGGCCTGCTTATGGATGTGGATATCCTGCTCCGTGAAATTGAGAAAGACATAAAAGTCCTCCTGGGAGACGGCCATGGTGCGGATCTTGTTCTGGGTCACCCGGCTGGCCGTGAGGGTGGCCACGCATCCACTTTCAAAGGTGAGATGAACAGTGGCCACGTCTCCCCTGTCTGTATAGCAAGAGAGTCCCGTGGCCTGGATGTCCTTCACTTCGGAGTTTACCAGCCTCAGCACAATATCGATATCGTGGATCATGAGGTCCAGCACCACCCCGTCGTCCTGGACCCTCCTCACAAAAGGCCCCAGTCTCCTCGTCTCCACCAGGAGGGGCCTGGTAACTATCTTCATAAGTTCCTGGACGGCGGCGTTGTACCTCTCCACATGGCCCACATGGAGGGAGAGGCCCTTCTCCCGGGCTATGCGAAAGAGCTCCTGGGCCTCCTCTATGGAAGGGGCTATAGGCTTCTCCACCAGCACGTGGACCCCTGCCTCCAGGGCATCCCTGGCCACCTGAAAGTGATCCTTGGTAGGCACGGCCACCGTCACCACATCCACCAGGGGCAGAAGCTCCCTGTAATCGGTGAAGCCCTTCACCTCGTACAAGTCGCTTATCGCCCTCACCTTCCGGGGATCTATGTCAGCTACGCCCACCAGATCCACGTAGTGGATCTCCATGTAGGCCCCCACATGGTACTGGCCCATATGGCCTACACCTATCACACCCGCTCTCACCTTATTCATCCTTCTCCCCTCTCATGGACCAAGGACAGACACCCCTCTGGGAGGTCCTAATAAACTCCACGAAGTGACGCACTTCGGGATAGGGCTCCACCTCTTCCTGGATCCGTTCCAGGGCCTGGGTCGTGTTGAGTCCCGAACGATAGAAGAGCCTGAAGGCCCTGGATAGAGCCTTTCTAACCTCCGAAGGCACGCCCCTCCTCCTGAGGCCCACCACATTGAGCCCAAAGACTCTACCGGGCCTACCCGAGGCCATGGTGTATGGCGGGATGTCCTTGTTGAAGGCGGAGTTGCCTCCCACCATGGCCATGGTCCCCACCCTCACAAATTGATGGAACCCCACCTGACCGCCAATCACCGCCATGTCCTCAATCACCACATGGCCCGAAATGCCCACATAGCTAGTGATCACCACATCGTTCCCTATGCGGCAGTCATGACCTATATGGGAATAGGACATTATATAGTTCCCGTCACCCACCACCGTGGCTTCCCCTTCCATTGAAGACCTGTGAATAGAGACGTACTCCCTTATGATGTTCCCGTTCCCTATCCTTAAAAAGGTGGCCTCACCACCGTAACCCAGATCCTGGGGAGCTCCTCCCAGAACCGCGTAGGGACCAACTACACACTCCCTACCAATGGAGGTTCCCCTCTCCACAATAGAATGGGCCCTTATATGAGTTCCCTCCCCAATCTCCACCCCCTCCTCTACAACGGAGTAGGGTCCCACCTCCACCCCATGGTGAAGGCAAGCCCCGGGATGTACCTGGGCGGTAGGGTGAATCTTCACCATCACCTAACAGCCTTGTTGGCAGCCACCAGGAGAGGATCCCACACAGGGGAGAAGGGAGGGGCATAGGCCAGATCCTGGCGTGAGAAGTCCTCCACCGTCATCCCGGCATAGAGGGCAACGGCCACGGCATCGATCCTCTTCACCGAGGTCCAACGGCCCACTATCTGGCTTCCCAAAAGCCTCCCCGTCTCCGAGTTGTACACCAGCTTCACCGTGATCCTCTGCCCCCCGGGGTAGTAGTGGGCCCTGTCCCTGGCAGTGATTCTGGCCACGCTGTAGGGAATCCCCCTCCGGGAGGCATCCTTCTCTGTGAGACCCGTCATGGCCCCGCCCAGATCCATAACCTTGAAGACGGCAGTGCCCAGGACCCCTTTAAATACGGCATCACCACCCACTGCGTTGGTACCCGCTACCCTGCCCATCTTGTTGGCCGTGGTCCCCAGAGGGATATATACAGGTTCCCCCGTTATAATATGACGGGCCTCGGCGCAGTCCCCCGCCGTGTACACTCCCTCTACGTTGGTCTCCATGCGCTGGTTGGCGGCGATGGCTCCCGTAGAACCCAGCTGGATCCCCGCCTCTCTGGCCAGATCCACGTTGGGCCTCACACCTACGGACAGGATCACCATGTCAGCGGGAATTTCCTCCCCACCCGCCACCACCTTCTCCACTCTATCCCTTCCCAGGAAACCTTCCACCCCGTGGCCGGTGAGAATATTTACCCCCTTCTCTTCCAGGTACCTGGCCACTACATCTGCCATGTCCCTATCCATGGGAGGAAGGATCTGGTCCAGCAACTCCACCACTGTCACCTCCACTCCCCACCGGGCCAAGGCCTCGCACATCTCTACGCCGATGAAGCCCCCTCCTACCACCACAGCCTTCTTCACATTGCCAGACTCCAGCTCCCTTCTGATGGCCTCGCCCTGATCCGGAGTCCTCAGTACATAAATACCCTCCAGATCTCTCCCCGGAAGGGGAGGTACCAGGGGCCTGGCCCCCGTGGCCACCACCAGGGCATCGAAGGGATAACGGCGGGTCTGGCCCTCCTGGGCATGGTAGACCTCCACCTCCCCCTTATCCACATCTATGGCTTTCACTTCACTGTGGGTGTAGACCTCTATGCCCTGTTCCCGGAACTGGCGAGGCCAGCGGACCACCAGATCCTCCTTCTTCTCTATCTCTCCCTCCACATAGTAGGGCAACCCGCAGCCACCGTAAGAGACATAGGGGCCCTTCTCAAAAATCACCACATCCCACTGGGAGTTGGTCCTTTTGGCCTTGGCAGCGGCGCTGGTCCCTCCCGCCACCCCTCCCACAACCACCAGTCTCTTAGCCATAAAGCTCCTCCTCTACCGTCCTCACCAGATCATCAGGTGAAAGGCCCAGCATTCTATATAGCTCATGGGGGGTACCTGAAGGGGCATAGCCCCTCACCCCCATCTTCCTGATCCTGGCTCCAAGTCCCATCTCCACGGCCATGTTGGTCAGAATGGAACCCAGCCCGGAGGAGACATGGTGATCTTCATAAACTATGATGGGTCCCCTGGAAGCGGCCTCCACCAAGGCATCCTCATCGGGGTGAAGGGGGGTAGGCATATTCAGGAGAGTCACCTCTACCCCCCTGTCAGCCAGTGTTTCCCATGCCTCCAGGGCCCTCTGGACCATCTGGCCGTAGGTGATGATGGTGGCCATGGGCCCCCTCCTCACCACGTCAGCCTGACCGTAAACGAAGCGGTATCCGTAACCAAAGAGGGGTTCCCCGTTTTCGCCCAGGACTATGGGTTGTCCCGACCTACCCATGCCTATGGCATAGTTGCCGTACCTGGTGAAGACAAACCGCAGGGCCCTGTCCATCTGGTTGGCATCGGCGGGCACCACCAGGTGGAAGCCGTAGAGGTTCCTCAGAAGGCCTATGTAATCGATGCACTGGTGGGTCTTGCCGTCCTGCCCCACGTCCAGCCCCAGGTGGGTGAGGATGAGCTTGAGATTGCTCCCGTTTATGTCATTGAGCCTATGCTGATTGTAAACCTCGTCTATGCCAAACACACCGAAGTCGGCGAAGACCGCCACCACCCCCTGGGTGGAAAGGGCACCGGCCAGGGTTGCGGTGTTATGTTCAGCCACCCCTGACTCGAAGAAATACTGGGAAAGGTCCTGGGCAAACCAGCTGGTTCGCACTGAGTCGGCCAGATCACAGTCGAAGACAGCTATTGGCGTCTGCCCCTCCACACCGCAGTTCCTCAATCCCATATCCCTCAGGGCCCTGCCGAAGGCCGCCCTGTTGTCCACCTTATCCCCCGGACCATAGGTGAAAGGCTGCCCCGGGTCTATCACCGGGGTATAACGGGGCAGGGGCGAAGGCTCGGAAGAAGGAGAAAAGGCCTCTCTAATGGTGAGGAGACGGGGTCTGTCGTTCTCCACCTCCAACTCCCTAAAAGCCTGGGTCATCTCCTTCTCCTTCAAGGCCCGACCATGGTACTCCTCATCCCCTTCCATGAAAGAGACCCCTTTACCCATCACCGTATGGGCGATGATGGCCACAGGCTCCTCCCTGAAGAGGGACTCCCTAATAGCCTGATAGAGGGCCTGATGGTCGTGGCCGTCCACCTCCAGGACCTCCCACCCGTCGGAGAGGTAGTTCCCTTTGATGTTCACAGGCATCACCTCGTGGACGGATCCACTGATCTGGAGCTCGTTGTAATCTATGATCACAGTAATGTTGGACAGCCCAAACTTTCTGGCAAAACGCCTGGCCTCGGCCACCTGCCCCTTGGCCTGCTCGGCGTCGCTCATGACCACATAGACATGGTATGGCACCCTGGTAAGCCTGGAGGCCAGGGCGAAGCCGCACCCCACGGAGAGACCCTGCCCCAGATTGCCCGTGGTCCACTCCACCCCCGGGATCACCCGCTCCACATGGCCCTCAAAGAGGCTCCCGGCCTTCCTGAAGGTGGCCACGGCCTCGTCCCGGGAAAAGAAACCCATCCGGGCCAACACCGAATAAACCCCGGGAGAAGTGTGGCCATGGCTCACCACAATCCTGTCCCTGTCAGGTCTATCCGGCTCCCGGGGATAGACCCGGGCACAGGAGTAAAGCACAAGATAGATGTCCAGAGAAGAGAAAGACCCTCCAGGGTGTCCCGAACCGGCAAGGGAGGTCATCTTCAGGATGTCCCCCTTGCACAGGCGAGAAAGCTCCTTCAACCTCTCAAGCTCCTGGTCAGACAGAGCCTCGGCACCAAATCCCCTGGACTCCACAAACAACCCTTTCATATCGCCTTTAACAGCCATACCCACTCCCTTATCCCACCACTTCCGGGTTGATCTTCAAAGCCGAAAATGCAGAAGACAACAAAAAGGCATCTCCGTCTCCAGTCAAAGGGCCATAAGCTCTTTGTAGATACACCTATCCATCACCACCGGGATCCCCGCCTCCTGAGCCCTACGGGCCGCCTGGGGGTTGACCACCCCTTCCTGCATCCAGATGAGCCTCACCCCCTTCTTGATGGCGTCCTCCACTATGGGCAGAACCTGATCCTTCCTCCTGAAGATATCCACCACGTCCACATCCTCCCCTATGTGGAGAAGAGTGGGATAGGTGGGATCGCCGTCCACCTCAGGATAGTTGGGATTCACCGGGAAAACCCGGTAGCCCCTCCCCTTGAGGAACCGATAGATCCTTAAACTGGGCCTTCCCTCCCTGGGAGACGCTCCCACCACAGCTATGGTCCTGGCCCTTCTCACAATTTCCATCAGGTGCTCAGGCACCATACTACAGGGACTCCTGATCGCTCTGACGAATGATGTGATCTAGCTCTTCCTGCAAAGGCTGGGGCAGTCCCATGATATCCACATTGAGGAACCCCCTCACAATGGCAGCCGTGGCTTCATCCTCGGTAAGCCCCCGGGCCATGAGGTACTCCACCTCCTCCCTGGCGATCTTGCCCACGGCTGCTTCGTGGGTCATCTCCAACTCCACAGCTCTGCCCTCCAGCTCAGGCACAGCGTGGATGAGGCCCCCTTCCCTGAGGAGCAATCCCCTGCACTCCAGATGGGCCTTCACATGAGGGCTCTCTCCTACCAGGTGCCCCCTGGCGATGATGGCGCCTCCCATGGACACAGCCCTGGAAACGATCTCCGCCCTGGTGTTGGAGGCCCGAAGGTATACCCTGGACCCCACGTCCATGAGAGCACCGGGAACAGCCACCAGAACACTCTGAAAACGGGCCGTGGCCCCGGGCCCCACCAGATAGGCCGTGGGGTACATCTTCACCTTCCTACCGGGGTGCATGCAGATGTAATCGGAGATGAAAACGCCCTCTTCCTCCACTATCACCCCGGTCTTAGGCATGGTCTCCACCTCATCTCCCCAGGCATGGATCATAGTGAAGTGGAGCCTGCCGCCCCTCTTCACGTAGAACTCCGATACTCCCACGTGGGTACCCCTTCTCGCTCTACTGGTACATCCAGTGATGACATGGAGCTCTGCCCCCTCTTCCACCACAACTATGTTGTGGACGTGCTGCCTCATCCCCTCCCTGGAGAGGTATAGGCAGCTCTGAACGGGGAATACAGGCCTCACACCCCTGTGGGCCCTGATGAAATAACCGTCCTGGAACTCACCCAGAGCAAGATCCTCTTCAAGGGCCCTCCAGAGGTAGTCCCGAACCTCAGGGAACCGCTCCAGGGCCCTCCTGGTAGAGAGGAGATCCACACCCTCCTGCCTAACACCGCAGGAGACAACCCTGTCGTCCTCCTGGACAAAAGTGCCTATCCTCCCATCCTCACTGGGATCCACACCCACCTTTAATAGATCCTCTTCAGGGGGAAGAGTCTCCTTCACCTCAGACATTTGGCACACTCCTCGTAACCGTATTTCTCCACGGTGTGAAGTATCTCCTCTGGATTGCCGGAACAGACCAGATGACCATTGATGAGCACATGGCCCTTATCGGCAGGCACATAATCCAGGATGTGCCCCGTGTGGGTGATAATGAGGGCCGAACGGGCGTACCGTTTTCTCAGTTCCTTGAGGCTGGTGCCCTCCTGGGGCTCCAGCTCTCTACCCAGTAGACGATTTATGGCCCTCCCCAAAAGGGCGATATTCACCAGGTCCACCCCTGACTCCGGTTCATCGAGCAATACCAGCTCGGGCTCCTGGGCCATGAGCTGAACCAGCTCGGAGCGTTTCATCTCCCCGCCGGAGAAACCCAGGTTCACGTCCCGATCCAGAAACTCGGTGAAGTTGAGGGCGGCGGCGATCTCCTCCACATCCACCTCCCTGCCCATGGCACACATCTCTATAAGCTGGCGGGTCTTGATTCCCCGGACCACAGGGGGGCGCTGGAAGGCCAACCCAATACCCATCCGGGCCCTCTCGTAAACAGGCAAATGGGTGATATCCACGCCCTTGAAGTAAATTCTGCCCTGGGTCACTTTATACCCCTCGAAACCCATAACGGTCATGATGAGGGTGGTCTTGCCCGAGCCGTTGGGACCCATGAGGGCGTGCACCTCCCCTTTGGGGAGATGGAGATTTATTCCATGGAGAACCTCTTTCCCTCCCACTTCCACTTTCAGTCTCTCGATCCTCAGCATCTCTCCTCCCACCTCCAACATGGGCAGAATGTTATCCCCGCCCCATCTTCCAGTCAACGCCCCAAAAAAGAGGGGCACCCGTCCTGGGTGCCCCCAAAGAGATGAAAGAGCTAAGGCTTTTAAAGCTCAAAGTAGAGGAAGAACTCGTAAGGGTGAGGTCTGAGTCTGATGGCGTCCACCTCGTTCTCTCTCTTGTAGCTGAGGTAGGTCTCCAGCAGGTCATCGGTGAAGACGTCGCCCTTCTTGAGAAACTCGCAGTCAGCCTCCAGCTCGTTGAGGGCCTCCTCCAGGGAGGCAGGGGTGGTGGGTACCCCGGCCAACTCCTCGGGGGTAAGGGAGTAGATGTCCTTGTCCAGAGGTTCTCCAGGATCGATCTTGTTCTGGACGCCGTCCAGACCTGCCATGAGCATGGCGGCGAAAGCCAAGTAAGGACAGGCCGTGGGATCAGGGAACCTGATCTCAATCCTCTTGGTCTTGGGATTGGGAGAGTACATGGGAACCCTGACAGCGGCACTCCTGTTCCTGGCAGAGTAGGCCAGATTCACGGGAGCCTCGAAGCCCGGTACCAGCCTCTTGTAAGAGTTGGTGGTGGGATTGGTGAAGGCGCAGATGGCCCTGGCGTGTTTCAGGACCCCGCCGATGAAGTAGAGGGCCAGCTCGGAGAGACCGGCATACTCGTGGCCGGCGAAGAGGGGCTTCCCATCCTTCCACAGGGAGAGATGGGTGTGCATACCCGTACCGTTATCCTCAAAGAGGGGTTTGGGCATGAAGGTGACTGTTTTACCATACTTCTTGGCCGTGCCCTTGAGGATGTACTTGTACTTCATGACCTGATCGGCCATCTCCACCAGGGGGGCAAAGCGCATATCTATCTCTCCCTGACCGGCAGTGGCCACTTCATGGTGATGGACCTCCACCCTGACACCCGCCTCCCGCAGGTTGAGCACCATCTCGCTCCTCATGTCCTGGAGCTGATCCATGGGAGGCACAGGGAAGTAACCCCTTTTGGCAGGGATCTTGTGACCCAGATTGGGCATCTCCTCACGATCGGAGTTCCACCAACCCTCAACGGAATCCACCTGATGGAAGGAGTAGTTGCTCTCGTAGCCATACTTCACGTCGTCGAAGATAAAGAACTCCAGCTCCGGCCCCAGATAGGCGGTATCGGCCACTCCCAGAGACCTCATGTAGGCCTCGGCCTTCTTGGCCACATATCTGGGATCCCTGGTGTAGGGCTCCTTGGTGATGGGATCCACCACCTCGCAGATCACCACCAGGGTGGGCTCCTTGAAGAAGGGATCCACAAAGGCCCCCTTGGGATCGGGGAAAATGATCATGTCCGACAGGTTGATGGTCTGCCATCCCCTGATGGAAGAGCCGTCAAATCCAATACCCTCCTCAAAGATCTCTTCATCGAATTCATCGGCGGGGAGGGTAAAGTGCTGCCATACGCCGAAGAGGTCGCAGAACCTCACATCCACGAACTTCACTTCCCCACTCTTCACCAATTTCAAAAATTGCTCCTTCTCCATAACCCCAACCTCCTGTTGTTATTTCATTCTTATGAGCTAACAGTAACCCCTTTCCCAGCAAAGACCAGAAGTTGAACAAATTTGGTGCACCCATTCCATCAATAAAGCCAGCACCTTACCTTTCCAGATGCCACATCCTTCAAAGGCGGCAGCTCCAAGGCACACTCACTATTAGCATGGAAACAGTAGGAAAAGAAAGGGCAACCTTCGGCAGAGGGTCTCTCTCTCACCCGGGGCAACTGGAAGGTGCGGGTCTCTCTATCCCAGTGGGGCAAAACCTCCAACAGGGCTCGGGTGTAAGGATGCAAGGGTTTGGAGTACAGCTGGTCCACCGGAGCCTCCTCCAGCAATACCCCGTCTTTGATCACCCCCACCCGATGGGCGATCTCCGCCACCACCCCCAGATCGTGGGTGATGAAGAAGATGGTGGTGCCCTTCTCCTTCTGAAGTCTCTTGAGTAGAGAAATGATCTGGGCCTGGACGGTGACATCCAGGGCAGTGGTGGGCTCATCGGCGATGAGCAACCGGGGGCTGGCAGCCATGGCCATGGCTATGAGCACCCGCTGGCGCATGCCTCCGCTCAACTGGTGGGGATAGTCCTCCATCCTTACCTCGGCATTGGGAATACCCATCTCCTCCAAAAGCCTCACCGTCTCATCCAGGGCCCCCCTCCTGTCCAGGCCACTGTGAAGCATAAAGACTTCGGCCACTTGACGTCCCACCTTCACGGTGGGGTTCAGAGCCGTCATGGGCTCCTGAAAGATCATGGAAATCTGTCTTCCCCTCACCTTGCACCACTCTCGAGGAGGGAGAGAGAAGAGGTCCCTGCCCTGGAACAGGATGGTGCCCTCCACCCTGGCATAAGGTGGCAGAAGACCCATAAAAGCGTAGCCTGTGGCACTCTTTCCCGAACCGGACTCCCCTACAAAGGCAAAGACCTCACCCCCCTTCAGGGTGAGGTCTAAGCCCTTTAAAGCCCACTTCCTTCCTTGATAAAGGGGAAAAGAGATCCGGAGATTCCGGATCTCCGCTATGACTCCCCATCCCTCACTTCTTGCCAACCAGCTTCTCGCCCAGCTTGTTCCAGGTTTTCAGCAGATTATAGAGGGCCCCCTTCCCCTCAGGAGCCGTACCTGCCTGGGGCTTAACCTTCTTCTCCGGGGCTTTCACCCCTCCCTCCTCTTTGGGTGCCTGTTCTATTGCCCTCTCCTTCTTCACCTCGGTCTTGGCAGGCTTAGCCTCCGGCTCAGGAGACACGGCAGGGGCAGGTAGGGCCACCGCCCTGGCACCCACCATCTCATCACTCACAAACTGGATCTGAGACACCAGACCGGGAATAGGGCTGGGCCCTTTGGCCACCTCCTTCTTCAGGGCCGTCACCAAAGCCTCCAGCTCCCCCAGATCCTTCCCGGGGTAGTAACCCTTGAGAAGATTTATCTGAGCCTCCATGGTGGAGAGGACCCTGGCAGCAGCCTCAAAGTTTCCCTCTCCCATGGTGAGCACGTACACCTTCTGTGCTTCCAGCTGAATCTGGGACAAAAGGGCCTGGGCCTGGACCTGGGTCAGAGTGCTCTCCAGAGTCCTGGTCCTCGCCTCAAGCACCTTCTCCTGCTTTTCGAGAACCTTGACCACCCTCTGGACACCCACGTTCCAGAAACTCAGCACAAGGGCCACAATGGCAAAAATCAAAGCAAGATAAACTAAACCTCTCCCTCCCCCCTTCTGCTCTTCTCTGGCTTCCACCTGGGCTTTCTCCTCCATGGACACTCCCTCCTCAACCTGGGTTTGTTCTTCTTCCTCTTCCTGCCTCTCTTCCACTCTGGCTTCCTCTATCCCTTCCAGCTCTTCTTCCTGACAAACCTCTTCTTGGGGCTTATTCTTCTCTTCTTGATTCTCCATACTCACCTCCGCCCCTTTTTGGGGCAAGCCTAGTGCAAGGGGAGAGGCCCTGTCAAGCCTTGACCGCCACGGTAAACCTGAGCTATAAGCCCCAAGCCATGAAGAATACAGAGGCCTTTTTAATAGAGATCCTCACCGTAGAGGCTGAAAGGCTCACACCCCTCCAGGATCTGCCTGTACCCTATTACGGCACCATACCCTGGCAAGAAAGGGTGAAGGGGTTTCTTCCTCCAAAAGAGAAATCCCTTTTTAGAAGGCTCCATCCTTCTCTTCAGACCCTCATGATGGTCCTTAGCCGCCTCCAGGACGCCCATCCCACCCTGGTTGACCCCGGAAGAGAGTGGGCCATCCTCACAGCACCCCAGCTAGAGAAGGAACGGGACGAAGAACACCTCAAGGTCCTGGAGTCTCCCCGAAAAGTGTCTCCCTCGGCAGGCCTGGCCCTATCAGCCACAGGGTTAAACTTTCTGGTAGCCAAGACTCTGGGCATCAGGTTCTATAAAGGAGAGACGGTGGCCCACGTGTGTGCCTCTGGAAATCACCTCCTCAATAGGGCAAAGGAACTCATTCAAGAAGGAGCCCAAAGCGTACTGGTGGTGACCCTCAACAGCATGGCCAGTATGGTGAGGGCCGCCTATCACCATCGCCTGGGGATCATCTCAAAAAGAGGGGTCATACGCCCCTTCCATAAGGACAGAGACGGCACCATCATGGCCGACGGCCTCGCCGTTGCCCTGGTGGTCTCCGCCTCCCTGGTGGAGTCTACGGGAGTCCCCCCCCTGGCCAGAATCGTTGAAGGAGGGGAGGTGGCCGATTCTTACCACATGTACGGCCTGGATCCTGAAGGAGAGGCCCTCCAACGGGCCATTGAATGGGCCCTGGCCCGGGGAAGCCTCCTTCCCTCTGAAGTGAGACTGGTGAAGTGTCACGGAACTGGCACTCAACAGAACGACGCCGTAGAAGCCAGGGTCTTAAAGAGGCTATTCCACCGCTCGCCGCCCCTGGTCACCGCCCTCAAGCCCTACTTCGGCCACAGCGTGGTCTCCTCGGCCCTGGTGGAGCTGGCCCACCTCCTGAAGGGCATAAGGGATAGAGGAGAGGTCCTGCCCATCCCCACCACATCTCCCCACCAGGTAGACCCCCAGTGCCTGGGTCTGGACCTGGTACTGGAAAAACCCCGCCCCTTCCCCGGAGGCTACCTCCTCTCCCTGGCCTCAGGATTCGGTGGATTTCACAGCGCCGTTGTGCTAGAAGTCCTCCCATGAGCACCAAAGGGGTGATAAAGTGCCCCCGATGTGGGGCCGAGATAGAGACCTTCAAAAACCCTGTCCCCACGGTGGACATCATCATTGAATGGCAAGACAAGATCGTCCTCATCCAGAGGAGGAATCCCCCTTACGGTTGGGCCATTCCAGGAGGATTCGTGGATTATGGAGAGAGCCTGGAAGAGGCAGCGGTGAGAGAAGCCAGGGAAGAGACAGGCCTGGAAGTGGACCTAATCCGTCAGTTCCACACCTACTCAGATCCCCATAGGGACCCCAGGCAGCACACCATCACCACCGTATACATCGCCCGGGGCCATGGAACCCCAAAAGCAGGGGACGATGCCCGGGGGGTGGGCCTCTTCTCTCCCCACGACCTCCCCCAGGATATGGCCTTTGACCATGCCCAGATCCTCAGAGACTACCTGGAAAGAAGGTATTGAAGGGAGGCGAGATGGAGGTAGCCCCGGCACCAGAAGGCTGGAAAGAGAAATGTGCCGTGGTAGGCGTATACGGCCACCCAGAGGCTGCCAACCTCGTCTATCTAGGCCTATATGCCCTCCAGCACCGGGGCCAGGAGAGCTCGGGCATCGCCTCCTCCGACGGAGAGACCCTATACCTGGAGAGGGGCATGGGCCTGGTAGCAGAGGTCTTCACTCCCGAAAGACTGGCCCGCCTCAGAGGCACCATGGCCATAGGCCACAACCGATACTCCACCACCGGGGAGAGCGCCATCATCAACGCCCAACCCTTCATGGTCAACTACCGCCACGGGAACCTGGCCGTGGTCCACAACGGCAACCTGATAAACGCCCACCAGATCAAGAAGTACCTCGAGGACTCCGGTTCCATCTTCCAGTCCAACATGGACACAGAGGTGATAGTCCACCTGGTGGCCAGATCCCACCAGGGCTCTTTCATAGAGGCCCTGGTAGAGGCCCTTAAACAGGTGAGAGGGGCATACTCCCTCATATTCCTGAGGGAAAAAGAGATGATCGCCGTGAGGGACCCATGGGGCTTCCGGCCCTTGGTCCTGGGCAAACTCAAAGAGGGCTATGTAGCGGCCTCGGAGACCTGCGCCCTGGATCTCATAGAGGCAGAGTTCATCAGGGAAGTTAAACCCGGTGAAATCGTCACCATAGACGATAGCGGACTCCACTCCTTCTCTCCCCTTCCCCAAGAAAAAGCTGCCTACTGCATATTCGAGTTCATCTACTTTGCCCGACCCGACTCCTTCATTTTCGACCAGGACGTCTATTCCATACGAAAAGAGTTTGGCCGACAGCTGGCCCGGGAAAGCACCGTGGATGCGGACATGGTGGTGGCCGTTCCCGACTCAGGAATGGTGGCCGCCATGGGTTTCAGCGAAGAGGCGGGTATCCCCATGGAAATGGGGCTCATCAGGAACCACTACGTAGGCCGGACCTTCATCGAACCCAAACAGTCCATTCGCCACTTCGGGGTGAAGGTAAAGCTCAATCCCGTGAGAGAGGTACTCAGAAACAAAAGGGTGGTGGTGATAGACGACTCCATCGTCAGGGGAACCACCAGCAGGAAGATCGTCAAGATGCTCCGCCAGGCAGGGGCAAAAGAGGTCCATTTCCGGGTGAGCTCCCCTCCTATCACCCACCCATGCTTCTACGGGATTGACACTCCCACAAGAAGGGAGCTCATCGCATCCACCCACACCGTCGAAGAGATAAGGAAGTACCTCACCGCCGATACCCTTCAATACCTCAGCATGGAAGGCATGATTCGGTGCACCGGCCATTCCATGGAAGACCACCCCTTCTGTCTGGCATGCTTCTCGGGCAACTACCCCGCCCGGTTCCCCAGGCACCCCCTAACCCTGCCGGGAATATAGCCTCTAAAGCAGGTCAAGGTTGAGGCTTAGGCTAAGTTAAAGCCAAAGATGACTCAGCCTTAACCTTTACCTCAACCTATAAATAGCCTCTTTCCCTGTACCACTCCAGGGTCTCTTTGATGGCCTCCTCAAGAGAACGGGAAGGAACAAAGCCCAGAGATGAGAGCTTGTGGGTGCGACACACCCAGGCCTTCTCTTTCATCTCTTGGATCTTCTCCCTGTTCAAGAGCACAGCCCTGCCCGTGAGACAGCGATAGAACTGGGAAGCGGCCGCTACAGGAGTCAAAGCCCCCTGAGAAAGGGGAAGGGCCCTGAGCCTCCTGCCCTCCGCCGCTGCCGCCTTCTCCGCCACTTCCCACCAGGTATAAGATCCGTCGGCCACGAAAAAGGTTCCCCCAACATCCCTCTCCAAGAGAAAGAGAAGGGCCTCGACAAGGGTCTTAACGTATACGATGGAGAGGTGCTTCTCCTTAAAAAAGGCGGGGGCCCACCCCTTGGCGACGAGTTTGAAAAACCTGAGCACATCGGTATCCCTGGGCCCAAAAATGACGGGAGGCCTGAGAACGAGAAAAGGAAGACCACTCCCCTCCACGAAACGCTCACCGTAGAGTTTGCTCTCCCCGTAAGGGGTGAGGGGAGTGGCGGGGCTCTCCTCGTCCTTCTCCCCGGGACCGGCCGCCGCCAAGCTGGATATATAAACCAACCTCTCGGGAGCCCAAGACACCTCTTTAAGGGCTCTCACAAGATTGTAGGTCCCCAGGGCATTCACCCTGTAGTAATCCATGTTCTGAGGAGCGCTGGTGATGCCTGCACAGTGTATCACCACGTGGAAGGGAGAAGAAAAGGCCCTACTCAGAGAAGAGGGGTCCAATATATCCCCCTCCACCTTCTCCACCCCAGGGACCTCTCCCAGCCAGCCCTCCCTGGACCTCACCAGGGCAGTGACCCCATCCCCTCTGTCCAAAAGGGCCTGGGCTATATGGCTACCCACAAAGCCCGTGGCCCCCGTTAGGAAGATCCGCAAAATCCCCTTACCCCCCTACTCCCAAAAGCCTCACGGCCCTTTGAGGGCCTCCATCTTCTCCACAGCCAGGGACACCGCCTGGAAGTAGTGATCCAGCACCTCGTCGGTATGGGCCAAAGAGACGGCACCTCCCCCGTGCATCACAAATACACCATGGTTCATGAGGAGTAGCTGGAAGAGCTCCTCCGCCTCCCTGTCCTGGGCCTCGGCCAGGGCCACAGGATCCTGGGGATCCACCTCCACCACGGGAAAGTGGACCATAAAGAGGGAGGCCACTCCCGTCACCTGGCCCTTCACCCCATGGGCCAAAAAGATATCCTCCAGAATGGAGCGAACCCTCTTACCCCTCTCCTCCAAAAGGGGATAGAGCCAGGAAGAGTTCTCCACCAGGTAGTCCAGCACCTTGATCCCTGCCACCATGCTGACGGAATGGCAGGAAAACGTACCTCCCCCGATGAGAACCCGGGGCTTTCCCCCTGTGGCGTCCGCCAAGGACAGGATCTCCCGAGGTCCCGCCACGGCCCCCAGGGGGAATCCTCCCCCCAGGACCTTCCCCAGAGTCACGAGATGGGGAGTGACCCCGAAGTACTCCTGGGCCCCTCCCAGAGAGAGGCGAAAGCCGGTGATCACCTCGTCAAAGATGAGGAGAGCACCCCTCTTCTCCAGCTCCTCCTTCAGCATCTCAAGGTATCCCTCCTTGGGGGGCACACATCCTCCCGCTCCAATGACGGGTTCCACTATGAGGGCGGCCAGATCTTCACCAGCCCTGTCCATGGCCGCCAGAGTCCCTTC
>JALUVF010000053.1 GCA_027020915.1 bacterium
GGCCGGCATCTGGTACGAACCATGTGGTCAATGATTAAACAGGAGCGAGACTATAAAGTCCGGAGTTTTGAAAAATGTTCTTGAAAATCCAAGCGGGATGTTCAGGTCTTGAATTTGGTAATTTCTTTGGCTTTTCTGTAGGCCTTGCTGACTGTCGAGTAGTGCAACCCGAGGAATTCCCCCACCTCTTTCAGCGTGTAGCCATAGTCTTTAACAGCCCGATAGATGAGGGCGTTCCTGGTCTTTTTGTCTCTTCCAATTCCTGAAAAGAGCTCTTCCAGAGTGGGCCTTGTGGCTAGTCGCTGGCCTTTGGGGATCTCCTTGTCGGGCACCCTTTCTTCCAGGTGTGGCTTGAGTTTCTCCACGAACCCTTCGCTTCCCAGGAATACCCCCCTCTTCAGCTTCTCCCAGAGTTTAACTCCTTTTCCTTCGGCCACGAAGTTTCTGTAGGCCTTTTGGGCTTTTAGCTTTTTCTCCGAGAACTGTTCCAAGATCCAATCTACCGTTAAAAAAGGTGGGGCTTCTTCTTCGCCAACGGTGGCGCGATAGCTGCTCCACTTCCAGTCTCCGGGGTGGGGAACCAGGCCAGCCCTCACGGGGTTCAGCACCACATATCTGGCAAGCTCCAGGAGGTAGCTCTCCTTTTCTACCAGTATGGCCTTGTATCTGCCCTGGAAGAGGTGTCCGACCCGGCCATGCCTGCGGTTGAAGATCTGGGTGTACACTCCGTTCAATTGCCTCATGCCTCTGGAGAGATTTGCCTCAGGGGTTTCTATGATGAGGTGGTAGTGGTTATCCATGAGGCAGTAGGCATGGCAGATCCAGCGGAATCTATCTACCACGTCAGCAAGGACGTCGAGGAAGTCTTTTCTATCGTTGTCATTCAGAAAGATGGGCTGCTTGGCGTTACCTCTGGAGGTGACATGGTAGAGGGCACCTTCGAATTCTATTCTCAGAGGCCTGGCCATGGTTGATGGCTATCACGGAAAATTACCAAATTCAAGACCTGACCCCAAGAGCCCAAGAGCCAAGAGACAAGATGTATCTCAAGGCGCTTTGGCAGCTACCCTGGAGTTGAATTTAGCCGCGTCGATTATGAACCTTTCATGGGTACCCTCGGATATCTTGTCTATCCCATCATCAGCGACCAGGGAAAAGGTGAGCTTCCTACCTTCTATCGCCTCCAATTTTCCCTTTATTGTGATAGTTAAGCCTGGAGGTGTGGCGGCTATATGGCTCAGGTTAACATGGGTACCAACTGTTTGTTCGCGGGGCCATTCAATATGGGGATTGATGGCCTGGATGCATGCCCATTCAAACAGTCCTACCATGAACCCGGTGGCCAGTACTTTAGGCATTTTTTGGAACTCCGGCGATTCGGGGATAAGATAAGGGACAGTTTTATTCTCAGGAACGGTGTATTTGAATTCGAAGGTTAAGCCGGGTTGCAAGGTGTTTTTCATGGGGCACCTCCCCGTATAATTTTTCGTTGTTAATAGTTTTGATACTTGTTTATCTGGAGGAAGTCAAACTGCTTGCCTATG
Organism: bacterium; assembly: GCA_027020915.1. Lineage (GTDB taxonomy): Bacteria > Thermosulfidibacterota > Thermosulfidibacteria > Thermosulfidibacterales > B14-G1 > B14-G1. The sequence goes on from JALUVF010000053.1 coordinate 1,545, forward strand.
GGAGGCTGATAGGGGTCTGGAGTTTGTCATAAAAGAGTCAATGTCCGGTGCCAAGTCTTGACTTAGCAGTTTCCTTGGCTTCTCTGAGGGCCGTGCTGACCGTGGAGTAGTGCAATCCGAGGAATTCCCCCACCTCTCTCAGCGTGTAGCCGTGGTCTTTGACAGCCTGAAGGGTGAGAGTGTTTGCGGTCTTTTTGTTTCTCGAATGCCTGTCCATCTCGTCAAGGCCAGGCCCTTTAAGAAAAGCCCCGGTTTGACCACAGGAGAGAACTCCCTTCACGAGCCTTTTTGCGGCTTTTTGTCAAATTTACCTTTGTCGTACTGTCATTTTGACAACATAGCCCTTTGACGGGTGACGGGGGTGTCTCTGTTTTTGCCTTTCTCCCTTCCCTCCCTTGCCTTTTTCTGAATGACCATTCATTTTGAAGGTTGAGACCAGGTTTGCCGGGAGGATGCCATGTACGAGGTGTTGCTTACGGAAGAGGAGAAGGCTCTCCAGGAGGAGGTGAGGCGCTTCGTCAAGGAGGAGGTATCCGGCGATTTTCTCAGAAAAATGGATGCCGACGAGATCAAGTACCCCAGGGAGTTTGTGGAGAAGCTGGGGAGGCAGGGGCTTCTGGGCCTCAGGTTTCCCCGGGAGTACGGGGGCCGGGGCATGAAGTGGACGGGTGAGATAGCCGCCCTGGAGGAAGTGGGGGTCCTGGGAACGGCCCTGAGCTGTGCCTTCGCCATGCCCAGTATAGTGGGGGAGGCCCTGTATCACTTCGGCACCCCCCGGCAGAAGGAGAAGTACCTCAAGCCCATGCTGAAAGGGGAGCTCATCGCCGCCGAGGCCCTTACAGAGCCCCGGGGAGGCTCAGACTTCTTCGGTGCCACCACCACGGCCACTAAGGACGGTGATTATTACATCCTCAATGGCCAGAAGCGCTTCATCGTGGGGGCCGAGGGGGCGGACTTCTTCTTCGTATATGCCAGGACCAATCCCCAGGGCCCGGGCCACAGGTCCCTGAGTGCCTTCATCGTGGAGAGGGACATGGGGGTGGAGGTGAAGAAGGTCTACGGCCTCCTGGGGACCCGGGGAGGGGGCACGGGCAGGATCGTCTTCAGGGACGTGAGGGTACCCAGGGAGAACCTGGTGGGGGAGGAGGACGGGGCCGCCGTCATCTTCAACAGGATGATGATTCCCGAGAGGCTCACCTCGGCGGGAGGGGCCCTGGGCATGGCCCGGGCGGCCCTGGACGTGGCCGTGCGCTACAGCAGCAGGCGTAAGGCCTTCGGCAGGCATATCAGAGAGTTCCAGGGGGTGAGCTTCAAAGTGGCCGACGCCATCATGGATCTGGACGCCGCCCGGGGTCTCACCTGCCTGGCGGCTAAAATGGCCGACAGCGGCCGGGACGCCCGGCGTTTCGTGTCCGAAGCCAAGAGGTTCTCCACGGAGATGGCCTGGCGGGTGGTGAACCATGCCATGCAGATCCTGGGGGGCATCGGTTACACCCATGTCTTCCCCGTGGAGCGCCTCCTCAGGGATATCCGCCTCATCATGATCTGGACGGGAACCAGCGAGATCATGAACCTCATCATCCAGCACGAGTACTACAAGGAGGTCCTGAAAGGCCGGGAGAACGAGCGTCTCATAGAGAGGGACGCCACGGACTACGATGAAGAAGAGATCGTATACGAGTGATCGTTGGGCCCGGGTATCAACCCGGGCCTTCATATCTCCCGGGCCGTTGGGTTATAGATAATTCCATGTCTGAAAAAGGGGTGACGCTGTTAGGGGCGGTGGTTAATCTCTTCCTGTCCGTCTTCAAAGTCGGATCGGGCCTCCTTTTCAACAGCAACGCCATACTGGCGGATGGGCTTCACAGTCTGTCGGACCTGGGTTCCGATGCCCTGGTGCTGTGGGGTCTCCACGTCTCCCGAAAGCCTGCCGACAGGCACCACCCTTACGGCCATCTGCGGATAGCCACCACGGTAGCCCTCATCCTGGGTGTGGGGTTGACCGTCATGGCCCTTTGGATCGTTTACGACGCCATAGTGAGGTTGCGCCTGACAGAGGAGAACGTAGAGCCCCTGGTGCCCTTCATAGCGGCCCTGGTCTCCATTGTTGCCAAGGAGATCCTCTATCATGCCACCGTGAGGGTGGCCCACAAGACGGGAAACATATCCCTCAAGGCCAATGCCTGGCATCACCGTACAGACGCCTTCACCTCTGTAGCCACGGCGGTTGGTCTCGGGGGTATTATGTTCGGTGGTCCTAAGTGGGACTTCCTGGACAACGTGACGGCCGTGGTTCTGGCCTCCTTTCTTTTGGTTGCCGGGGTGAGGATTGTGTATGAGAGCCTGTCGGAGTTGGTGGATAGGGCTCCCAGGGCCAGAGTGATGGAGTCTATAAGGGAGACCCTGGCAGGCGCCCAGGGTGTCAGGGGCTATCACGCCCTAAGGGCCAGGAAGGTGGGGGGGAAGATAGCCATGGATGTCCATATCCAGGTGGATCCCGAGATCACCGTTAGGGAGGCCGACGAGATAGCCGAGCTCTTGAGGGAGAAGATCTTGAGTTCGGGTTTGAACATCGTGGATGTGGTCATCCATGTGGACCCCCAAGGGGAAGAGAGGCAGGGGGTGTAGGGTGGAGGGGAGGAAGTCCTTGGAGGCGCCATGGGAAGGGAGCACCCCCATTCGGCAGCGGATTGAAAAGGATGGTCAAGGTTGTGGAGTGGCCGAGGCCAGGAACTCCTTGACCTTTGGAAGGATGAGGTCGCTTCGGTAGAGGCCTTCGGTGTGGCTGATCTTCGCCAGGGATATGAAGGTGGCCTTGGGCAGGAGTTCGGTGCATTTCCTGGCACCTTCGTAGAAGGGGTCGGCCTCACCGGCATAAACCATGCAGGGGATGGTGATGGTGGGCAGGGCGTCCTCGGCACCGGGCCACTCCTGGAGGGCTCTGGTTACCGCCAGGAGGGCATGGGGGTCGTTGGCCAGGACCCTGGCCTTTGCCTCCGGGGGCATGGGGCCGGCGGATTTCTCCAGGAAGGCCACTACAGCTTCCATGCCTCCCCTTGTGCCCAGTTCCATGGCCTTCTGGATTTCACCGAAGAACTGTTTTTCGGCTTTTGTATGGAATCTGTAGGGATGGCCTCCTCCCAGGACCAGGGAGAGGAGCCGATCGGGGGCGTACTTGGCCAGGCGGAACCCCAGCATGGCGCCCATGGAGTAGCCATAGAAGTGGGTCTTGCTGATGCCCAGGGCGTCCAGCACGGCCAGCACGTCTCCCACCATGAGCTCGGCCCTGTAATCTTCGGCCCTGGTGGGTTTGTCGCTCATGCCGTGGCCTCGAGCATCCATGGCTATCAGTCGATAATCCTCTTTCAACTCGCCCCAGTATCCAAAATCACGCCACGCCTCCAGACTCCGGGTGAGGGAGTGGTGCAGGAACAGGGGAGGACCCTTCCCTTCGGTTTCATAGTGGACGCGGATTCCACCGTGAACTACAAAAGGCAAAGAACACCTCCTTGGTCTGGTCCGGGAGGCTCAACCTCCTCTACGGGATTTCCTCTCATATCTCCCTTTGTCCGGCAAGGGGTTTGTGAGGTGGGAGAGGCTGTCCCATCCCCCGGTTTTTTGCTGGAAGATGCCTTGACCTTTCCCTTCCCTTGAGTTAAATGAGTGAGTGTTCATTCATTTAAAGGGGACAGAGGTATGAGGGGAAACAAGGCCAGCAAGGAGCAGAAGAGGGAGGCCATCCTGGATGCCGCCATCAGGGTCTTTGCCGAGAAGGGCTTTCACAGCTCCAGGATCAGCGACGTGGCCAGGGAGGCGGGGGTGGCCGAAGGGACCATCTACCTGTATTTCAAGAACAAGGACGACCTCCTTCTCTCTGTCTTCTCCAAGAGGGTGGGAGCCTTCGTGGAGGATGTACGCCAGGCCGTGGCTGAGGTTTCTGCTTCTCAGGAGAAGCTGAGAACCATTGTGGAGAAGCACTTTTCCCACCTGGAGGGTGACCCTCACCTGGCCCAGGTGATCCAGATTGAACTCAGGGCCTGCAGCGTCTTCATGAGGGGAGGGGTATCCCCCGAGCTCAAGGCTTATCTGGAGATCATCGAGGAGGTCCTGGAGGAGGGGAAGGCCCGGGGGATTTTCCGGGGGGACTTGAACGTGAAGCTGGCCTCCAAGGCCTTCTTCGGCATGATGGACGAGGTGGCCACGGTGTGGGTCCTGAGGCGCAAGAGGCCCTTAACGGAGATGGCAGGGGATATCTTTTCCATATTTTACCAGGGAATAAAGAGGGAGGGTTAGATCATGGTGGAACGTATCGAACGGGCAGCAGTGTTGGGGGCGGGCACCATGGGTGCCGCCATAGCCGCCCACCTGGCCAACGTGGGAGTGAAGGTCTTGCTGCTGGACATCGTGCCTCAAGGGGAGCAGGACCGGAACAAGATAGCCAGGATGGGGCTGGAGAGGGCCGTAAAGGGAAGGCCCGCGGCCTTTTATCTCAAGGACTTTGCCCGGCTGGTGGAGGTGGGCAACTTCGAGGACGACATGGAGAAGCTGGGGGAGGTGGACTGGATCATCGAGGCCGTAGTGGAGCGCCTGGACATCAAGCGTCAACTCTTTGAGAAGGTGGACCAGTACCGGAAACCCGGCTCCATTGTCTCCACCAACACCTCGGGCATATCGGTGAACGCCATCGCCCAGGGACGCTCGGAGGACTTCAGGAAGCACTTCCTGGGGACCCACTTCTTCAATCCCCCCCGCTACATGAAACTCCTGGAGATCATTCCCGGCAAGGACATGGACCCCGCCGTGGTGGAGTTCATCTCCCGGTACGGGGAAGACGTCCTGGGCAAGGGCATCGTCTATGCCAAGGATACCCCCAACTTCATCGCCAATCGCATCGGCGTCTTTGGGATGATGTACACCCTGAGGGTCATGGAGGAGCTGGACCTCTCCATTGAAGAGGTGGACGCCTTGACGGGCAAGGTCATGGGCAGGCCCAAAATGGCCACCTTCCGCCTGGCGGACATGGTGGGCATAGACATCCTCTACCATGTGGCCAAAAACGTGTACGACAACGCCCCCAACGACGAGTGGAGGGAGATCTTTAAGCCGCCCCAGTGGCTGGAGGAGATGGTCCAGAAGGGATGGCTGGGAGACAAGACCAAACAGGGCTTCTACAAGAAGGTGAAGGGCGAGGGAGGCAAGAAGGAGCGGCTGGTTCTGGACTACAAGACCCTGGAGTACCGGCCCCCCAAGAAGGCCTCCTTCCCCAGCCTGGAGATGGCCAAGCAGGAGGAAGACCTGGCCAGGCGCCTCAAGGTCCTCATCTCCGGGAAGGACAAGGGGGCCCAGTTTGCCGCCAAGACCCTGGCAGCCCTCTTTGTCTACTCTGCCAACAGGGTTCCCGAGATCGCCGACGATGTGGTGAACGTGGACCGGGCCATGGAATGGGGCTTCAACTGGGAGAAGGGTCCCTTCCAGCTGTGGGACCTCATAGGGCTGGAGAGGTCCCTGGACATCATCAAGGGCAACGGTTTTGAGGTGCCTGCCAAGGTCCAGGAGATGGTGGATAAGGGATGGGCCTCTTTCTATAAGGAAGAGGTGACCCGGGAAGGGGTGAGGCGGTACTTCTACGACTTTGAGTCCAAGGACTACAAGGAGATAGAGCCCAATCCCAGGATCATCATCCTGCCCGACCTCAAAAAGGCCAAGAGGGTGGTCCGGGAGAACGCCGAGGCGTCCCTCTTGGACATTGGTGACGGGGTGGCCTGTCTGGAGTTCCACACCAAGATGAACGCCATTGGTCCCGGTATCCTCCAGATGGTCCACGAGGCCCTGGAAGAGGTGAACAAGAACTTTGTGGGCCTGGTCATCGGCAACCAGGGGGAGCACTTCTCCGCCGGTGCCAACATCGCCCTGCTCCTCATGGCCATCCAGAACGAGGAGTGGGAGGATATAGACTGGATGGTGCGCTCCTTCCAGGGGGCCACTATGGCCCTGAAGTACTTTGAGAAGCCCGTGGTGGCTGCTCCCCACGGCATCACCGTGGGAGGTGGTTGCGAGTTCTGCCTCCACTGCCACAGGATCAGGGCCGCCGCCGAGACCTACATGGGTCTGGTGGAGGTGGGTGTGGGTCTGGTCCCCGCCGGGGGAGGAAGCAAGGAGATGGCCCTGAGGAACCTGTCCCACATCCCCGCCGACATGCCCAGGGGCGTGGTGATAGATCCCTTCCCCTACCTCAGGCGGGCCTTTGAGACCATCGGCATGGCCCGGGTGGCCACCAGCGCCCACGAGGCCAGGGAGATCGGCTTCCTCACCCCCTGCGACGGCATCTCCATCAACAAGGACTACCTCATCCACGACGCCAAGGAGACGGTCCTGGCCCTGGTGAGGACGGGGTACAAGTCCCCCGTGCCCGCCAGAGTGAGGGTACCCGGCAGGGACGGTTACGCCTACCTGGAGATGCTCATCTACAATATGCAGGTCTCTGGCTACATCTCCGAGCACGACGCCAAGATCGGCCGCCACGTGGCCCGCATCCTTTCCGGTGGCGACGTGCCGGCGGGTACCTGGGTGGAGGAGCAGGAGTTCCTGGATTTGGAGAGGGAGGCCTTCCTCTCCCTGTGCGGTGAGCCCAAGACCCAGGAGCGTATCCAGCACATGCTCACCACGGGCAAGCCCCTTAGAAACTGAGAGTTCTTGAAGATAGAGGAGGTCAGGCCATGAGAGAGGCAGTGATAGTGGCAGCAGCCAGGACGGCGGTGGGTAAAGCCCCCAAGGGCACCTTGAAGGACACCCGTCCTGACGAGATGGCGGCGGTGGCCATCGCCGAGGCGGTGAAGAGGGCGGGGATAGATCCTGCCCAGGTGGACGACGTGATTCTGGGATGTGCCTTCCCCGAGGGGGAGCAGGGCATGAACGTGGCCCGGGTGGCCCTCACCAGGGCGGGACTCCCCAGTTCCGTGCCGGGCATGACCATTAATCGGTTCTGTTCCTCGGGACTCCAGGCCATCGCCATTGCCTGCGAGAAGGTGATGTGCGGCTTTGCCGATGTAGTGGTGGCGGGAGGCACTGAGTCCATGTCCATGATCCCCATGGGCGGGCTCAAGCAGGCCCCCAATCCCCATGTCATGGAGACCTATCCCCAGCTCTACATGGCCATGGGCCTCACCGCCGAGGAGGTGGCCAAGAGGTGGAAGGTGAGCAGGGAGGACCAGGATGCCTTCGCCCTGGCCAGCCACCAGAAGGCGGCGGCGGCCATAAAGGAGGGGAGGTTCAAGGACGAGATCGTGCCTTTGAAGACCTGGGTCCGCAGGGAGTTCCCCGATGGCTCTCAGAAGATTGAGGAGGTGGTCTTCGAGGTGGACGAGGGGGTGAGACCCGATACCACCCTGGAGGCCCTGGCCAAGCTGAAACCCGCCTTTGCCCTCAAAGGAACGGTGACGGCGGGCAACTCCAGCCAGATGTCCGACGGGGCCGCAGCGGTGGTGGTCATGTCCGACAAGAAGGCGGCGGAGCTGGGCATCAAGCCCATGGCCCTCTTCAGAGGGTACGCCGTGGGCGGGGTGGACCCCGATGTCATGGGCATCGGCCCCACGGTGGCCATTCCCAAGGTGATGAAGATCACGGGTCTCAAAATCGAGGATATGGACCTGGTGGAGCTCAACGAGGCCTTTGCCGCCCAGTCCCTGGCCTGTATCCGGATTCTGGGCATGGAGGAGATGATGGACAGGATCAACGTCAACGGAGGCGCCATTGCCCTGGGCCATCCCCTGGGCTGCACCGGCGCCAAACTCACCGTCACCATCCTCTACGAGATGTCCAGGAGGAATGCCAGGTACGGCCTAGTGAGTATGTGCATCGGCGGCGGCATGGGGGCTGCCGGGGTGTTTGAGAGGGTTTAAAGGGAAGGGCCGGG
>JALUVF010000054.1 GCA_027020915.1 bacterium
TAAAGGGCTTATTTGAGTGAGTATTCACTCAGATTATAGGTGAGAGGAGGATTGGGTTATGGCTGACGAAAAGGTGAAAGGTGGCGTTTTCCTGCTGGAGTCCCCGGGGCTGGACAAGGTCTTCATCCCCGAGGAGTTCACGGAAGAGCAGCGCATGTTTGCCAAGACGGCGGAAGACTTCATCATGAACGAGGTGGTGCCCAAAAGCGACGAGATAGAGGCCAAGAACGACGAGCTCCACATCCGGCTCTTCAAGCAGGCGGGGGAGCTGGGTCTCCTCATGACGGATATTCCCGAAAAGTACGGGGGACTGGGTCTGGACAAGATCAGTTCCATGCTGGTCCAGGAGAAGATCTCCAGCGGCCAGGGGTCCTTCTCCGTCACCGTGACGGACCATACGGGCATCGGCACCCTGCCCATAGTCTATTTCGGCACGGAGGAGCAGAAGGAGAAGTACCTGCCCAAGCTGGCCACGGGGGAGCTCATAGGTTCCTACGCCCTCACCGAGACCAATGCCGGCTCCGATGCCATGGGCATCAAGACCAAGGCCGTCCTTTCCGAGGATGGCAAGTGCTACATCCTCAACGGTTCCAAGCAGTTCGTGACCAATGCGGGCTTTGCCGATATCTGTATCGTCTATGCCAAGGTGGACGGCGAGCACCACGCTGCCTTCATCGTGGACCTCAAGGCCGAGGGGGTTACCCTGGGGCCCGAGGAGCACAAGATGGGCATCCGGGGATCCAGCACCCGGGCCATCTTCCTGGACAATGTGAAGGTGCCCGTGGAGAACCTCCTGGGGGAGGTGGGCAAGGGCCACCTCATTGCCTTCAATGTCCTCAACATCGGCAGGTACAAGCTGGGCGTGGCCTGCACCGGTGCCTGTAAGACGGCTCTGGGGGAGGCGGTGAGGTACGCCAATCAGAGGGTCCAGTTCGGCATGCCCATCTCCAGCTTCGGCATGATCAAGGAGAAGCTGGCGGACATGGTGACCAGGACTTATGTCCTGGAGAGTGCCTCCTACCGCACTGCGGGATTCATTGATGCCGCCTTCAGCGAGCTGGACTACGACGATCCCGAGTTTGGCAAGAAGGCCATGGATGCCATCTCCCAGTATGCCACCGAGTGCTCCATCATCAAGATCTTCGGTTCCGAGGCCCTGGACTTTGTGGTGGATGAGACGGTGCAGATCTTCGGTGGTTACGGTTACACCGAGGAGTATCCCGCCGAGCGCTTCTACAGGGACTCCAGGATCAATCGCATCTTCGAGGGCACCAACGAGATCAACCGCCTCCTCATCCCCGGCATGCTCATGCGCAAGGCCATGAAGGGTGAACTGCCCCTCCTGCCTGCAGCCCAGAAGCTGGCCAAGGAGATCGTGACCTTCATGCCCCTATCCATGCTGGGCAGCGGTCCCCTGGCCCAGGAGGAGCTGGCTGTGGAGATGACCAGGAAGATCTCCCTCATGGTGGCGGGCCTAGCGGCCCAGAAGTACAAGGAGGCCCTGAAGGATCAGCAGATGCTCCTGGCCCGCATGGCCGACATCATCATCGAACTCTACGCCATGGAGAGCGCCCTTTTGAGGACTAAGAAGGTGATAGAGGAAAGAGGCCAGGACAAGGCCAAGTATCACGTGGCCATGACCCAGCTCTACGTGGCCCAGGCCTTCCCCAGGGTGGCCCAGCTGGCCCAGGAAGCCCTGGCGGCCATAGAGAAGGGGGACATGCTCAAGGCCAACCTCTCCGTCTTGAGGAAGCTCACCAGGTGGTACACCCCCGTTTCCCTGGTGGGTCTCAAGACCATACTGGCCGACAAGCTCATAGAGGAAGGGAAATATTGGGTCTGCTGATGATCTCTCCACTCCCGTGTTCTCTCTTTGGCAATGGGGCCCCCAAAAGGGTCCCTTTTTTTGTAATCCGGGGGGTGAAAACTTCCGGTTGCCATGATCCACTGCTAAACTGTTCATCCAATCTTCAGGAGGGCGTGGATGGTTAATGAGATCGTTTCTGTAAATCCTGCCACAGGTGAAGTGTTGGGAAAGGTGCCCCAGGCCACCCGGGAGGACGTTTCTCGGGCGGTGGAAGGTGCCAGGAGGGCCCAGGAGAAGTGGGGCAGCCTCAGCCCCCGGGAACGGTCCCAACGCCTCAGGGGGGTACTGGAAGCCCTCACCAGTCGGATGGACGAGGTGGCCCGGCTCATCACCATGGAGCAGGGTAAGACTCTGTCGGAGAGCTACTCTTTGGAGATTTATTCGGTCCTGGAGGGCCTGGATTTCGCCCTCAATAGAGCCTGGCGGTTTCTCATGCCTAGGCGGGTGAGACCCTGGACCCCCGTCTTTGCCTCCCACCGGATGGAGGTAAGGTACGAGCCTCTGGGTGTGGTGGCTCTCGTCTCCCCCTGGAATTATCCCCTGGCGGTTCCCTTTCTGGAGGCCGTCAGTGCCCTGGTGGCCGGTAATGGCGTGGTGTTTAAGCCGTCCCCTTTCGCGCCCTTGTCGGGGGCCATGCTGGGTGAGCTCTTCCAGGTGGAGGGGATACCCGAGGGGTTGGTTCAGGTGATCCACGGGGGTGGAGATGTGGGCCACTGGTTGGTCACCCATCCCGGGGTTTCGGGGATTTTTTTCACAGGCTCAAGGAGAACGGGTGAGAAGGTCTACCAGGCGGCAGCCCCGGGATTGAAAAAGGTGGTTCTGGAGCTGGAGGGGAAAGACCCCGCCGTCGTTTTGTCCGACGCCGACATGGAGTACACTGTCCACGGCGTTGTCTGGGCCGCTATGGCCAATGCGGGGCAGACCTGCGCCTCCATCGAGGTGGTGCTGGTCCATAGCTCCGTTTTCGACGGGTTTGTGGCTGCCCTGTGGGAGAAGCTCCGGGGACTCAGGGTTGGCAACCCCCTGGAGGAGGGGGTGGACATGGGCCCCTTGTCCAATAGGCCCCAGTACGAGAAAGTCCTGGCCCAGCTGGAAGAGGCCCGGAGAGCCGGGGTGGAGGTGTTGGGGGGAGAAGCCCTGGAGGGAGAGGGGCTTTTCATAAGGCCGGCCATAGTGGTGAATCCCCCCAGGGGATTGAAGGTGCTGGAGGAGGAGACCTTTGGCCCCGTGGTCTCTGTGGTGCCCTTTCGGGAGGTGGAGGAGGCCATTGAATGGGCCAATTCCATGCCCTACGGTCTGACGGCCTCCGTGTGGACCACCAATCCTTCCTGTGGGGAGAGGTTTGCCCAGCACCTGCGCTACGGAGTGGTGACGGTGAACGACCATCTCTTCACCTTTGCCGAGCCTC
>JALUVF010000055.1 GCA_027020915.1 bacterium
TCATACCTCCTCCCTACATTTTGGATCCCGTTTTCTCCCTCAATACGCTCAACACATCTCCGTGACCCACCATATGGTGACAGGAGACGCAGTTCTTCTTGGTCTCACCAATGAGATAAGCCTTGTGGGCCAAAATAGCCTTGATGGGGACTCCGTTGCCTATAATCTCCTTGTGGCACTTCTTGCAGCCCGACACGTACGCCTTGTGGACATAGGGCTTCTTTCCCTCCCAGTGCTCAAGCCAATGCTTTGTGGTAGCCTTCTTACCCGTGACGTGGGCCAGATAGTCATTGATACCATAATATATCTTGGCCCCAATGTACCGAAGAACTCCTGTGTGGGGTAGGTGGCAGTCGGTACACTTGGCCCTAATGGCTCCCTGGTGAACCAGACCATGGGGACCTTCGCTCCAAGTGTCGTTGAAAACTGTCATCTCATGGCAAGAGCTACAGAACTTCACTGTGCTGGTCCTTTCGAATTGAGACGCCGTCACCAAAGAGAAGACAAGAACCACCACTCCACCAATAATAAACCCGTACACCAGCTTTACCAACCCTCTCACCTCCTCCCCCACAGACTTTCGGAAGAGAAATCCTCACCAGATCTTCCGGGTTCTCCCCATAAAAATATAGCCACCCAGAGCGAAACACTACAAGCGTTTCAAAAGTTAATCTAAGGTTAAATTAGAGTTAACCCACGGTTAAAATTTCCACCCCAACGAAAAATCCCCTGGGCCCCAGTCTCTGAACCACATCCTATATTGAAAAGATTTCCAGGTTGTATTATCTATCCCAATGAGGCAGCTCACAACAATAGGAGAAGGTTATGGAAAAACCCTGTGTACCATCAGAGACCTCGGTGGTCTCTCCAATAGGGAGAGAAGAAAACACTAAAAGGGAGGTAAGAGACATGGCCCTCAAACCACTAATGGAGGCTCCGGAGTTCGAGAGCCAGGGATACTTCCAGGGAGAGTTCAAGCCCTTCAAACTCTCGGACTTCAAAGGGAAATGGGTGATCCTGTGCTTCTATCCAGCGGACTTCACCTTTGTCTGACCCACGGAGCTGGCTGCGGTCGCAGCCAAGTACCAGGAACTGAAGGAACTCGGCGTAGAGGTGTTGGCCATCAGCTGCGATACCGTCTTCACCCACAAGGTATGGCAGGAGGAGGAACTCTCCAAGATGGTGCCCGGGGGAGTGCCCTTCCCCATGTTATCCGACCCCGGGGGAAAGATCGGCCAAGCTTACGGGGTGTACGATGAAAGGTTGGGCCTCAACATCAGAGGACGGTTCATTATCGACCCAGACGGAGTGATCCAGGCCATGGAAATCCTGGCCCCCCCTGTAGGCAGGAACGTGGAGGAGCTCATTCGCCAGGTGAAGGCCTTCAAATACGTGAGGGAGAGCAAGGGCACCGAAGCCTGCCCCGCCGGGTGGGAGCCCGGAAAGGCCACCCTGAAACCAGGGCCCCATCTAGTGGGCAAGGTCTGGGAGATCTGGAAGCCCAAGTAAAGGCCTCAGTGGGGGAAGGAGGCCAGGGCTTCCTTCCCCCCTTACTTCAGCATACTCTCTATAAAACGCATAACCTCCTGGATCTTCTCCTCCCCCACCCCGGAGGACCCAGTACCCAGGGCCTGGGAGAGGCAGCCCTCCAGGTGCCGCCTCAAAATGTTCTTCTTTACCTGATTCAAGGCGGCCGTTATGGAGTTGAGCTGGTAGAGGATCTCCATGCAGTAGCGCCTCTCCTCTATCATCCTCTTGATACCCCTCACCTGGCCCTCAATACGGTTGAGGCGCATAACCTGATCGCTGTGATCGGGATGGGACATACCATCACCTCTTTAAAAAAAGAATTATCAAGATCTTCTGAGGCATAGATATACCCCCCATAACCATAAGTCAAACCACTTGCCCTCCAAGGGCAGGATCTGTTAAACCCCATCCTTCCTCAAGAGGGACAGCACCTCGCTCAGCCCGTCCAACTCTTCCAGGGTGGGTGTCAGTTGAAAGAGCACATGGTTCGCTCCCTTCTCTGCCAGGGCCCTGACCTTCTGGGCTACTGTCACGGGAGACCCCACCAAGCCCGTATCCAGGGTCCTGTCCAACACCCTCCTGTCGCCACCTGTGAGCTTCTCCACATGCCTTTCGGCCTCGCCATCGGTGCTTCTGATAAAGGCCAGTCCGGGGACTGCAAACTCTATCCTCCGGCGTCCCTTCCTCTCCAGCCTCTCCAACATATCCTCCACGTTCCTTTCCACGTCCTCCAGGGTTCCTCCCGCCATAAGCCATCCCTCGGCCACCTCTGCCACCAGATCCCTGGAATGGGGTGACATCCCTGCATACCACAGGGGGGGACGGGGAGAGGGCTTGGGTTCAAGGACCCCCTTCTCTATGGAATAGAAACGTCCCTTAAAATTGACCTCATCCTGCTCCCAGAGCATTCTGATGATGAGCATGGCCTCCTTCGCCCGAACGATCCGATGTTCATGGGAGAGGTAGGTCAAGCCGTAGGCTTCGTACTCCCTTTTAAACCACCCAGCCCCTAAACTGAGAATGAAACGCCCCTCACTGATATCCCAGAGAGCGGCCCCCTGCTTCGCCAGGACTGCTGGATACCTAAAGGCCTCGCAGAGGGTGGTGTGGGCTATGGCGACTCTATTAGTGGCCTCCGCCAGGGCCGTGGCCAGGGTCCATGCCTCCATAGAGGGGGCCCTTTCCCCCTTTATGGGGTTCAACAGATGATCGGGAATCCAAAGGGAGTCCACTCCCATCTCCTCGGCCTTGAGGGCCACCTGTTTCACATACTGGTAAGTAGGG
>JALUVF010000056.1 GCA_027020915.1 bacterium
TTTTCTCAGGTTTTTCCCGCCTTCAGAGGAATAGTGGATACGGAACTGAGGCCCCTGGATCCCCGAGAAGTGGCGGACAAGGCCCACCTGGCCTTCCTGTGCCTCCCCCACGGCTCCAGCATGGCCGCTGTCCCCGACCTTCTGGAGAAAGGCCTGAAAGTCATAGATCTTTCGGGGGACTTCCGATTCAAAGACCCCCGGGTCTATGAAGAGTGGTACGGGTTGAAACACACAGCCCCCCACCTCCTGGAAGAAGCCGTGTTTGGACTGCCTGAGCTCTTCACTCCCGCCATTGCCCGGGCCCGGCTCCTGGCCAATCCAGGGTGCTATGTCACCAGTGTCATCCTGGCCCTAGCCCCCCTCCTGGCACGAGACCTGATAATCCCCTCCCCCATATACGCCGACTGCAAGTCGGGGGTGACGGGGGGAGGACGCAAACTCAACCAGAAGTTCCACTTCCCCGAGTGCAACGAGTCCTTCTCCGCCTACTCCGTGGCCAGGCACCGCCACCAGCCTGAAATGGAAGAGGCCCTGGCCACCTTCTCGGGCATCAAGCCCAACATCCTCTTCTCCCCCCACCTGGTGCCCATGAACAGGGGCATCCTGAGCACCGTATACACCAGGATAAAGGAAGACCGGCGGCAGGGATTCGACCTGGAGAAGGCCCACGCCGTATTCCGAGACTTCTACACCCCCCATCCCTTCGTCAGGGTACTGTCCCCCAGTGAGATGCCCAACACTCACCACGTGCGGGGCTCCAACTTCTGTGACATAGGCCTGGTATGGGAAGAGCGGACAGGCACCCTGGTGATCGTCTCGGCCCTGGACAATCTGGTGAAAGGGGCCTCGGGCCAGGCTGTCCAGAACATGAACATCATGGCAGGACTCCCCCAGACTGCGGGGCTCCTGGCACCGGGAGAGGTGGTGTGAAAGGCCAGCCCAACCCTGATCCATGAATAGAACCTCCAGGATGGAAGCAGGGCCCCATTCCATGTCAGATGTGTAACTATAAAACCCTAAATTCAAAAACCCTTGTAAATCTTTTCCATAGACCTAATATATTGAAACAACTATCCAATAAGACACCTCTATCTCTAGAACAGATCACCTTCCTCCTTCCAGAGAAACACTAATAAAAAAGGATAACCGGATCCTCCTCCAGCGGTTGAAAGGAGGAGAGACGAAGAATTTATGGAGGTTTTCACCATGGAAGAAAGAGACAAAGAGAAGATAATCTTGAAGGCAACCTCTCTGATGGCCGCCCTGGCCCTTCTTCTTCTGGTGTCAACGGCCCGGGCAAAACCCATTGACCGCCTTCCCGAAACCGGGAAAAGCGTGAAGGAGAGGCTCCTCAACCCTGAGGCCGAGCCAGGGGCTCCCGATCATTTAGCCCCTGCCCATTTGAAAGGCGTCACCCGGCCACCCCATACAAAAGGGGTCACCTGGCCTCCCTTCCATGCCAGTCAAATCACCTGGCCTCCCCATGCAAAAGAAGCCACTTGGCCCCCCGACGCCTCCATCCACGCCAAAGGTAAAACCTGGCCACGTCACACAAAAAGGGTCACTTGGCCTCCATACCACGCCAAAGGGATCACCTGGCCCCGCCACACAAAAAACGAATCCTTCCCCCCATACCATATGCGAAGAGTCACCTGGCCTCCCCATACAAAAGGGGTCACCTGGCCTCCTGCCGCTGCCCACGCCAAAGGTAAAACCTGGCCCCGCCACACAAAGAACGAATCCTTCCCTCCATACCATGTGAGAAGAGTCACTTGGCCTCCCCATACAAAAGGAGCCACCTGGCCTCCCGACATCATCCACGCCAAAGGTAAAACCTGGCCCCATCACACAAAGAACGTCACCTTCCCCCCATACCATGTGAGAAGACTCACCTGGCCTCCCCATACAAAAGAGGTCACCTGGCCTCCCGACTTTCTGGGACATCCCAAAAGAATAACTTGGCCTCCCCACGCAAAAGAGGTCACCTGGCCTCCCCCCCACGAAAAGAGGATCTCCTGGCCTCGTCATATAAAAGGTAAATCCTGGCCGGAACCAAGATAACAAGTATCAAAAGGGAGGGGCGACTCCGTGGCCAAATACAGAGCCTTGCTTATCCTTCTGGGCGTGCTCCTTGCTTCCCTGGCAGCATGTGCCCGGCTGGACCGCCCCTATCCTCTCCAGTCGGGCCCCCTAAAAAACGGGAATAATAATATAGAGTTCAATGAGAAATTCATCGAAGGAGTATACACGAACCTAAACCTCCAAGACCCCATGGCTGTCTTCCAGGCCGTCTTTTCAAGGCTAGACGAAGAGGTGATGGTCTACCCAACGGAGAACTACTATTACTTCCAGATCCAGGCTTCAGGCCAGACCATATGGGGTAACCTCCGGTTTGACGCCTGCGACCGGGACGAAGGCATCATCCACATCGGCTACTTTGAATACGACGAGAACGGAAACTACCAGGACAGAGAAGGAAAGGATAAAGCCATCTCCGCAAAGGACGGGGTGCTGGTAAAGCGCCTGGGACCCTTTGAATACTCCGTCAGCTACATGGGAAAGAGAGTGGTCTTTAAATTGAACAACGCCTGGGACAGCAACCCACAAAAAGCCCAGTTAAGGAAGACCGAGGTGTTTGTCGGTCCCATATTCGATGAATCGGGCCTAAAGTTCTTCCTGATCTTCGACAGAGAAGAGAGGCACTTCCTATACATACTCAACGAAGGGGGTTACGTCCCCGAAAGGTTCATACCCCTGGGTGAGGGGATAATACTGGGGAGGCGAACGGGTTTCGCCTTTTTCCACGACAAACAGCACAGGCGAAAGATCCTCATAGGGGTACACGGCAGTAGCGTGGACAGAAACAACTGGTACGACGGTCCCTTCGATCAACTCCCGGACAATTACGTGGAGCGCACAAACATCAAAAGATACCTGGAAGAGGCCTACCCTTTCGCCAAAGGAAACATCGACAAGTTCGGAGGATATCTAACCCAGAAAGAAGCCAGAATCCCCATCTTCTCCTACACCGTCTACTACGAGACAGAAGAACTCACTGATCTGGTAAGAGGCTGTAAAGAGGCAAAATCCAGGGGGGGAGAGTTCTATTCATGCATAACCCCCGATCCCTACCAAGTCATGATGGCACCAAACCCCCGGGAAGAACGGTGATCCCCCCCGCCAAGTTGCTCCAGCTCCCCAAGGGAGGAACTGGAGAAGCCCACCCTTGATTTCCTTCCCCCTATCTGTTCTATCCTAGGGCCGTTTTCCATAAGGCAAAAGAGAAAGGCCTAGAGCATTAGGGGGGAATGGTTTTGGACAACGGGCAGAACAGGGCCATGGAAGGGTCCCTCATCCTGACCCAGGGACCTTCAGGCTTCGTCTCCCTGGTGGGCAAGCCCAACGTAGGTAAGTCCACCCTCTTGAACTCTATCCTGGGGGAGAAGGTGGCCATCGTATCCCACAAGCCCCAGACCACCAGGAACCGCATCCTGGGAGTCTACACCTCCAGCAGGGGGCAGATCGTCTTCCTGGACACACCGGGCATACACCATCCCACCCACAAGCTCAACGAGTACATGGTGGAGGTGGCCCTGGCCACCTTGCAAGAAGTGGACACCATAGTACTCATCACCGACGGCACCAGGGGCATCACCCAAGAAGACAGACTGGCCCTGGAGCGGGTCTTCTCTCTGGGCAAGGAAAGACCCGTGATAGGAGTGGTGAACAAGATAGACCTCCTGAAACCGGGAGAGAAGGAACGGCGGCTTCAGGAACTGGAGAACCAGGGACCTTTCACCAGGGTCCTGGCCCTCTCGGCCCTCACGGGGGAGGGAGAGGACATCCTCCTGGACACCCTTCTATCCCTGTTGCCCATAGGACCCTACTACTATCCACCAGACATGATCACCGACCAGCCCGAGGAGTTCTGGATAGCAGAGATCATCAGGGAAAAGATCTTTCTCTTCACCCACCAGGAGATCCCCTACTCCACCGCCGTAGTGGTGGAGGATATAAAAGAGAAGGAAGAGATCCTGGTTGTGGAAGCCATCGTATACGTAGAGAGATCCTCTCAAAAGGGGATTATCATCGGCCACAAAGGCCAGATGCTCAAGAAGATAGGAGAAGCAGCCCGGGAAGAGATGGAGAGATTCCTGGGCATAAAGGTCTACCTCAACCTGTGGGTCAAGGTGAAGGAGAAGTGGAGGAAAAAGGAAGGGGCCCTGAGGGAATTGGGGTACAGAAGGCCTCAAAAGCGGGCCAAGGGCTAAAGGTGATGAAGGACCATGGCTAACGGAACCAACAGACTGGCCTTAGAATCTGCCAGGCGGTTGCTGCGCAAAGGGGCCCATGGACACCTGAGAAAGGTGCTGAACAAGCTCCATGCCGCCGACATTGCCATCCTTATGCGCCAGTTGAGCCATAAGGAGCGACTGGAACTCTTCAACCTCCTGGAGCCCCAGGAAGCGGCCCAGGTCCTGGTAGAGATGGACTCCCTCCTCCAGGTGGAGGTGCTGGAAGATATGGAGCCCAAGGAGATCCTCAAGATCCTGCACCACCTTCCCCCCGACGAAGCCGTGGAGATCCTGGACACCCTCCCCGATGAGAAGAGGGAGGAGCTCCTCCCCTATATCAAGGCGGAAGACGTAGACAGGCTCCTCAGCTACCAGGAAGAGACGGCGGGACGCATCATGACCACCGACTACCTGGCTCTCTCCGAGGATATGACAGTGGAGAAGGCCATTGAGGAGGTGCGACGGTCCCGGGAGAAGGAGGTCTTCTACATATACGTGGTGGACTCCCGGAACCACCTGGTGGGGGTCTTATCACTGCGTCAGCTCATCCTTCAAGACCCCAAGGCCAAACTGAAAGAGGTGATGAATCCCGACGTCATCAAGGTGAGGGTGGACATGGACCAGGAAGAGGTGGCCAGGGTGGTGGCCCGGTACAACATTCTGGCCGTCCCCGTGGTAGACGAGAACAACCGCCTCGTGGGAGTGGTCACCGTAGACGACATCATAGACATCCTCCAGGAAGAGGCCACAGAGGATATTTACAAGATGGTGGGTACCTCCTCCGACGAGCTCTGGGAGGCCTCCACACTGAAGGTGGCTTGGCTCAGGCTCCCCTGGCTCTCCTTCACCCTGGTGGGAGAGATGATATCGGGACTGGTGATAAGGCACTATCACAAAACCATCTCGGAGATGGTGGCCGTAGCCTTCTTCGTCCCCCTCATCATGGCCCTGGCAGGGGCCGTCGGCAATCAGACCCAGACCATCATCGTGAGGGCCATGGCCACGGGTCGCATGGAAGGCATGGCCTGGCGCATCCTGAAACGCCAGCTTGGAGTGGGGGCCATCATGGGTCTGGTGGCGGGACTCCTGGCCTCGGGCCTGGTGACACTGGTTCAGAACAACCTCCTCATGGGAGTGGCCGTGGGGGCCTCCCTCCTGGTCTCCATGACCCTCTCCTCGGTGATAGGGGTCCTGGTCCCCGTCTTCGCCAAGAAGCTGGGCGTGGACCCCGCCTTCACCGTCCCCTCCATTGCCACCCTCAACGACATCATGGGCACCTTCATCTACCTCACCCTGGCAACCTACCTCCTGGTGAGGATGGGCTAGATCGGCCCCTCCACCACCTCAGCCTTGGTTTTCGGAACCCTCGGGTATATAAGTAGGATGAATGGAGCAGGTTCGATGTCCAGAGGTTCAACCTACATACGGTACATCGAACCCCAAAAGGCGAAGACAAAAAAGGGAGCAAAACGGTCATGATAATGAAAGTCATTGAGAAGGTCGTCGGCACCAAGAACGACAGGGTGCTCAAGAAACTGTGGCCCATAGTTCACAAGGTGAACGCCCTGGAAGACCAGGTGAAGGATCTTCCCCTGGAGGCCCTGGCCCTCAAAACCCAGGAGTTCAAGGCCCGCATCCAGGAAGGTGAGTCCCCAGATGACCTGCTGGTAGAGGCCTTCGCCGTGGTTAGGGAAGTGGCCAAGCGCACGGTGAAGATGCGGCCCTTCGATGTCCAGATCCTGGGAGGCATCGTCCTCCACGAGGGCAAGATCGCCGAGATGAAGACGGGAGAAGGTAAGACCCTGGTGGCCACCATGCCCATCTATCTCAACGCCCTGGGGGGCAAAGGGGTGCATCTGGTCACAGTAAACGACTATCTGGCCAAGAGGGACGCCCTATGGATGGGCCCCATCTACCTCACCCTGGGCCTCACCGTGGGAGTCATCCAGCACGACGCCTCCTTCCTGGTGGAGTGGGACGATCCCCGCCTGTTCAAGACCAGGCTGGTCCCCTGTTCCAGGAGAGAAGCCTACCAGGCGGACATCACCTACGGCCAGAACAACGAGTTTGGCTTCGACTACCTCAGGGACAACATGGCCTGGGACATCTCCGAGTGTGTCCAGAGGGAGCTCCACTACGCCATAGTGGACGAGGTGGACTCCATCCTCATCGACGAGGCCAGGACCCCCCTCATCATTTCCGGTCCCTCGGAAGAATCCACCGAACTCTACTACGTGGCCGACAGGGTGGTGAAGCCCCTGAAGAAAGGCATCGACTACGAAGTGGACGAAGAGCAGAGGGCCGTCACCTTAACAGAAGAAGGGGTGAACAAGGTAGAGGAACAGCTGCGGAGGATGAAGGTCCTCCACGAGGACAATCTCTACGATCCCAGCAATATCAATATCCTCCACCACGTGGAGCAGGCCCTCAAGGCCTACGCCCTCTTCAAACGGGATGTGGACTACGTGGTGAAGGACGGCAAGGTGATCATTGTGGACGAGTTCACCGGCCGTCTTATGCCCGGCCGCCGCTGGAGCGACGGCCTCCACCAGGCCGTAGAGGCCAAAGAAGGAGTGAAGATCGAGAGCGAGAACCAGACCCTGGCCACCATCACCTTCCAGAACTACTTCCGAATGTACGACAAGCTGGCAGGCATGACAGGTACTGCCGTCACAGAGGCAGCAGAGTTCATGGAGATCTACGGCTTAGAGGTGGTGGAGGTCCCCACCCACATGCCCATGATCCGCATAGACTACCCCGACCTCATCTTCAAAACCCAGAGGGAGAAGTTTGAAGCCGTGGTGAAGGAGATCGAAGAGCTACACAAAAAGGGACGCCCCGTTCTGGTGGGCACCACCTCCATCGAAAACTCCGAGCGCCTCTCGGCCATGCTCAAGAAGCGGCGCATCAAGCACCACGTCCTCAACGCCAAGTACCACGAGAAGGAGGCGGAGATCGTGGCCCAGGCAGGGCGCCTGGGGGCAGTCACCATCGCCACCAACATGGCGGGCAGGGGAACGGACATCCTCCTGGGAGGCAACCCCCAGTTTCTGGCCCGGGACATCGTCAAAAAACGCTTCAAAAAGGACGAAGAGATCTCCCCTGAGGAATGGGAGAAGGCCCTGGCCGAGGCCGAAGCCATCACCCAGGAGGAGCACGAGAAGGTGGTGGAGCTGGGAGGCCTCCACATCATAGGCACGGAGCGCCACGAGTCCCGCCGGGTGGACAATCAGCTCAGGGGAAGGGCGGGGCGCCAGGGAGACCCGGGTTCCACCCGCTTCTACCTCTCCCTGGAGGACGACCTGCTGCGCATTTTCGGCGGTGAGAAGCTCCTGAAGGTCATGGACAAGCTGGGCATGAAGGAAGGGGAACCCATAGAGCACCCCATGGTGACCAGGGCCATAGAGAACGCCCAGAAGAAGGTGGAAGCCCACAACTTCGAGATCAGGAAACACCTCCTGGAGTACGACGACGTGATGAACACCCAGAGAGAGGTGATCTACGGTCAGCGCCGGGCCATACTGGAAGGCAAGGACCTGAAAGAAGACATCCTCTCCATGGCCAGGGACCTCCTGGAGAGTTACCTGGACACCTTCGCCTCCGACAAGGTTCGCCAGGACGAATGGAACCTGGAGGGTCTAAAGAAGGAGGTGGAGCGCAGGTTCGGGATAGAAGTGGAGCTGGAGGAAATCCAGGGCCTCTCCAGGGAAGAGCTCCTGGAGCTCCTGGAAGAGAGGGTGATGGAGGCCTACGAGAAGAAGGAAGAAGAGGTGGGTACGGAGCAGCTCAGGAACCTGGAGCGCATGGTCACCCTCTACATTTTGGACAACCTGTGGAAGGACCACCTCCTGGCCATGGACCACCTCAGAGAGGGAATAGGCCTCAGGGGATACGGCCAGAGGGACCCGCTGAACGAGTACAAGAAGGAGTCCTACGAGCTCTTCATGGACATGATAGAGCGCCTCAAGACCCAGGTGGTGGAGACCCTCTTTCGTCTCCAGGTGAGAGAAGAGAGCACCACGGACACCCGGCCCCTCACCCGTAGAGAGAGGAGACGCATGTACAAGGAGCACCGGGGAGAGATGGCCGCTGCCGCAGGTGCGGGAGGGGGACAGGAGACCCTCCAGCCCTACAGAAGGGACGGCAGGAAGATCGGCAGGAACGAGCCCTGTCCCTGCGGCAGCGGAAAGAAGTATAAACACTGCTGTGGTAGAAGGGCATAAAAAAGGGACCCCCAAAGGGGCCCCATCAAGGAAGGAAAAAAGAGGACTACTTGTTGACTAGATCCTTCAGGGCCTTTCCGGGTTTAAACTTGGGCACCTTGCTGGCAGGGATGACGATCTCCTCCTTTGTCTGGGGGTTGCGCCCCCTCCTCTCGGCCCTCTCCGCCACCAGGAAGGTGCCGAAGCCTACCAAGGTCACCTTGTCACCACGGGCCAGGGCTCCCTTAACTCCGTTAATGAAAGCCTCCAGTGCCTTCTCCGCAGCCGACTTGGTGATTCCCGCCTCCTTGGCCATGATGGCCACCAACTCTGCCTTGGTCATAACTCCTCCCTCCTTCTATTTGGCCTTTCTAACTCCCTCATGCTTTTTCTTTGAAAAACTAACAACAAAGTTATAAAGGTGTCAAGGGCCAATTTTCTAGGACCTATGGGAAGAGCAGAAAAGATTTTTCCCGGATATTACCATATTCAAATAACATGGTTTACAATACCCCTTACAGGGTCCTATAGTCTTAACACATTGAAACAAGAGAGATTATGGAGGTGAAGACCATGCGTTGTTCTCTGGTAGGAGTGGGGAAAATGGGGGAAGCCATACTGAAAGGGCTTCTGCCCTCGGTGAAGGAGGGCAAGATCTCCATCTCGGGTTATGAAATTTTTTCAAAAAGGAGGAGGGAGATAGAAAGCAAATACGCCCTCTCCCTGGCCTCCACCCTGGAAGAGGCCCTGGAAGAGGCCCAGGTCATCATAGTGGCCGTAAAACCCCAGCAGATGGAGGAACTCCTGAGGGAGATGGGAGACAGGACCTCGGGGAGACTCTTAATCTCGGTGGCGGCGGGCATAACAAGCTCCTTCATCCAGACCCGAGTGGCCTCCGGGACTCGAATTGTGAGGGTCATGCCCAACACCCCCGCCCTCATCGGAGAAGGGGTCCTGGCCTATACCCTGGGCTCCAACACCACCCAGGAGGACCGGGGAACGGTGGAGACCCTCCTGTCTCCCCTGGGCACCGTGGTAGAGGTCCCCGAAAGACTCATGGATGCTGTAACCGCCTTATCGGGCAGCGGTCCCGCCTACGTCTTCCTCTTCCTCCAGTCCCTGATCGACGCCGGGGTAAGGGTGGGTATTCCCCGGGATCTGGCCTCCACCCTGGCCCTCAAGACCATGACGGGCAGTCTGAAGCTCCTGGAGGAACTCCATGAACACCCGGCCAAGATGATAGAGATGGTCACCTCTCCGGGGGGCACCACCATTGCCGCCCTGGCAGTCTTAGAAAAGGCGGGCTTCAGGGGCATGATCATGGAGGCCGTGGCCGCTGCCGAGGCCCGGTCCAGAGAGTTGGGCCAGGGGTAGCGAAGGTCCCCGCTGGGGACTATATGAAGGCAGAGATACAAAGACAGGTCAAGGTTAAGGCTGAGGTTAAGGAGTGTTCAAAGTTCCAGGTTCTAGGTTCAAGGTTGGAATAAAAACACAGAACATCGAAGGTTGAACCTAGAACCTCGATGGTTGTGGGAGGGAGATGAAAGACTGGATTGTGATAAGGGGAGCCCGGCAGCACAATCTGAAAAATATAGATCTCCAGATACCCCGCAATGCCCTGGTGGTCATAACGGGACTTTCGGGATCGGGGAAGTCCAGCCTGGCCCTGGACACCATATACGCCGAAGGCCAGCGCCGCTACGTAGAGTCCCTCTCGGCCTACGCCCGCCAGTTTCTGGAACTCATGGAGAAGCCCGATGTGGACACCATCGAGGGCCTATCCCCGGCCGTGGCCATAGAGCAGAAGCGGGTAAGCAAGAATCCCAGGTCCACCGTGGGCACGGTGACGGAGATCTACGACTACATGAGGCTTCTCTTCGCACGCCTGGGGACCCCTTACTGCCCCCGGTGTGGCCGACCCATCACCTCCATGTCCCTCCAGGAAATGGTGGACACCGTCCTCTCCTGGCCCCAGGGCACCAGGATCCAGATCCTGGCACCCCTGGTGAGGGGGAGAAAAGGGGAGTACAGAGATCTCCTGGCCTCCCTGAGACGGGAAGGGTTCGTGAGAGTGAGGATAGACGGCCAGGTGAAGCGCCTGGACGAGCCCATAGAGCTGGACAAGAAGAGGAAACACTCCGTGGAACTGGTGGTAGACCGTCTGGTGGTAAGAGACAAAGAGAGAAACCGACTGGCCGACTCTATGGAACTGGCCCTGGAAAGGGCCCAGGGTCTGGTGGTGGTATGGAGGGAAGACGGAGAGGAGGTGCTCTTCAGTGAGAGGCTCAGTTGCCCCATCTGCGGGGTGAGCCTCCCCGAACTCTCCCCCCGCATCTTCTCCTTCAACTCACCCTATGGAGCCTGCCCCCGATGCGACGGCCTGGGCTTCCACAAAGAGATAGACCCGGAAAGGGTGGTGGAACCCTCCCTCTCCCTGGCGGAAGGGGCCATCATCCCCTGGCGGGATTCAGACTACCACACCCAGATCCTCACAGAGATGGCCCGCCAGAGGGGCATTCCCCTGGACGTTCCCTTCAAGGACCTGCCCAGGGAAGACCAGGAGGCCATCCTCTACGGCACCACGGAAAGGATGGCCTTTCGCTACCGGTGGAGGGGCAGGGAGAGGGGTTTTGTCGCCCCTTTCGAAGGGGTGATTCCCCACCTGGAGAGAAAGTATAGAGAGACCGAATCAGAGCGTATCAAGGCCGAACTGGAGCAGTACATGAGGGAGAAGGCCTGCCCTCTATGCCAGGGGACCCGGCTTAAGTCCGAGAGCCTAAGCGTAAAAGTCGCCGGGCTCAACATTGCCCAGGTGACGGCCATGTCTGTAAAAAAGGCCCTGGAGTTCTTCCAGGGCCTCTCCTTCCCCGACGAGAAAGAGGCCATAGCCCACAGAATCGTCAGGGAGATCGTATCCCGCCTGGAGTTTCTGGACCAGGTGGGCCTGGGTTACCTCACCCTGGACAGGGCCTCGGCCACCCTCTCAGGGGGAGAGAGTCAGCGCATCCGCCTGGCCACCCAGATAGGATCAGGCCTGGTGGGCGTCACCTACGTCCTGGACGAACCCAGTGTGGGCCTCCATCCCCGGGACCAGGGGCGTCTCCTGGAAAACCTCAAGCGCCTCAGGGATCTGGGCAACACCGTCATCGTGGTGGAGCACGACGAGGCCACCATCCGGGCCGCAGACTACGTGGTGGACCTGGGCCCGGGGGCAGGGAGACACGGCGGAGAAGTGGTAGTGGCAGGTCCTCCCCAGGAAGTGGAGAAGGCTCCCCAATCCATCACCGCTCAGTACCTCAGGGGGGAGAGATCCATCCCCATACCCCCTGAACGGCGCAAGGCCCAGGGGTGGCTGGTGATTAAGGGGGCATGCCACCACAACCTGAAAGATATAGACGTCTCCTTCCCTCTGGGCTGCTTGGTATGTGTCACAGGGGTTTCAGGTTCGGGCAAATCCAGCCTGGTGGTCGAAACCCTCTACCCCGCTTTAAGAAACCGTCTCTACAAGACCCGTACGGCTTGTGGTCCCTTCAGAGAAATGAAGGGGACAGGCCTAATAGACAAGGTGATCATGGTGGACCAGTCTCCCATCGGCCGGACCCCTCGGTCCAACCCCGCCACATATACGGGTCTGTTCACTCCTATCCGGGAGCTCTTTGCCAGCCTCCCCGAGAGCCGGGCCCGGGGTTACACCCCCGGACGCTTCAGTTTCAACGTCCGGGGAGGCCGATGCGAACACTGCAAGGGGGAAGGAGCCCTCCTGGTGGAGATGCACTTCCTGCCGGACCTCTACGTCACCTGCCAGGTGTGCCAGGGAAAACGCTACAACCAAGAGACCCTGGACATACGTTACAAGGGGAAAAACATCCACGAGGTACTGGAGATGACCGTTGAGGAGGCCCTGGACTTCTTCCACGCCATCCCTTCCAT
>JALUVF010000057.1 GCA_027020915.1 bacterium
CCAGCAGAACCCTGAGAACAATCGTCGCAGAAGAACTCGAAGAGGCAGGCACAGACAATAACGGAGATGGCTCTGACACCTCTATAACCCCCTAGCCCCCCTTTCCAACATAAAGGAGGAGGGGCATCCCTCCTCCGCTCCCTGCTTTACCTTCTTCCTAAAATGAGAACAGCGAAGCTATCGGGAGTCCAGACTCCCGTTCAAAGGTTTTTCATCCGTCCACGCAATTGCTGGACGATCCCAACCAGTTGGTTGGGACAAATGGGGGGGCAGACAGCCACCCATTAAAGACCTCCTCCAGTTGGAGGAGAGTGGTTTGCAGGGAGAGGATAAGTCCTAGCCTCCCGGTGAACGAGTAACCTACCAAGGAGTTAACTACTTAACTCTTAAATTATAAACCCCCAAAAACCATCGAAGGAGGTGATAATGGTTAAGTGCATAGTCTGTGAGAGAGTAAAACTTTGTGAGGGAGAAGGAAGAGTCATTGATGGATCGTGGGAAAGAGATCGACTGATTCAGGATTTAACCGGAAAGTGGGTGTGCAGTTACAAATGTTACGAAAAGTTGATCGAAACACATACAACACAAGCGAAAGTGACTCAAAAATAAATAAGAGTGGAGGTGTAAGATGTTGAAAAAGGTTTTTTACAGCAAGAAAAGCGGACTGGAAGTCTCCATGGGCAGGACCGTGAAGAACGGATATGCCAGCGGAAGGATCTTCCTGAGAGCATTCCCGCTGGAAAAAGGAGGGAGAGACAGGCAGATCGTCCTCAAGCTCCAACCTGAAGAGGCCTTTGGCCTGTCCCTGTACATCAAGGCCGTAAGAGAAACCAAGGAAAGCGCAACCAACGCCATCGTCCACAAGTTCACCGACAGCAATGGAGGCGAGGTTACCACCACCCTCTCTGTCGAGCACTGGCAGAGAGAGAAAGACGGAAAACAGAGATCAGGCTACGCCATTGTGATCTCTAGAGGAAAAGACAACCGAATCTCGGTGCCCATGGGCAACCTGGACTTCCTCTTCTTGGCTCATCTGCTCGACAGGTGGAGTGCAGAAGCCTGCTTCGAAGAGAAGGTGGAAGAGGAAGCTGTCGAAGAGGTGCCCGTGGCAGCTGGTGAACCAATCGATGATGACGACTTCCCCTTCTAGCGTGTCCTGACCAAAGAGACCCCGCAGGCTTTGCTCTAAATCCTGATACCCAACGAGAGGGTTATCGTTTGGGCCCCTGCGGGGTCTCTTTATGCACGGAGGAAAAGAACATGGCAAAGAGAAACTGCGGTCACTGCCACACCTGTGGTAGCCCACTCCGGCAGGTTTTGGATGGTGAGGAGTGGTGTCCCAGGTGCGAAACCTACAGGAGATACAAATCCCACGGCTGGGCTGGTGGAGAGATTTCTCCCTGCCCCGAAAACGAACCAAGGGAGGACAAAGATGTGCAACATAGAAGTATTCAAAACCATCATTGACGAAATCAGCAGAAAGGCAAAAGAGGGAAGAAATCTAGAGTACCCCGAAGGATCCATTGGGGTCACTTCTCTGATCTACTGCCCCCTAAAGGTCCGCTTCAGAGAAGAACACCCTGAGATCGAGGCCGATTCACTAGAGATAGACGACGGCTTCTACTTCGAGAAGGAAGTGAAAGAAGCCCTCCTCTCCTTATGGGGAGCAAAGAGGGTAAGGTTGGAAGAAGAGCTGCCCTATAAAAGTGACAAAGGGCTCAAAATCAACGGCCACCTGGACATCGCCATCATCGGGAAGAAGAAGGTGATAGGCCTTGAGCTCAAGAACATGAAGCTGGCCTACCACAACCTGCCCTACGACTCCGTGCCTGAAGAGGCCAAGTTCATTGCCGACCCAGAGCTGGTAAAGAGGATATCCATACCGGAGAACTACATGCTCCAGGCCAAGATCCAAAAGTACCTCCTGGAGCAGAAGTACTCCCCCAAGCCCGTTGAGCACTACCTCTTCATCAAGACCATGGTGAAGCTCAATGGCTCCGGTCTGAAGAAAGTCTTTATCATCAGGAAAACCGAAGAGAACATCACCCGGGAAGAGCTGGAAACCTTGATCGAAAAGTTCATGGAAGACGAAACTCCCCGCTACCCCTGGGAGTGCGGGTTCTGTCCCTACAGGAAAGCAGGGATATGTGAAGGCATGGAAAACACCGAGACCCTCAAGGTCCCGACAGAAGAGCTCCCCGAACCCGTCCAAGAAGCCCTTGAAGAGTACCTGCTCCTCAACTCAAGGATCAAAGACCTCGAAGACTACCTTAAGAAGGAGCTCAAGGGCAGGAACATAGAAATCGCCAACGGCAACGGCAGACCCAAGACTATCGGCTACATGGAAAAGACCAAGTACGACTGGGACCTCCAGAAGATATTCCAACTCCTAGGAGACAACATCCTGGACTACGTAACGGTAAACTGGAGGAAGAGAGAAGACCTGGAGATGGTACTGGCAGAGAGAGTGGCCCTATCGGAGGTCAGGACAACCAAGCGTGTCCTGGAGTGGAAAGGGCTTAACTGAGAAAAAAACAAGAAATCACCCCGCCGGGGGGAAGGAGAAAACACATCCCCCAAGGCGGGGAATCTCCTCCCCTCCGGCATAAAAGCCAGAATTAGGAGGGAGGAGATGAAGCGCAGAGACATCTACAAAGAGGTAACCGAGAGGGTCATCCAGGCCCTAGAAGATGGAGTCGGTCCCTGGGTGAAGCCCTGGCACAGCGATACAGAGCACAGGAATGCCCTTAGCAACCG